>NZ_AP024322.1:2148394-2455308 GCF_018408855.1 Caballeronia sp. NK8 | reverse complement strand
CAAGTACGACGAACACGGCAAGTGGATGGACGGCTGGGAAACGCGCCGCAAGCGCACGACGGGCTACGATCACTGCATCGTCAAACTCGCGCGCGCCGGCGTGATTCACGGCATCGACATCGATACGAGTCACTTCACCGGCAACTTCCCGCCGGCGGCGTCGATCGACGCGTGCTACAGCGAGAGCGCGAATCCGCAGGACGATGGCGACTGGCGCGAAATCGTGCCGTCGACGACGCTGCAGGGTAATCATCATCACTATCTCGACATCGGCGATACGCGCGCTTACACGCATCTGCGCGTGAACATCTATCCCGATGGCGGCATCGCGCGCTTGCGTGTTTATGGCCAGCCGAAGACGGACTTTTCGCGCGTCGAACGCGGCACGCTGCTCGATCTCGCGGCGATCGAAAACGGCGCATATCTCGTCGCGGCGAACAATCAGCATTTCGGTCCCGCGTCGCAAATGCTGATGCCCGGGCGTGGCGTGAACATGGGCGACGGCTGGGAAACGCGTCGTCGGCGCGAGCCGGGCAACGACTGGGCGATCGTCGCGCTGGCGAATCCCGGCGTGATCCGCGCGATCGAAGTGGACACCGCGCACTTCAAGGGCAACTACCCGGACCGTTGTTCGCTGCAGGCGGCGCGCGTGGAAGGCGGCACGGATGAATCGCTCGTCACGCAGGCGATGTTCTGGCCCGTGCTGCTCGACGAGCAGAAGCTCTCGATGGACAGCGTGCATCGCTTCGAAAAGGAGATCGCCGCGCTCGGACCGGTGACGCACGTACGCTTCAATATCTACCCGGATGGCGGCGTGTCGCGGCTGCGCATCTTCGGTGAACTGGAATGAAGACGCTGACGCTGGAACCGCTGACGCGCGAAGCCTTCGCCCCGTTCGGCGACGTGATCGAACTCGACGGCGCGCGCCATTTTCCGATCAACGCGGGCACGACCGAGCGCTTTCACGATCTCGCAAATGTGGAGGTCGGTTTCGAGAGCGGCGGGCGGCCGCTCATCAACGTGTTTCGCGCCCAGCCGCGCCCGCAGCCGGTCGTGATCTCGATGATGGAGCGTCATCCGCTCGGCAGCCAGGCGTTCGTGCCGCTCGCGGACGTGCGCTATCTCGTGGTGGTCGCGCCCGCGGGCGAGTTCGATCCGGCGAAACTGCGCGCGTTCTTCGCGCGCGGCTGGCAAGGCGTGAACTATGCGCGCGGCGTGTGGCATCACCCGCTGATCGTGCTCGACCAAGCTGGCGATTTCATCGTCGTGGATCGCGGCGGCGATGCGCCGAATTGCGATGAGATCGATCTGCCGGAGCGTTACACGCTGGTCGAACACGAAGTACACGCCGCGTGACGTGCTAATCGAAATGCAACTGCGAATCGATCGCAGACGCAAATCACAAAGCGTACAGGCGAAACGAAACCGCCGTCCATCGCGAGATGGACGGCGGTTTTCATTTCCGGGCGCCGCGAAGCCGGCGCTCGAAACTCAATGCTTGCGGTGCGGGCAGTTTTCCTTCGTGCATGCGCCGTACAGCGCGAGCGCATGCTCGTGGAGCTTGAAGCCGCGATCCTTCGCGATCGATTGCTGACGGCGTTCGATCTCCGCATCGAAAAACTCTTCCACACGTCCGCAGTCGATGCACACCAGGTGATCGTGGTGCGATCCCTCGTTGAGCTCGAAGACGGCCTTGCCCGATTCGAAATTGCTACGCGACAACAGGCCGGCCTGCTCGAACTGCGTGAGCACGCGATACACCGTTGCGAGACCGATATCGAGCTCTTCGTTCAACAAGCTCCGATACACGTCTTCAGCGGTCAGATGGCGCACCGGACTATGCTGAAAAATTTCGAGGATTTTGAGGCGGGGCAGGGTCGCCTTGAGCCCGATATTTTTGAGATCGGCGGGATTGGTCATGGCTAGGCATCCCTAGAGTACAATTCAAGGTTCTCATAGTAATGCGTTTTTCCAATTCCCGACATCCCACGCGGATGCAAGGCGAATCGGATGAAAAGAGCGCGACCTCGGAGCGCCTCGCGTGAAAGGTGAAATGTTCGTCAAATCTTTATCGAATTGCAGGGAGAGCCGTCGCATGCGGGGAATCGTGATCGCAGCAACCTTGGCCGCATTGCTCGCCGGCTGCTCGGCGTATGACAGCGTCACGCAGAAGATCGCGCAAAGCATCACGCCGTATCGGATCACGGTCGTGCAAGGCAATTTCGTCTCGCAGGAAGCGGCGAATCAGATGCAGGTCGGCATGTCGCGCGATCAGGTGAAGCAGCTTCTGGGCACGCCGCTCCTGAGCGACATGTTCCACGCCGATCGCTGGGACTATGTGTTTTATTTCAAGCGCGGGTCGACGTCGATCGTGCAGCAGCGTGACTTCGTCGTGAACTTCGCGAGCGATCGCGTCGTGAGTTGGTCGGGCGGCGAGAACCTGCCGTCGAACCTCGAACTGCTCGCGGAAATCGATGGCGACAAGGGCATCAAGGTCGCGAAGCCCGTAGCGCCCGCGGCGGCATCGGCGGCGGTGGCGTCGACGGCGGCAGTGACCGCGCCGGTCGGCGAGCCGTCCACGCAGCCGAACACCGCGGCCGCGTTTGCAGGCGACGCCAATCAGGAAGCCGCGCAGGCCGCCAATCGCGCCACGGCGCAGGTCGACATGCCGACGGGCCGCACGCAGTCGTCGGTGCGCGCAAACGTGCCGCAGACGGCGGGCGGTGCGCCCGGCTCGAGCGGCCAGAGCGGCAGCAACTCGCAGATTCAACTGAAGCGCCGGCCGCAGACGATCAACATTCCGGACAGCAGCGCGGTCGGCCCGTCGGGCTCGTCGCCCACGCCGGCCAATGCGAGCGGTCAGGCGCAGTTCTATCTGCCGCAGCAAAGTCAGTAAGCAGTTCAGCCGTTTGCGGATGAGGCCGCGCCAGGCGTTTCGACCTGGCGCGGCCTCATCCGGCCAGCCCATCCGCATCATCCATCGCGCGTCGCGCGCGCGATTCAGATTCAATACGAGACTGCCATGAAGATCGCCATTGCCGGGGCATCGGGCCGCATGGGCCGGATGCTGATCGAAACCGTTCTCAACGATTCCGAAGCGCAGTTCGCAGGCGCGCTCGACCGGCCCGGCGTGCCGCAACTCGGGCAGGACGCGGGCGCGTTCCTCGGCAAGACCACGGGCGTGCTGCTGACCGACGACATCGAGCGCGTATTCGCCGATGCCGATTACCTGATCGACTTCACGCGCCCCGAAGGCACGATGACGCATCTCGAAGCCGCGCTGCGCCACGACGTGAAGATGATCATCGGCACGACTGGGTTCTCGGACGAGCAGAAGGCGCAACTGAAGCAGGCGGGCGAGAAGATCGGCGTGGTGTTCGCGCCGAACATGAGCGTCGGCGTGAACGTCACGATGAAGCTGCTCGAGTTCGCCGCGAAGCACTTCGCCACCGGCTACGACATCGAGATCATCGAGGCGCATCACCGTCACAAGGTTGACGCGCCGTCGGGCACCGCGCTCGGCATGGGCGAAGTGATCGCCAAGGCGCTCGGCCGCGATCTGAAGGACTGCGCCGTGTACGCGCGCGAAGGCGTGACGGGCGAGCGCGATCCGTCGACCATCGGCTTTTCTGCGATTCGCGGCGGCGATATCGTCGGCGATCACACGGTGCTCTTCGCGGGCATCGGAGAGCGCATCGAGATCACGCACAAGTCGGCGAGCCGTCTGTCCTATGCGCAAGGCGCGCTGCGCGCCGCGCATTTCCTGCAAGGACACGAAAAAGGCTTCTTCGACATGCAGGACGTACTCGGCCTGCGCTGATCGTTCTCGACGATGGCAGCGACTGGCGTCATTCACTATCTGCAATCCGGCGACGCCGTCACGCATGCGGTCGCGGGCGTGCTGCTCGCGATGTCGCTCGCGAGCTGGTGCTTCCTGCTCGTGAAGGCGTGGATTCTCGCGCACGCCAAATGGCAAGGACCACGCGCCTTGCAGCGCTTTTGGCAGGCAGAGAATCTGAAAGACGGCATCAGTGCGCTACGCAGCGCGGATCGCGAGCGCGTTTTCCTGCCGCTTGCCGAAGCCGCGTGGCACGCGTCCGAGACCGACATGCCCGGCGCGATGCTCGCGCGCGTCGAGCGCAGTGAACGGGTGTTGCGCGCGCTGCGCGAGGCCATGCTCCGTTCGCAACGCAGGCTCGAATTCGGCCAGGTTCTGCTCGCATCGGTGGGCAGCACGGCGCCGTTCGTCGGCCTGCTCGGCACCGTATGGGGCATCTATCACGCGCTCGGCAGCATCGCGTCGAGCGGGCAGGCGATGATCGAAAACGTCGCCGGGCCGGTGGGCGAGGCGCTCATCATGACGGCGTTCGGGCTGGTCGTCGCGATTCCCGCCGTGCTCGCGTACAACGTGCTCGGCCGCTACGTGCGGCAGATTTCCGAGGAACTCGACGGCTTCGCGCACGATCTGCACACGTTCGTCTGCGGCCCGGCCGAATAGGAGCGTGCGACGATGGCCTTCGGCGGACTCGACAAGAAGCCCAACGGCGCGCCCATGGCGGACATCAACATGACGCCGCTCATCGACGTCATGCTCGTGCTGCTCGTCATCTTCATCATCACCGCGCCGCTGTTCACGCACGCGATCCGGCTCGATCTGCCGAAAGTCGCGTCGCAACCGGCGCGCGAGACGCCGCAGACCATCACGCTGTCTATCGACGACGCCGGCAAGCTCTTCTGGAACGACACGCCCGTCAGCTTCGAGCAGATGCGCGCGCGCTTCGCCGATGCCGGCAAGGCGGCGCAAAAACCCGAGTTGCATTTGCGGGCGTCGAGCGCGACGCGCTATGAGGTCATCGCGCAGGTGATGGGCGCGGCGCAGCAGGCGGGGCTCGAGCGCATCGGCTTTGTCACGCAGCCAGCGCGGCCGCAGGCGCAAGCGCCCGCGCGATAAGCGCGCGAGTTGCCGCGCATCGAACGGTATAATCCCGTTTTCCCCGTTCGGCGGGCCTTGCGGAAGCCAGCAGGCCCGAAAATCCGACGCCGCGCCGTGTCAGCAATGCCGCAGCGCCTGGACTCGTCGCCCATATCGGTAGCGGCTGGTTCCAAAGTCCGTTCCCAGCATTTGCCGAAAGCCAAACCACACCATGCACGATAAATACGTACCCGCCGACGTCGAATCCGCCGCGCAGAGCAACTGGCGCGCGAACGACGTCTACCGGACGACCGAGACGTCGGCCAAGCCCAAGTTCTATTGCGTCTCGATGCTGCCGTATCCGTCGGGCAAGCTGCACATGGGGCACGTGCGCAACTACACCATCAACGACGTGATGTACCGCTATCTGCGCATGAACGGTCACAACACGCTGATGCCGATGGGCTGGGACGCGTTCGGCATGCCCGCCGAGAACGCGGCGATGGCGAACAACGTGCCGCCGGCGAAGTGGACGTACGACAACATCGCGTACATGAAGAAGCAGATGCAGTCGATGGGCCTCGCCATCGACTGGTCGCGCGAAGTCGCAACCTGCTCGCCCGAGTACTACAAGTGGAACCAGTGGCTGTTCCTGAAGATGCTGGAAAAGGGCATCGCGTACAAGAAGACCGGGACGGTGAACTGGGACCCGGTCGACCAGACCGTGCTCGCGAACGAGCAGGTCATCGACGGGCGCGGCTGGCGCTCGGGCGCGCTGGTCGAAAAGCGCGAAATCCCGATGTACTACCTGCGCATCACCGATTACGCGGATCAACTGCTCGACGATCTCGACGGCCTCGGCTGGCCCGAGCGCGTCAAGATCATGCAGCAGAACTGGATCGGCAAGAGCTTCGGCGTGAATTTCGGCTTCCCGTATGAAATCGACGGCGAAGCGAAGCTGCTGCGCGTGTTCACCACGCGCGCCGACACCATCATGGGCGTGACCTTCGCGGCGGTCGCGGCGGAGCATCCGCTCGCCACGCGCCTCGCGCGCGACAACGCCGAACTGCAGACCTTCATCGATGAATGCAAGCGCGGCGGCGTGGCGGAAGCCGATGTCGCCACGATGGAAAAGAAGGGCGTGCCGACCGGCTTCTTCGTCACGCATCCGCTGACGGGCGCGCAGGTCGAAGTGTGGATCGGCAATTACGTGCTGATGTCCTACGGCGAGGGCGCGGTGATGGGCGTGCCGTCGCACGACGAGCGCGATTTCGCGTTCGCGAAGAAGTACGGCTTGCCGATCAATCAGGTGATCGATGTCGCTGACAAGACCTATTCGACCGACGCATGGGAAGAGTGGTACGGCGACAAGACCGCGGGGCGCCTCATCAACAGCGGCAAGTACGACGGCATGAGCACCGAGGAAGCGATCGACGCGATCGCCGCCGATCTCAAGGCGAAGGACCTCGGCGACAAGCAGGTCACCTGGCGTCTGCGCGACTGGGGCATTTCGCGCCAGCGCTACTGGGGCACGCCGATCCCGATCATCCATTGCCCGAGCTGCGGCGACGTGCCGGTGCCGGAGAAGGATCTGCCCGTCGTGCTGCCGGAAGACCTCGTGCCGGACGGCTCGGGCAATCCGCTCGCCAAGTCCGAAGCGTTCCTGAACTGCGCGTGCCCGAAGTGCGGCGCGGCGGCGAAGCGCGAAACCGACACGATGGACACCTTCGTCGATTCGTCCTGGTACTTCTCGCGCTACAGCGCGCCGGACGCGAGCACGATGGTCGACGAACGCACCGATTACTGGATGCCGATGGATCAGTACATCGGCGGTATCGAGCACGCGATTCTGCACCTCTTGTACTCGCGTTTCTGGACCAAGGTCATGCGCGACATGGGCCTCATCAAGTTCGGCGAGCCGGCGAAGAACCTGCTCACGCAGGGCATGGTGCTGAACGAAACGTTCTATCGCGAGGACGCGGCCGGCAAGAAGACCTGGTACAACCCGCTCGACGTCACCGTCGCGCACGATGACAAAGGCCGTCCGAGCGGCGCCACGCTCAACGCGGACGGTCAGCCGGTCGTGCTCGGCGGTGTCGAGAAGATGTCGAAGTCGAAGAACAATGGCGTCGATCCGCAGACGCTGATCGACCAGTACGGCGCGGATACCGCGCGTCTGTTCGTGATGTTCGCGGCGCCGCCGGAGCAGTCGCTCGAATGGTCGGGCGCGGGCGTGGAAGGCGCGAGCCGATTCCTGCGCCGCGTGTGGCACTTCGCGCACGACAACGCCGACGCGCTGCGTCAGCACGCGAAGCTCGATGCCTCGACGCTCAACGACGCGGACAAAACGCTGCGACGCGAAATCTACACTGTGCTCAAGCAGGCCGATTTCGACTACGGCCGCCTGCAATACAACACGGTGGTTTCCGCCGCGATGAAGATGCTCAACGCGGTCGAAGGCGCGAAGAACGCGGGCGCCGGCGCGCTGAACGAAACCTTCGGCGTGCTCTTGCGCGTGTTGTATCCGGTCGTGCCGCACGTCACGTTCCAGTTGTGGTCTGAACTCGGCTACGAAAAGGAATTCGGCCCGCTGCTCGACGCGCCCTGGCCGAAGGTCGACGAAGCCGCGCTCGAGCAATCGGAGATCGAACTCGTGCTGCAGGTCAACGGCAAGGTGCGCGGCGCGCTGACGGTCGCGAAGGATGCATCGCGCGAAGCCATCGAAAAGGCCGCGGTTGCGCACGAGATGTTCGAGAAGTTCGCGGAAGGCCGCGCGCCCAAGAAGGTGATCGTGGTGCCGGGGCGCCTCGTCAACGTCGTCGTCTGATGCGTACAACCATGGGAGTCGATGTGACCGGGAAAGTCAGCACGAGCAGGCGCTCATTTCTTACGCTCCTCGGCGGCGCGGCGATGCTGTCCGCGTGCGGCTTCCAGTTGCGCGGCCAGCAGGACTACGCGTTCAAGCGGCTCGCGATCACGGGCGGCGTGCCGCAGATGGTCGCGCGCCTCGAGCGCATGGTGCAGGGCGGCAGCGACACGGTGATCGTCAAACCTTACGAGAAGCCGGACGCGACGCTCACTCTGTCGGAAGGTCAGGGATTGCGCACGCTGAGCCTGAATGCGCAGGGCGCCGTGCAGGAATACGAGCTCGTGTACAACGTGAACTATTCGCTGGCAGGCGCCGATGGCACGCTGCTGATTCCGCCGAGCGCGATCGTGCTGAACCGCTCGATGACCTACAGCGATCAATACACGCTCGCAAAAGGCCAGGAAGCGACGCTGCTATACAACGACATGCGCAACGACGCGGTCGATCAGCTGACGCGCCGTCTCGCAACGGTGCGCTCGCTGCATCCGGCGCCGGGCGAACAGACACCGGGCGTCGCGCCGCGCGCGCCGCTGCCGGTGCCGCCGCTCTGATCGGCCGCGCCCGTCAGCATCATGCAACTGAAGCTCGACGCGCTCGAAGCGCACCTCGCGAAAGGCCTGAAGGGTCTGTACGTCGTCTATGGCGATGAGCATCTGCTCGCGCAGGAAGCGTGCGACCGCATCCGGGCCGCTGCGCGTGCGGGCGGCTTCACGGACCGCACGGTGTTCACCGTCGAGCGTGGCTTCGACTGGAGCGCGCTCATCGGCGCGACGCAATCGATGTCGCTCTTCGGCGACCGTCAACTCATCGAACTGCGCATTCCCACCGGCAAGCCGGGCAAGGAAGGCGCGGAAGCGCTGAAGACGCTCGCCGACGCCGATAACCCGGATGTCGTGACGCTCGTCACACTGCCGCGCGTGGACGGCGCGACGCAGAAAGCGGGCTGGTTCACGGCGTTGAGCGGCGCGGGCGTCGCGCTGAAGATCGATCCGATCGAACGCGCGCAATTGCCGATGTGGGTCGGCCAGCGGCTCGCGCAGCAAGGTCAGCGCGTCGCGCCCGGCGAGGAAGGTCGGCGCGCGTTGTCGTTCATCGCGGAACGGGTGGAAGGCAATCTGCTCGCCGCGCATCAGGAAATTCAGAAACTCGGGCTGTTGTATCCCGAGGGCGTGCTCACGTTCGAGCAGATCCACGACGCGGTGCTGAACGTCGCGCGCTACGACGTGTTCAAGCTCAACGAGGCGATGCTGACGGGCGACGTCGGCCGTCTCGCACGCATGCTCGATGGCCTGAAGGGCGAAGGCGAAGCCGCCGTGCTCGTGCTGTGGGCGCTCGTCGAAGAGGTGCGTACGCTGTTGCGCATCAAGCGCGGCGTGGCTTCAGGCAAGCCGCTCGCCACGCTGTTGCGCGAGAACCGCGTCTGGGGGCCGCGCGAACGGCTGATCGGTCCGGCGCTCTCGCGCGTGACGGATGAAGCGCTGGAAAAGGCGCTGTCGCTCGCGGCGCGCCTCGACCGGCAGGTGAAGGGGCTCTCGGGCAGCACGGGCAAGCGCGGCAGCGAGCCGCCGCCGGACCCGTGGGCTGGCATGTTCGAACTGGCGATGGCCGTCGCGCACAGTGGCAAGCCGGCGCAGGCTGCGCCAGCGCCACGACCGCGTCGCTAGAACGCTTCTGTCACGCGCTGTTGCAATTCGTGCAACGGCTTAGAATGATGCATCGACGCTTCGGCCGTGAAGGCGGCTCAAGAAAGCGGATCACGGATGAGACCCACGATGAACATCGATCAATACATGACCGACCTCGGCCGCCGCGCACGTGCGGCGTCGCGCGCGATGGCGCGGGCGTCGACGGCGGCGAAGAATGCGGCGCTGCACGCGGTGGCGGACGCCATCGAACGCGAGCGCGAGGCGCTCAAGGAAGCCAACGGCCGTGACCTTGCGCGCGCGCGCGAAAAAGGCCACGACGCCGCGTTCATCGACCGCCTGACGCTCTCCGACAAGGCGCTCAACACGATGGTCGAAGGCTTGCGGCAGGTGGCCGCACTGGCCGATCCGATCGGCGAGATCAGCGGGCTCAAGTTCCGTCCGAGCGGCATTCAGGTCGGACAGATGCGCGTGCCGCTCGGCGTGATCGGCATCATCTACGAATCGCGGCCGAACGTGACCATCGACGCGGCCGCGCTGTGCCTCAAATCCGGCAACGCGACGATTCTGCGCGGCGGCTCCGAGGCGCTCGAATGCAATACGGCGCTCGCGAAGCTGATCGGCGTTGGGCTGGAAGCGGCCGGATTGCCGCAGGACGCGGTGCAGGTCGTCGAGACGGCGGACCGCGCGGCGGTGGGCAAGCTCATCACGATGACCGAGTTCGTCGACGTGATCGTGCCGCGCGGCGGCAAGAGCCTGATCGCGCGCCTGATGGAAGAATCGCGCGTGCCGATGATCAAGCACCTCGACGGCATCTGTCACGTCTATGTCGACGATCGCGCGGATCTCGCGAAGGCGTCGGTGATCTGCGACAACGCGAAGACGCATCGTTACGGCACCTGCAACACGATGGAAACGCTGCTCGTCGCGCGCGGCATCGCGCAGCAAGCGTTGCCGCAACTCGCGCGCGCGTTTCAGGCGAAGGAAGTCGAACTGCGCGTGGAAGCCGAAGCGCGCGCCGTGCTCGAAGCGGCGAAGATCGGCGGGCTCGTCGATGCGACCGAAGAAGACTGGAGCACGGAATATCTCGCACCGGTTCTCGCGATCAAGGTCGTCGCCGATCTGGACGAAGCGATCGAGCATATCAATCGCTACGGCTCGCATCACACCGATGCAATCTGCACGGAAGATCACGACCGCGCGATGCGTTTCCTGCGCGAAGTGGATTCGGCGAGCGTGATGGTCAACGCTTCGACGCGCTTCGCCGATGGCTTCGAATTCGGCCTCGGCGCGGAAATCGGCATTTCGAACGACAAGCTGCACGCGCGCGGCCCGGTCGGCCTGGAAGGGCTGACTTCGCTCAAGTACGTCGTGCTGGGGCGCGGCGAAGTGCGTCAATAAGCGCGAGTCGACAAGAACAACGATGCTCTGGATCAAATCGCTGCATATCGTGCTGGTGGCCTCGTGGTTCGCGGGGCTTTTTTATCTGCCGCGCATTTTCGTGAATCTCGCGATGGAAACCGATCCGGCGGCCACCGCGCGGCTGCTGCTGATGGCGCGCAAGCTGTTCCGGTTCATGACGTTCATCGCGGTGCCCGCGCTCGCGTGTGGGCTGTGGCTGTGGCTCGTCGTCGGGATCGGCGCGGGGCAGGGCTGGTTGCACGCGAAGCTGACCATCGTCGCGTTGATCATCGTGTATCACGCGTATTGCGGGCGCTTGCTTCACACGTTTCAACGCGGCGAGAACAGGCGCTCGGACAGGTGGTATCGGATGTTCAATGAACTTCCGGTTCTCGGGCTTCTCGGCGCGACCTTGCTCGTGGTGATCAAGCCGTTCTGAGGCGTTGCTCGTTGACCAGATCGAGCACCATTTCACCGAAGACTTCCGGACGCCCTTCGAAGAAGCGCTGCACTACGTTCTTTTCGAGCATGTAGCGGCGCAGCGATTCACGCTCGTCGTGATTGTTCGCGAGTCGCACCGCGGCTTCGATGTATTCCTCCGCGGTTTCCGCGACCATCCAGCCGGGCATATAGGCGCGCATGAACATCGCGCCGTCGATGCGCTCGAACACTTCCCGGCCAGTCTTGCAGATGCCCGGTAATCCGACCGTGAATGCGTCCACGATGCCGTTCGTGTTGCCGAAGGGGAACGGGCTCAGGAACATATCCATGTTGTTGAGATAGTTCACGTAGTCCATGTAGGACTGGTGGGGCAGGACCGTTCCGTTTTTCGTGACCATCGCCTGTCCGGCCACTTTCGACAGATGCAGCAGCGTGACCGTGTCGCCACCGCTCGTCAGAAAATGGAAGTGAACCGGAACCTTGCTGCGCGCGGAGACCTGGCGGCACGCATCCAAAAAGCTCGGCGAGAGCTTCATCAGGCTCGCGGCGATGCCGATATCTACCCGTCCTGCCGCCTTCTTCCTCCGGGGCGGGACCGCTTCCATAAACGTCGAAGGCCGATAAGGCTGGCCATCTTTGGGAAGTCTCAGAAGCGCTTCACTGAAACACGCCGGATCGCCGACGTAGTCGTCCTCGACGCTCACATAGTCGATGCACTCCGAGTGCGTGGTGGCGGGATGGCCGAGTCCTGCAATCTGCAGCGGCGCGAGGCGCATATTGGACACGCTGATCGACAACAAGGACATGCCAACACTCGGCATATAGAGAACGTCAGGGCTTTCCGTCTCCGCAAAGTCGCGAATTGTCTTGAGGACGGGCACAAATCCCTCGTGGTCAGGCAAATTGATCACTCGTGTGAAGACCTTGCGTCCGAGATCTCCGATAGTGTCGGCTGAACACATCGCCACGATGTCGAAGTGGGCGCGCGCAGCCGACAACGTGCGGGAATGGGTACGCATGATCGAATGGCCATCCACGAAGGCTTCAAGCACGACGAGCATGAGCGGTCGCGCTCGCCCGGCGCGTCGCGAGGTGGCGAGGTCTGGGATCAGATCAGACAGCCCGGCGTTCGCGAGCGTCCTGCGCACGAGCTTGTTAATGCTTCGTTTGATTTCGTGCCGGTGTTCGATTTCCGCATAGGTGCAATGCATGTAGAGCGCCAGCAATCCCTTAATCTCGATGTCCCGGAGATCGCTCTGTTCATCGAGCGTCCTGTCGAGCCAGCCGAGTAGCGCTTCTCGATTGCGGTGTGCATCGGCGCTGCCGGGAAGCATCTCACCGGCTGTCGCGATGGCCAGGTTGAGCGTGGGAATGGGGTCTGCACGCATGCACGCGGGATAGTCGAGTGGCAACTGCGATTCGGAGTTGCACAGAATGCTGAGCCTTTTTATCGCGTCGGGAAAAGGGAGTTGAACGGTCCCGTCTTCTGCGACGGCAGGAAGGAATCTGCGCGCGACATAATCCGCATTCTTGAGCGGGGCAGCGCCGAGCAAGTGCTGGATGAGCGAGCGACAGCCCGATAAGCGCGTGACTTGCGCCTCGGTGAACGTAAATTCGGTATTCCCGATAAGAGCGGTGATGGCCGCCGCCATGCGAGCGGCGAAGCGTTCGAGCGACGCCTCTCTGCTGGGTCGTGGCCACGCTCCGGAAGGCGCCATCAAAGTCAGCAGATCCGTGAATGGTTGCTCGCGGAGCAATGCATGGAGTTCGGAAAGCTGCGCGATGGCTTCATCCGGTTTCCCACTGTGGACGCACGATTCGAAACGCTCGACGGAAAAGGAACTGCTCATGTGTGATCCAGATAAACGAGCGGAAATAAGGACAGCATAGGCGATCGTTCACTCTTCATTCGAGGGCGACGCCGCCTCTGCCGCTTACGCTCCCACCCGCCGTCCTTCCAGCACGTCCTTCGCCTCAGCGAGCTTGTCCGCGAGCGCCGGCCCGCGCGCCAGCGCCAGACCAACCGCCAGAATGTCGCCGATCGCGAGATGTGACACGCGCGATGTCATCGGCGAAAAAATGTCGGTGTCTTCATCGACATTTGCGAACAATCCGACAGTCGCCAAGCGCGCGAGCGGCGAGTGGCCGTGCGTGATCGCGATGACCTTGGCGCCGCCATTCAACGCCGATCTGCACGCGTCGAGAATGTCCCGGGTGCGCCCGGTATTGGAGATCGCAACGACGACGTCGCCCGCGCCGAGTAGCGCGGCAGAAGTGGTGTACGTATGCGGATCGGAGTATGCGACAGACGGCACGCCCAATCGAAAAAATTTGTGCTGCATGTCGAGCGCGGCGATGCCCGATCCGCCCGCGCCGTAGAACTCGATGCGGCGCGCCTCGGCCAGGATCGCGATGGCCGCCGCGACGCTGTCCGACGAGAGCGTATTGCGCACGGCGATCAGCGCGCCGATGGTCCGGTCGAGCACCTTGGCCGCGACGCCCGCGGGCGGCTCGTCCGCGCGCACGTCGCGGTAAACGGTGGGAACGTCCGCTGCTATGTTCTGAGCGAGGCGAATCTTGAATTCCCGGAAGCCCGAAAAGCCGAGCGCCTGGCAAAACCGCGCGATGGTCGGCTGACTGACGCCGGCGCGCGCCGCGAAATCGGTCATCGACAGGTCGAGCACCTCGCGCGGCGCTTCGAGCACGTAGTCGGCCAGCTTGCGCTCGGACGGCCGCAGTTGCTCGCGCTTCGCTTCGACTTGAGACAGCAACATCGGAAATCTCGCCTATGCTGAAAATTGCTTGGGACTATAGCCGAACATCGAGAATGTACAAATACTACAGAATCAGTCTGCGCAATCTAAGGGAAATCCCGTAGACCGTTTCCCTGTAAGCGATTCTAATCATGCGGTTGCTTAAAATGTATGCAGGAATTCACGTTGTCACAATGTAGTTTTTCTACTAACATCGCGAAACACGGCAATATCGCACGACAACGAACCGAACGCCGTTCTCCGCAACATTCCACCCAACCTCGACGGCAGGCGCGCCGGGCGTAAGACGAAGGAGCTTCGATGGTTTCCCCGCATTCGCAACTCAAAAAAGTCACCGATCGCATCATCGAGCGCAGCAAGCCGACGCGTTCCGCATACCTGGCGCGCATCGATGCCGCCCACGGCAAGTTTCCGGCGCGCGGCGCGCTTTCGTGCGCGAATCTGGCGCACGGCTTCGCCGGACTCGAAGGCGAGGAAAAGATAGCGATCAAGGCGATTCGCGAGCCGAACATCGGCATCGTCTCGTCCTATAACGAGATGCTGTCCGCGCACGCGCCGTACAAGAACTTCCCCGACATCATCAAGCAGGCGGCGCGCGAGCACGGCGGCGTCGCGCAATTCGCGGGCGGCGTGCCAGCCATGTGCGATGGCATCACGCAAGGCAACGCCGGCATGGAACTGTCGCTCTTTTCGCGTGAAGTCATCGCGATGAGCACGGCCGTGGCGCTCACGCACAACATGTTCGACGCGGCCCTGTGCCTCGGTATTTGCGACAAGATCGTGCCGGGGCTGGCCATCGGCGCGTTGCAGTTCGGTCACCTGCCGACCATTTTCGTGCCCGCCGGCCCGATGACCAGCGGCTTGACCAATGACGACAAGGCCAAAGTGCGCCAGGAGTTCGCGACCGGAAAATGCGATCGGGGCGCGCTGCTCGAAGCGGAATCCGCGGCGTATCACGGACACGGCACCTGCACGTTCTATGGCACGGCGAACAGCAACCAGATGCTCATGGAAGTGATGGGCCTGCATTTGCCGAGCTCGGCGTTCGTGCATCCGCACACGCCCCTGCGCGACGCGCTCACGGCCGAGGCCGCGCGTCGTGTGCTCGATATCACGCTGGAACGCGGCAACTACACGCCGATCGGCCATGTGGTCGATGAGAAGGCGATCGTGAACGGCATCGTCGCGCTGCTGGCGACGGGCGGCTCGACCAACCATACGCTGCATCTCGTGGCGATCGCGCGGGCGGCGGGCATCATGATCGACTGGAACGATTTCGACGAGCTTTCGCAAGTGGTGCCGCTACTCGCGAAGATCTACCCGAACGGCAAGGCCGATGTGAACCACTTCCACGCGGCGGGCGGCGTCGCGTTCCTCGTACGCAATCTGCTCGAAGGCGGCTTGTTGCACGAAGATGTGCAGACGGTCGCGGGCAAGGGGCTTTCGCACTATACGAAGGAGCCGAAGCTCATCGACGGCAAACTGCAATGGGTCGACGGCGCACCCGAAAGCCACGACACCAAGGTGCTGCGCGGCATCGGCGAGCCGTTCCAGCCGGACGGCGGGCTGCGTCTCATGCAGGGCAAGCTCGGGCGCGGCGTCATCAAGATTTCGGCGGTTGCGGCGGAGCATCGCATGGTGAAGGCGCCGGCCATCGTGTTCAATTCGCAAGAGGAAGTGCAGGAAGCGTTCGACAAGGGCGAACTGAAGCGCGATTTCGTCGCCGTCGTGCGCTTCCAGGGCGCGCGCGCGAACGGCATGCCCGAACTGCATCGTTTGACGCCGCTGCTCGGCGTGCTGCAGGATCAGGGCTTCCATGTCGCACTGGTCACGGACGGGCGCATGTCGGGCGCGTCGGGCAAGGTGCCGGCGGTTATTCATGTGTCGCCTGAGGCGCTGCTGCAAGGACCGCTCGGCAAGGTCCGCACCGGCGACATGCTCGTGATCGACGCGCCCGCCGGCGTGCTCGACATCGAAATCGATGCGAACGAGTGGGCATCGCGGGAAGTACAAGCGCCGCTCTATCAGGCGGACAACGAAGCAGGATTCGGACGCGAACTGTTCGGCGTATTCCGTAGCGCGGCGCTGCCAGCGGAAGAGGGGGCGTCGGTGTTCGGCGCGCTCATCGGCGCGACGTCCGCGCACGACGGGGCGAACGGCGCGGCCGCCCCGCAAGATAAGAATCCGCTTCGCGATAACGCGCGCGCCGCGGCATCGGCGCTGAACAAGGCGCACGCCACGCAGCATTGAACATCGCAACGTCGAGCAACCGCGGACAGACCGAATGGCGCCGCATCAAAAACAGGAGTCGCATCAAATGAAATCGGTAAGCGAAATCGTGCGTCTGGGCCCGGTGATTCCGGTGCTGGCGTTCGAAACGGTCGAGCAAGGCGAACATGTGTCGCGCGCGCTGCATGCGGGCGGTGTGAAAGTGCTGGAAATCACGCTGCGCACGCCAGCGGGCATCGGCGCGATCGAGCGCGCGAGCCAGTTGGCCGACGATATCGTCGTCGGCGTGGGCACCATCACGAAGCCCGAGCATTGCGCGCAGGCGAAGAAGGCGGGCGCGCAGTTCGGCGTGTCGCCCGGTCTCACGAAGGACATGCACAAGGCCGCGCAGGACGCCGGCTTGCCGCTGCTGCCGGGCGTGATGACGCCCAGCGATATCATCGCCGCAATGGAATTGGGCTACGAAATCGTCAAGTTTTTCCCGGCGCAGCAGGCGGGCGGCATTCCGATGCTTCAGGCGTTCTACGGACCGTTCCCGAATCTGAAATTCTGTCCGACGGGCGGGATCACGGCTGAAACCGCAACCAACTTTCTCGCACAGCCGAATGTGGTGTGTGTCGGCGGTTCCTGGCTGACGCCGAAGGCCGCGCTTGCCGCGCAGAACTGGGAGGAAGTCACGCGTCTTGCACGCGCTGCGAGCGAACTGGCGCCGCACCAGTAAGCTTTTTGTTGTTTCAGAAAGCGCGTCCTGACTGTGTGAGCGGTCGGACGCGCTTTTTCGCTTTCAGTCCCGCGCATCTGCTCTGCTGCCGCTTCTGCTTGGCCTGCCATTCTTTCGCTTAGTGAATCAGACTAATTCGAATTTCAAAAATCACGGCGATTAAGGCGACTTGAGCTTCAATTAAGACTCAGATAAGCCTGTTCTCATTTATTCGCGCATTACTGGGAATTTCGACGCTTCTTCTATATATTTAGGCTTCAGAAGTTTCCCGATATATTAAGACGCGGAAGCGCTTCAATTAGGAATTTTCAACGCGTTTTGCGCGAAAACTCCTTACTTCCGCTGCTGCTGCATGAGTCCAGCAACGCCACGCCGCCCGCTGCTTTTATTCCTTGCGGGTCGCCGCGATCAAGTTACCGCGGAACATCTTTTCCCAAAAGCGTAGTCTCGTCATTTTTAGGATGCCAATCCGATGACCATTCGAGTCGGAATTTCAGTCGTCACGCATCAAGGCCAAAACATCTGGCAAAACGGCCTGGGCCAGAACGATCTTTTTGGCGGAAGCGCTTCAGAGGCTTCCATTCGTCGAGAGCGTTTCGCTGATCGACGTAGGCGAGCAGAACGCATTGCCGCCGCAAGTCGACGCCGCGTTGAAGGGTTTGCGCATCATGCGCATTCCGGATGCGACCGATGCCGTCGACGTCATCTTCGAAATGGGCGGTGCGCTCGACACGCAATGGCTCGACCTCATGCGCGCACGTGGCAAGAAAGTCGCCTACTACGGTTGCGGCCAGCCTTATGTTGGGCTCGTCGAGTCGCCGGTCTTCGACAAGCCCGTTCATGTGATGCGTCCCGACCGTTACGACCAGGTCTGGCTGATGTCGAAGGACCGTCTGTCCGTCCCGATGATGCGCACGCTGCATCGCTGCCCGGTTCATCTCATTCCGTTCATCTGGCATCCGCAGTTCGTCCAACAGCGCATCGCGGAAGTGGAAGAACACGGCCTGCGCTACGGCTATGAGCGCCGCGCGAACGCGTCGGCTCAGCCGGCCATCCAGCCGCAAGGTTTCCGCGTTGCAATGTTCGAGCCGAATATTTCGGTCGTGAAAACGTCGAGCATTCCGGTGCTCGTCTGTAAGGAAGCGTATCGCGCGGATCGTTCGAGCGTATCGGCCATGCATGTGCTCAATTCAATGCACATGAAGGATCACCCGACGCTCATGTACATGGCGAACTCGCTGGATATCGTGAAGGATTCCAAGTCGACGTTCCATGGCCGTGACGACATCGCCGGCTTCATGGCGCAATACGCGGATGCCGTGGTGTCGCATCAATGGGGCAACGATCAGAATTATCTGTATCTCGATGTGCTCTACGGCAGTTATCCGCTGATTCACAACTCGCCGTGGCTCAAGGACACGGGCTACTATTTCCCGGGCTTCGACGCGCAAGAGGGCGGACGCCAACTGCTGCGCGCCTTCCGTGAACACGACAGCAATCTCGATGCATACCGCGCAAGTGCGCAGCGCGTCATCGACGCGGTGAATCCTTTCAATCAAGCAAAGCTGGATGCCTTCGCAGACCGGTTGATCAACCTTTGCCAGGGAAGCAAGCTCGAGGTAGGCGTATGAACATGCAAAGCAAATCCCGCATGCCGGAGCGGATCAATGTCGGCGTTTCCATCTACATCCGCAAGGGCGAGCAATCGCTTTGGGAAAACGGCATTTTTCAGAATTGTCTTTATCTCGTGATGTTGTTGATGCGCTCGCCGCGCGTGAAGTCGACCTATCTGGTGACGGGCGGCGGCGACGGCGGTCCCGAGGACGCCAAGCGCTTTCTTTCGGATTCGCCGGTGCCGCTCCATCGACATGGAAACGGCCCAGACGAAACTCGACGTCATGATCGAAATGCGCGCGCAGCTCAACAAAGAGTGGTCGGTGAAGTTCCGTGAGCGTGGCGGCAAGATCATTACGATGCGCGTGGGCAACGACTACGTCATCGACATCGAACGCATGGTGTTCAACCTTCAGCACGCGCTGCTCGTTTCGGGCGCGCCTTACGATGAAGTCTGGACGCTGCCGGAATACGAAGTCAGCTGCAAGCCGTATTTCGAAACGCTGTTCCGCGCGCCGGTCAAGCTCATGCCGCATCTGTGGAGTCCGGTCGTGCTCGACCGCGAAGCCGCGAAGGTGCCGAACGGTCAGAAATTTGGCTATCAGCCGGGCCGTCGCCGCTGGCGCGTGGGCATTTTCGAGCCGAACGTCTGCATGGTGAAGACGAGCTACATCCCGATGCTCGCCTGCGACGTGGCGCATCGCGAAAATCCGGACATGCTCGAGCGCGTGTGGGCATACAACACGTTCAAGCTGATGGACCACTCGGCTTTCGTCGGTTTCGCGCAGAGCCTCGATTACGTGAAGCACGGACTCGGTTCGTTCGAAGGTCGGTTTCCGTTCGCGCAGATTGTTACGATCTCGGTGGACGCAGTGGTCAGTCACCAGTGGGAAAACGCGCAGAACTACGTGTATTACGAGGCGCTGTACGGTGCGTATCCGTTGATTCACAACTCGCATCTGATCGACGATTGCGGCTACCGCTATCACGATCTCGACTGCGAGGAGGGCGGCCGGGCGTTGCGCGCGCGTTCGAAGTGCATGACGAGAATCTCGACAGCTACCGCGCGACGGCCAAGTCGTTCCTGCGCAAGCTCGATCCGGAGAGCGAGAAGAACGTACGCATCTACACGGAAGCGCTCGAAGCGGTCTACGCGAAGGCATGACGATGAAGTTCAGGAAATGAGCATTGGCGCAATGGAGTGACGGGCAATGGAGAAGCTGCGTATTGGATCACGATCGGTCTACATCACGAGGTCGAGACGCTCTGGAACAACGGCATCAAGCAAAACGCCGTTTTTTTGGCGGAAGCGCTCAAGAATTGCCCGAATGTGGAAAGCGTGGTGCTCGTCAAGACGACGTACATTCCGATCACTGACAAGTTGCCCTGGGATCTGGAGCGCTGGCCGACGGTCACGTTCGATCACGCAAAGGACAACGTCGACGTGTTGATCGAACTCGGCGGCCAGTTCGACCCGATGGCGACGGACTATCTGAAGCGGCGTGGCGCCCGGCTCGTGTCCTACTGCTGCGGTTTCGAGATGGTGCACGCGATGGAGTCGATTCTCTTCAACAAGCCGAGCTTCGGGGAGCACCTTTTCGTCAACCAGCGATATGACGATTTCTGGATGATTCCGCAAGTGGCCAACATCAGCAGCCTATTTCGAAGTGCTGCTGCGGCAGCCATCTCACGCATCTCTCGTGTTCTGTGATGGCTTGCTAGAGGATAGTCCGACGCGATCAGAGATTCGTTTTCCGGGTCTGTCGCAAATGACTCAATCGGAGCGGACAGCCAGGCGGCTAGTAGGCACGGCGGCACAACAGCTGTTTTCGATCGCGGCAGTGACGTAGCCGTCGTCTTCGCCGATCAGCAGCCAGATGCCGACCCTCGAAGCAACGAGGCAGAGGATCACGCCATGCGTAAGGTAAAGCGGGAATGACAGGTGTCCTACAGGCACGAAACGCTGGCGCTCATTGCCCGCGTGACCGCGGCGCTGACGGCGACGGCAGCGACGAGGATCGTTCCAAGAAAGGAGATCACGGTTGAACTCGCATAAAGCTGTCGCTCTTTAGCGGAGACGAACCATACTCCGGCGATCGCGATCGCCAGCAACAGTGACGTTCCGGTTTGCCTGAACTTCTCGAGTGCAGCTCATCATGGAACTCGGCGAGCACCATGCCAGCTACAAATGCAGACAGTGGTGAATCGAAGTAGGCAAAGGCGGCCCATGATGCGACGTATGCTGCCATCTTGTGTGACTGTTGCCGAATACAGCAAGTCCGCCAAGCACGAGGGCGCTCCCCGCCATTTCGACGCTCATTGTCCAGAGCACCGGACTATACGTGGTGGCTGGTGTTGTAATTGAAAAACACACCCCATGTGCCAAACCGGAGCGCATCGAGGAATGATGCTTGGAACTGGTAAGCGTTAGCCGGTCAGCTAGTATGGCCCGTCATGCCGCAGGGCGCGGCGCTTCATTGAGTCTCAATCGCATCATCGCGTAGTCAAGGGGGATGCGGCGAGAACCGGAATCACCAGCCTCGGATAGCGACGGACAGCGAGTGACGCGACGCCGCGCTTCGACCCGCCTCGTACGTAGGCGATCGAGATCGAGAACCCGGAGACGACGAAGAACACATAGACCGCCAGCGCACCGTACGTCGGCGGCATTAGCCAACGGAGCGCGCTCTGTTGTTCGGCGGTTAGCACGAACGGAGGTAGCAAGTGTTAGAGGACCACCAATAGCGACGCCCATCCTCTAGTTCCGTCGAGAAAGGCTGGCTTCGTGGCTCGCTCACATGCTCGACGCTCTTAACGACGTATCTGTGGTTTCGTAGCGTCGTACGCAGCAGACAGCCCAAGTGCGCATGCGAACACGAGGAGGAGAATAGGGGACAACATTATAAGCCCCAGCATTTTTGCGAGCCGGATCATCCAGACCTCGTTTCCCAATATCGTAAAAAGTGAGCGGATTTTAACATTCGCAGCCGTTGTGCCCGCTTCGCGACGCGGAATTGGCGCGGCGGCGCCCCGAACGGATTCACGGCGTGGAAGGAGGCCGAGCAGGGCGAGCCGTTGCGCGCTCGCGCCGCGTCCAAGACGCGCCGCGCTGAAGCACTCTATATGAAGAAAGCCGACGAATCGCAGACCTTTCCGATGAGCCGATAGCTAACACCGTCAGCGGCAGGTAGTATTGCCCAGCTATAGCGAAAAGATGCAACTGCGATGGATTGTTGAAACCGGTTTTACGAGAAACGCCTTTTGGAGAGCATATATCACCGAAAGGTGGCATAAGTAGATCGAATAAGATCTGGCGCCTATCCAGTGG
The DNA here is from genome assembly GCF_018408855.1 of Caballeronia sp. NK8. GTDB lineage: Bacteria > Pseudomonadota > Gammaproteobacteria > Burkholderiales > Burkholderiaceae > Caballeronia. The sequence continues at coordinate 2,433,376 of NZ_AP024322.1, read as the reverse complement.
AGAATTGTTGTCAACGTACACGGATAGTGTGATAGGCGGATTGCAGCGCAAAATCTCGCACGTAGGCCGTACGGCCTATTCGGGTATTGCCGCCGCGGCGATGGCGATGATCCCGAACATCGACCAGGACAAGACGATGTCGATCGATATGGGCGGTGCGTCGTACCAGGGCTATGCGGCTGCCGCCGTTGCTCTGAACTTGCGCGTTACTAAGAATTTGGTGATGAAGGCAGGCGTTGGTACGAGCCGTAACGGAACTGTGTACGGAGCGAACGCTTCCTATCGTTGGTAACAGGAAAGCAGGGCTGCGCCCTGTTGCGTCCGAGCGATCGAGAATCTTTCGATCGCTCGGACGGATCGCTCACGTTCGCACTGAGTTCGTTCGAATTCACTATGTCAAGACTCCTCATTGCTGTTCTCACGACTATCGGCCTCGTTTCTCCTTGTACGACAGACACGGGTTTTGACCGGCACGACGCGCAAGCTCAATCTCCCGAATCAGGGTGATGCCTATCGGGTCACGTGCTCCGGTCTATTCGAGTCGCAAGACACGTGTCTGTCACGAGCGGCCCATATCTGCAAGGATCGGCAGGTCGTGGCGGTTCAGCCGGTCGATGCACCTCCTCAAACCCGCCCGGCGGTAGCAGTGCGCGCGAACCGAACTTCGCGTGTGCTGCAGGCTCGGTGCCGCCTAAGCCAGCGGGTTGAAAGATCGGTGCACCTCGTGTCAAAACCGACGTTCAAGCGAGCGTCGGTTTTTTTTGTTTATTGCCCAACCCTTTCGCAACAGACAAAACTGCGCACGAACCCACCAATCCGGCGTCACGGGCGATTTCCCCGCCATTCGCCTCGCTTACAAGTAAAATTCCATGACCCAGCGCAGTGCGCGCGCTTGCCGGGCGCTGCCGCCATGTGCATCGCAAGGACGGCAAACGCACGCATAGCGAAAAACCCAACAAAATCAAAGGAGGCGTTATGCCAGCCGTCCACGGGAGCATGCTGCTGCTCTACGCGGTGATCGCGATCGCGGTTCTGATCCTGATGATCGCCCGCTACAAGGTTTACCCGTTCCTCGTCCTCATGATCGTGTCCGTGTTGCTCGCCCTTGCGGTCGGCATGCCGATGGACAAAATCGTGAAGTCGTTCGAAACCGGCAACGGCAACACGCTCGGCCACATTGCGGTCGTGGTCGGTCTCGGCACGATGCTCGGCAAGATGATGGCCGAATCGGGCGGCGCCGAGCGCATCGCCAATACGCTGATCCATCTGTTCGGCGAGAAGAACATTCACTGGGCGATGATGGTCGTCGCGATCATCGTCGGCTTGCCGGTGTTTTTCGAAGTCGGCTTCGTGCTGCTGATTCCGATCGCGTTCAACGTCGCGAAACGCACCGGCAAATCGCTGCTGCTCATCGGCCTGCCGATGGTCGCCGGCCTGTCGGTCGTACACGGCCTGATTCCGCCGCACCCGGCCGCGTTGCTCGCGGTGCAGCAGTATCACGCGGATATCGGCAAGACGATCGCCTACGGCCTGATCGTCGGCGTGCCGACCGCGATCGTCGCGGGCCCGCTCTTTGCGCTGCTGATCCACAAATACATCAAGCTGCCGGACGCCAACGCGCTCGCTGACCAGTTCACGGAAAAGCACGGCGACACGGAAAAGAAGCGCGACCTGCCGAGCTTCGGCATCACGCTCTTCACCATTCTGCTGCCGGTCATTCTGATGCTGGTTGGAAGCTGGGCGGATCTGGTCTTCACGCCGAAGACGCTGCCGAACGATTTGCTGCGCTTCATCGGCCAATCGGATATGGCGCTGCTGATCGCCGTGCTGGTCAGTTTCTGGACCTTCGGCGCGAAGCGTGGCTTCAACCGCGAACAGATCCAGAAGTTCTGCGGCGAGTGCCTCGCGCCGATCGCAGGCATCACGCTGATCGTGGGCGCGGGCGGCGGCTTCGGCCAGGTTCTGCGCGACAGCGGCATCTCGCAGCAGATCGTCGCCACCGCTTCGCAGGCGAATCTGTCGCCGCTGTTGCTCGGCTGGTTCGTCGCCGCGCTGATTCGTCTGGCGACCGGCTCTGCCACAGTCGCGATGACGACCGCGTGCGGCATCGTCGCGCCGATCGCGGCCGCGGCGGGCGGCCATACGAGCCCGGAATTGCTGGTGCTCGCCACCGGCTCCGGCTCGCTGATCTTTTCGCATGTGAACGATGGCGGCTTCTGGCTGATCAAAGAGTATTTCGGGATGACCGTCGGACAGACCTTCAAGACCTGGTCGTTGCTTGAAACCCTCATTTCCCTGATGGGACTCGGCTTGACTTTCGTGCTCGCGGCGTTCGTGTAAGGAGATTTCGATGATTCTGATCGCAATGGGCGTGTCGGGCGCCGGCAAGTCTCTCATCGGGGAATTGCTGGCGGAGCGCCTGCAATGCTCGTTCACCGATGGCGACGCGTTCCACAGCGCCGCCAACAAGGAGAAGATGCACAAGGGCATCCCGCTGACCGACGACGACCGCTGGCCGTGGCTCAAGACGATTCGCGCCGCGATCGAGGAAAAGCAGCGCGCGGGCGAGACGGCGGTGTTCACGTGCTCGTCGCTGAAGCGCTCGTATCGCGACGTGTTGCGCGACGGCGACAAAGACGTCTGCTTCGTCTATCTCGAAGGCACGTTCGACGTGCTGCACGAACGGCTCGCGACGCGCACGGGACATTTCTTCGATCCGAAGCTGCTGCAGAGCCAGCTCGATACGCTCGAGGCGCCGGGCGCGGACGAGGCGATCGTGGTGAGCATCGAGCACACGCCCGAGGAAATCGTCGAGATCGTGATCGAGGAACTGAAGACGCGCTGATCTCGCGTTTGACGTTGCAGAAAAAAAGCCCCACGCCGCAAAGCGTGGGGCTTTTTCTTCGACCTTGCGCCGCGAATCAGGCGATACGCTTCGCCAGTTCGGCCGCTTTGCCGATATACGAACCCGGCGTCATTTCCAGCAGCAGCTTCTTGGCATCGGCGGGAATCGCCAGACCGCCGATGAACGTCTGCAACGCCTCGCGCGTGATGCCCTTGCCGCGTGTCAGCTCCTTCAACTGCTCGTACGGATTCTCGATACCGTAGCGGCGCATCACCGTCTGCACCGGCTCGGCGAGCACTTCCCACGTATTGTCGAGGTCTTCGTTCAGGCGCGCCGCGTTGATTTCGAGCTTGTCGAGGCCGCGGATCAGCGCGTCGTAAGCCAGCAGCGAATAGCCGAACGCAACGCCGATGTTGCGCAGCACGGTCGAATCGGTCAGGTCGCGCTGCCAGCGCGAGACCGGCAACTTTTCGGAGAGATGGCGCAGCGTCGCGTTCGCGAGGCCGAGGTTGCCTTCGGAATTCTCGAAGTCGATCGGGTTGACCTTGTGCGGCATCGTCGACGAGCCGATTTCGCCGGCCTTCGTCTTCTGCTTGAAGTAACCGAGCGAGATGTAGCCCCACACGTCGCGGTCGAGGTCGAGCAGGATCGTGTTGGCGCGCGCGACGGCGTCGAACAGTTCGGCCATGTAGTCGTGCGGCTCGATCTGGATCGTGTACGGATTGAACGTGAGCTTCAGCCGATTCTCGACGACGTCCTTCGAGAACGCTTCCCAGTCGAATTCCGGATACGCCGACAGATGCGCGTTGAAATTGCCGACCGCGCCGTTCATCTTGCCGAGCAGTTCGACCTTCTCGATGCGCTGGATTGCGCGCGACAGGCGCGCCGCGACGTTGGCGATCTCCTTGCCGAGCGTGGTCGGGCTGGCGGGCTGGCCGTGTGTGCGCGAGAGCATCGGTTGCTCGGCGTGCGTGTGCGCGAGCTTCACGAGGCGTTCGTACACCGAGCGCAGCGCGGGCAGGATCACGCGCTCGCGCGCGCCGGCGAGCATCAGGCCGTGCGACGTGTTGTTGATGTCTTCGGACGTGCACGCGAAGTGGATGAACTCGCTCGCGCGCTCCAGTTCCGGCTGGCCCTTGACCGACTCCTTGAGCCAGTATTCGACGGCCTTCACGTCGTGATTCGTGACGCGCTCGATGTCCTTGATGCGCGCTGCGTCGTGCGCGGTGAAGCGCTCGGCGAGGCTCAGCAGGAATTGCTCGGAGGCTTCGGAGAAGCGCGGCACTTCGGCGAAACCGGCGCGCGACAACGCGATCAGCCAGTGAATCTCGACCGTCACGCGATGGCGCATGAACGCGGCTTCGGAGAGCCATTCGCGCAGGGCTTCGGTCTTGGCGGCGTAGCGGCCGTCGAGCGGCGAGAGCGCGGTCAGCGCGAAAAGGGTATCGGGACGGGTATCGGACATGATTGCAGGCGCGGCCGGAAGGGAAAAGACGGAAGAACCGCGCATTTTACCATCGGATGCGTCCCAATCCCCGGCGCGCGCCCGCCGCTCAGCGGGTTCGCAGTTCGTCGTCGAGTGCGCGAAGTTGCGCGGGCGTGCCGACGTTTTCCCATCGGCCGGCGTAGAGTTCGCCGCTCGCGCGCCCCGCTGCGATGGTTTCGCGATAGTACGGCGTGAGCGCGCGACGCGTGCCGGGCGCGAGATCGCGGAACATGCGCGTGTCGTAGAGCCCGATATTGCCGAAGGTGTGGCGTGGCGCGCCGTCGAGCGCGAGCACGCCGTCGCTCAGCGCGAAATCGCCTTTCGCGTGGAAGGGCGGATTAGGGACCATCACGAGATGCATGCCCGGTTCGTCGCGTGCTTCGAGCGCTTCGGCGCGGTCGTGCAGGGTCGAGTAATCGAAATCGCAGAACACATCGCCGCTGACGGCGATGAACACGCCGTCTCCGATCAGCCGCAGCGCCTGCGCGATGCCGCCCGCCGTTTCCAGCGCTTCGGTTTCGGGCGAATACCGCAGCGCGACGCCCCAGCGCGCACCGTCGCCCAGTGCGGTTTCGATCTGCGTGCCGAGCCACGCGTGATTGATGACGATCGTTTCGATGCCCGCCGCCGCCAGCCGCTCGATCTGCCACACGATGAGCGGCTTGCCGCCTGCTTCGAGCAGCGGTTTCGGACAGGTATCGGTGAGCGGGCGCATGCGTTCGCCGCGACCGGCGGCGAAGATCATCGCCGTCTTGAGAGCGTGCGTCATCGTCGGCTCAGAAGGTGTAACCGACTTCGATCGCGCGGCCTTCCAGCGAGTCGAGCAGACGCGCGAACGGCCACAGCGGCGCGTAGCGCTCCGCGACCTTGCGCGCATAGCCGATGAAACGCGGCAGATCGGCGAGATATTGCGGCTTGCCGTCGCGATAGTGGATGCGTGCGAACAGGCCGAGCACCTTGATGTGCCGCTGCAGGCCCATCCATTCGAGCTGACGGTAGAAGTCGCCGAAATCCGGATCGACGGGAAGTCCGGCCTTCTTCGCGCGTTCCCAGTAATACGCGATGCAATCGAGCTGAAATTCTTCTTCCCAACTGACGAATGCGTCGCGCATCAGCGACGCCATGTCGTAGGTGATCGGGCCGTACACCGCGTCCTGAAAATCCAGCACCCCCGGATTCGGCTCGCACACCATCAGATTGCGCGGCATGTAGTCGCGCAGCATGAAGGTCTGCGGCTGCGCGAGCGCGCTCTGCACGAGCAGCGTGAAGGTGTCGTCGAGCGTCTTGCGTTCGTCCGTGGTGACTTCGCGGCCCAGATGACGGCCGATGAACCACTCGGGCATCAATTCCATTTCACGGCGCAAAAACGCCTCGTCGAAAGGCGGCAGCACGCCTTCGCGCGCGGTCTGCTGGAAGCGGATCAGCGTGTCGATCGCGTCGCGCATCATCGGCCGCGCGTTCTTTTCGTCGAGAACGGAGATGTACGTCGTGTTGCCGAGGTCGGTCACGAGCATGAAACCGGCTTCGAAATCGGCTTCGAGAATTTTCGGCACATGCACGTCAGCCGCTTCGAGCAGCCCGGCGACCTGCACGAACTCGCGGCATTTTTCGGGCGGCGGAGCATCGACGGCGATGAGCGTCTGGCCGTGCTCCGAATCGCTTTCCAGCCGGAAATAGCGGCGAAAGCTTGCATCGGCGGAAGCGGGGGCGAGACTCGCGACATTCAACCGGTAGCGTCCGGCGAAATTTTCGAGCCATGAGCGGAGCTGATTCAGGCGGGCGTCGGAAGGAATATGCGTCATAAATTCGAGGGGCCAAACATCTTGCCATATAATACCCCACGACTTTTTTAAGCGATCCGTTTCACGCCTGGCACCAGGCCCCCGACGACTGTGAGCGTCACCGTTCGATCGAGTGTCGTCCCGCTTAGCAACGGACCGTCAAGTTCGTGACTGCGGAAAGGGCGCGGCCGCCTGCCCGGCGGCATCGGGCGCGTGGGACGCGAACGGGATCGAACCGCCACCCATACATGCCGCCACGACAGTTTCCCGTATCGAAAATCCAAGGCGACGCTCAGCCACGCAGGCGGCGGCTCGTCGCCGCGCTTCTATCCGTTCCGGGTCTGATGCCCGCTCTCGCGCACGCCCAGCTCGCGGGCGATGCCGCGTATCCGCAGCCGCTCGACGGCCCCGGCAGTCTGCGCCTCGCGCCGCAACTCGAAGAGCGCCCGCTGCAAAGCGGCCAGCAACCGTCTACCTTCCTGCTGAGCGACAAGGCGACGGGCACCTCCGACGAAGACATGGCGGCGAAGGGTTCGGCGGAGATCCGCCGCACGGTGACTGTCATCAAGGGCGACGCGCTGCACTACGATCAGGACACGGACATGGCCGATGCTTTCGGCAATGTCAGGCTGATCAACAACGGCGTGTCGTTCGCCGGTCCGGAAGCGCATCTGAAGGTCGAGGCCAACGAAGGGTTCATGACGAACCCGAAGTACCACTTCAATCTGACGGGCGGCTCGGGTAGCGCCGAGCGCGCCGACATGATCGACGACGAGCGCGCGCGCATCGATCACGGCACGTACACCGCGTGCCAGTGCGAAGCCGATCCGGCCTGGTACATCAAGGGCACGTCGTTCGATTTCGACACCGGCGCCGACGAAGGCGTTGCGCATAACGGCGTGCTGTTCTTCCAGGGCGTGCCGGTGTTCGCGAGCCCGTGGCTGTCGTTTCCGCTCACGAGCGACCGTCGCAGCGGCCTGTTGCCGCCGACCTTCTCGCTCAGCTCGACGACCGGTTTCGAAGCGACGATCCCGTACTATTTCAACATCGCGCCGAATCGCGATCTGACCGTCACGCCGCGCATCATGACGAAGCGCGGCGTGCTGGGCGAAGCGACCTACCGCTACCTGTCGCCGACCTACTCGGGCTCGTTTACCGGCGACTATCTGCCGAACGACCGGGTGACGCACACGAACCGCTATGCGATCTTCTGGCAGCATCGCCAGAACTTCGGCAACGGCTTCGGCGGCTACGTCAATTACAACAAGGTTTCGGACGATCAATATCCGGAAGACCTGGGCAACGCGTCGAATCAGTTCCTGAACGGCACGCAGTTGCTGTATCAGCAGGAAGCGGGGCTCACATACAACAACGGCCCGTGGTCCGTGCTCGCGCGCGAACAGCGCTGGCAGACGCTGCAGCCTTCGGTTCCGCCGTACGCGCGTGAGCCGCAGGTGAACGTCCAGTACAACAAGTACAACGTCGGCGGCTTCGACTACGGCGCGGAGCTGGACGCGACGCGCTTCACCATCACCACCGATGGCGCGACCGACGGCAACCGGCTGTACTTCAATCCGTATCTGAGCTACGGCATCAATGCGCCGGGCTATTTCGTCACGCCGAAGGTGCAATGGCACTTCGCGTCGTACGACCTGAGTCACATCGCGACCACGCAGGTTGCGGGCTCGTCGCCGCCGGTGGCGGGGCAGCCCAAGAATTTCACCGAGTCGATTCCGACCCTCAGCTTCGATACGGGGCTCGTGTTCGACCGCTCGGTGCGCCTGTTCGGCCAGGATTACATCCAGACGCTGGAGCCGCGGCTCTACTACGTCTACACGCCGTATCACAATCAGGACTTCGCGCCGATCTTCGATACCGCCGAAGCCGACTTCGGCCTGGCCGAGATCTATACGCCGAACACGTTCGTCGGCAACGACCGCATCGCCGATGCGAACCGCCTGACGGCCGGCCTGACCACGCGCTTCATCAACCCGGCGACGGGCGACGAGCGCGCGCGTTTCGTCATCGCGCAGCAGTATTACTTTCAGAGCCAGCGCGTCACGATCACGCCGGGCCAGCTGCCCGAGCAAGCGAAGCACTCGGACCTGATCGCGGGCGCGGCCATCAAGCTGGGCGCTGGTTTCGCTTCGGAAACCGCGTTCCAATATAATGTCGATAACAATCAGCTCGTGCGTTCGAGCGTCGGTTTTGCGTTCAGCCCCGCCGAACGCAAGGTGATCAACGTCGGATACCGCTACACGCGTTCCAACCAGACCACCCTGGTGAACGAGCCGATCAACCAGATCCTGCTGTCGGGCGAGTGGCCGCTCTCGAATCGGCTCTATGCCGTCGCCCGCGTAAATTATGATCTCGCGAGCCATCGTCTCGTCGACGGGCTTCTGGGCTTCCAGTACGATGCCGACTGCTGGGCGTTCGGCTTCGGCATGCAGCGTTACGCCAACGGCGTGAACACGCAGGGCCAGCCTTCGTCGGGCACGCGCGTGCTCGCGCAATTGACGTTCAAGGGCTTGTCGAACGTCGACAATGGCCTCGTCACCGCGTTCCGTTCGAGCGTCCAGGGTTACCAGCCGCCGCCGCCGGCGCCGGCGCCGCTGTCCCGGTACAGCGATTACGAGTAGGCCGAAACGGGCGTTCTCGCGCGGGAATCCAATGACGAGCGGTCGAGAGCGGCGCCGATGGCCGCGCAGGCAGCACACACAAGCAGTACACGAACGGGTGAAGCTCGTATTTGATGGAGTATCTGTGGCAAACGTGAAAATGTTTCGATCGACGGTAATTGCAGCGGGCGCGCTCGCTGCCGCGCTGATCCTGAGTTCGCCGGCCGGTGCGCAGGCGTTGTCGAATCGCAATGCGCAGCTCGCCGATTCCGTCGTCGCGGTGGTGAACGACGGCGTCATCACGCAGCGCGAACTGCAAGAACGCACGGCGCTCATCGCGAAGCGTCTCCAGCAACAGAACGCGCCGGTGCCGCCTGCGGACCAGATGCAGCGGCAGGTGCTCGATCAGATGGTGCTCGAGCGCATCCAGCTTCAGCGGGCGAAGGAAGACGGCATCGTCGTCGACGACGCCACGGTCAACCGCACACTCTCGCGTCTCGCCCAGCAAAACCAGATGACGCTCGACGTCTACCGCTCGCGGATCGAGGCGCAGGGCGTGCCCTGGTCCACCTTCATGCGCGACGCGCGCACCGAACTCACGCTCTCCAAGCTGCGCGAGAAGGAAGTGGACAGCAAGGTCACCGTGTCCGACGGCGAAGTGGCGAACTACATCGCCAGCCAGCGCGGCCCGGGTGCGCGCAACGCGAGCGATCTGCGTCTGCAGCACATTATGTTCAAGCTTCCGTCGGATGCGCCTGAAAGCGAAGTCACGAAGGTTCAGGCCCAGGCCGACACCGTGCTCAAGCAGGCGCAGGCCGGCGACGATTTCGCGAAGCTCGCCAAGCAGAACTCGCAGGACACCGACGCCGGCAAGGGCGGCGATCTCGGCTTCCGCGCGCCGGGTTCGCTGCCGGCGGGCATCGTGTCGGCGGTGTCGACATTGCGTCCCGGGCAGGTCGTGCCAACGCTTTTGCGCACCGACGGCGGCTTCGAGATCATCAAGCTGGTGGATCGCCGCGCGAGCCAGGGCACCGCGGCCGATGCGCCGAAGCTCGTGCAGACACACGTGCGCCACATTCTCTTGCGCGTATCGGATGGCATGTCGGAACAGTCCGCGCGCCAGAAGCTGCTCGACATCAAGCAGCAAGTGGCGGCGGGCGGCGATTTTGCCAACTTCGCGCGCACCTACTCGCAGGACGGCTCGGCGTCGCAGGGCGGCGATCTCGGCTGGATCAGCCCGGGCGAAACCGTGCCTGAATTCGAGCGCGCGATGAACAACCTCCAGGACGGCGCCGTCAGCGATCCGGTGCGAAGCGAATACGGCTACCACCTGATCCAGGTGCTCGGCCGCCGCGATGCGGAAGGATCGGCGACGCAGCAGCTCGATATCGCCCGTCAGGCGATCGGTCAGCGCAAGGCCGAGCAAGCGTATTCCGACTGGCTGCGCGAACTGCGCGACACCGCGTACGTGCAGTACAAGGGCATCGCTGCCCAGCCGCAATAAGAGCATGAACTCCGCCGACGCCCGACCGCTCGCCATCGCCATCACGACTGGCGAGCCGGCCGGTGTCGGCCCCGAACTGACCGCGGCTGCGCTCGGGCAGGCGCGCGAGCGTTGGCCGTCAGCGCACTTCACGGTGCTCGGCGATCGTGCTCTGCTTGAAGCGCGTGCCGGCGCGGACTGGCTCGAAACAAACGGTGCCGTCGACGTTGAACATCACGCGCTCGCCGTGCCCGCCGAACCGGGCAAGCTGAATGCGGCGAACGGGCGCTACGTGCTGGGTCTTCTCGATGCCGCCATCGACGGTGCGGTTTCCGGCCGTTTCGACGCCATCGTCACCGCGCCGCTGCAAAAGAGCACGATCAACGATGCCGGCGTGCCTTTCACCGGCCATACCGAATATCTCGCCGAGCGCACGAACACGCCGCGCGTCGTGATGATGCTGGCGGGTTCGAGCGAGCGGCCATTGCGCGTCGCGCTCGCGACCACGCATCTGCCGCTGAAGGACGTGTCCGCGGCGCTCACGATCGACGGCCTCGTCGAAACGCTCACGATCATCGATCACGATCTGCGCGCGCATTTCGGTCTGCGCGCGCCGCGCATACTCGTCACCGGCCTCAATCCGCATGCGGGCGAGAACGGCTATCTGGGCCGCGAGGAAATCGACGTCATCACGCCCGCGCTCGAACGCGCCCGCGCGCTTGGCATCGACGCGCCGGGTCCGTATCCCGCCGACACGCTGTTTCAGCCGCGCTATCTGAAAGACGCCGACTGCGTGCTCGCGATGTTCCATGATCAGGGCTTGCCGGTGCTGAAGTATGCGACGTTCGGCGAGGGCATCAACGTCACGCTCGGCTTGCCGATCATCCGCACGTCGGTGGATCACGGCACCGCGCTCGATCTCGCCGGCACGGGCCGCGCCGATCCGGGCAGCATGATCGCCGCAATCGACGCCGCCGTCACGATGGCGCGTCACAAGCGTCACGCGCGCGCGGTGTGAATTCGGGCCACGCGCCCGCTTCTTTCAAACGAGTATGTCGACCAAACATCAAGGCCATTTCGCGCGCAAGCGCTTCGGGCAGAACTTCCTCGTCGATCAGGGCGTGATCGATTCCATCGTCGATGTGATCGCGCCGAAGCGCGGCGAGCGCATGGTCGAGATCGGGCCGGGACTGGCCGCGCTCACGGAGCCGCTGATCGAGCGGCTCGCCACGCCCGAAGCGCCGTTGCATGCGGTCGAACTGGACCGCGATCTGATCGGCCGGCTGGAAAAGCGCTTCGGCGACAGGCTCGTCGTGCATTCCGCGGATGCGCTCGAGTTCGATTTCGCGTCGCTCGCGCTCGAAGGGGAAAAGCCGACGCTGCGTATCGTCGGCAATTTGCCGTACAACATCTCGAGCCCGCTGCTCTTTCATCTGACAACGTTCGCGCACAAGGTGATCGACCAGCACTTCATGCTGCAGGACGAAGTGGTCGAACGCATGATCGCCGAGCCCGCGAGCAAGGACTACGGGCGTCTTTCGGTGATGCTGCAATACCGCTACGTGATGGACAAGCTGATCGACGTGCCGCCCGAGTCGTTCAATCCGCCGCCGAAGGTGAATTCCGCCATCGTGCGAATGATTCCGTTCGCGCCGCACGAGTTGCCCGAAGTCGAGGAAGCCGTGCTGTCCGATGTCGTGAAGGCGGCGTTCGCGCAGCGTCGCAAGGTGTTGCGCAACAATCTGGGCGCGTATCGCGACACGATCGATTTCGATGCCCTCGGCTTCGATCTCACGCGCCGCGCCGAGGAAGTGCCGGTTGCGGAGTTCGTCGCGCTCGCGCAGGCGGTTCAGCGCTCGAAAGCCTGAACGCAGCCGACATCCGACAGCAATTTCAGCAGCCGTTCCAGTCGCGCGCGCTGTTCGCGATGCAGGCCGTGCGTCGCGCTCACCTGCCGCACGCGCGTGCGCCAGTAGGTCTGGCCGAACAGCGAGTTGGCGCCTTCCGCCGACAGCACGCGCTCCAGATGCCCGATCGCGGCATCGACATTCTTCGGTGTGTACGGGCTCGTGATCGTGGTGTTTCGCGCGAGTGTTTCGTTCATCGTTATCCTCGTGTCGCGTTGATTCCGAGTGGCCGATTCTGCGAGCGGCGCGGGACATTCGACGTCCCGAATGCGCAATATCGATCGGGACGCGATGTGTCCCGACCGGCTGCTATGATCGTCAGCCCCATCGGTCCGGGGCAGAAAGACATCCTTTAACGGAGACTGCATGCGCTTCATTCACGCCGCGGATATTCATCTCGATAGCCCGCTGCACGGCCTTTCCGCCTACGCGGACGCACCCGCCGACATGCTGCGCAACGCCACGCGCGAGGCGTTCTCGAAGCTCGTGTCGGTGGCGGTCGACGAACAGGTCGATTTCATGGTGATCGCCGGCGATCTCTACGACGGCACCTGGCGGGATCACAACACGGGCATCTTTTTCTGCCGCGAGATGGGACGCCTGCGACGCGCCGGCATTCCGGTCTACGTGCTGTTCGGCAATCACGACGCCGAAAGCGAGATGACGAGCCAGCTGCAACTGCCCGACAACGTCCACACCTTCTCGACGAGAAAGCCGCAGACCTTTCGCATCGACGCGCTGAAGGTCGCGCTGCACGGCCACAGCTTTAAGGAAAAGGCGGTCACGACGAATCTCGTCACCGCGTATCCGTCGCCGGTCGCCGGGTACTTCAATATCGGCGTGCTGCACACCGCGCTCGAAGGCGGCTCGATGCACGCGAGCTACGCGCCATGCTCGGTCGCCGAATTGCACGCGAAGGAATATCACTACTGGGCGCTCGGCCACGTCCACGAATACGCGATCTGGCAGGACGCATCGACCATCGTGTTTCCGGGCAATCTGCAAGGCCGCAACATCCGCGAGACGGGACGGCGCGGCGCGGTGCTCGTCACGGTGTCGGACACGGAAGAGGTGAGCGTCGAGCGGCTCTTCATCGACGTGTTGCGCTGGGAAGCCGTCACGGTGGACGCATCACTGGCGAGCACGCTCGATGAAGTCGCGCTCGCGGTCGGACGCTCGCTGGAGGCGCTCATCGAAGCGGCGGCGTCGTCCGTGCCGCACGCGGTGCGCGTGACGATCACCGGCGCGACCGGAGCGCACGGCGAACTGTTCGGACTGGAGGCGCAACTGCGCGCGGAAGTGCTCGCGCAGATCGCCGCGATCAGCCACGACCGTCTGTGGCTCGAAAAAGTGAAGATCGCGACCGCGCCGCTCGCACACAGCGAACCCGCGAGCGGCCGCACCGACGCGCTCGCCGATCTTCACGGCCTGCTGATCGAAGCCGAGTCCGACCCGGAATTCCTGAGCATGCTGAAAGAAAGACTCATCGCGCTGGCATCGCAGGCGCCGAGCGAACTGCAGAAGTCCGTGCCCGAGCTCGAGCACGTGCGCAACGGCGAACTCGCGAAGCTCGTCGGCGACGTGCGCTCCGGGCTGATCGCGCAACTGGCGGACGCGGAGTAAGCGATGCGCATCGGCAAGCTCGAACTCATCCGCTACGGCAAATTCACCGATCACGCCGTCGAGTTTCCGGCGGCGGAACATGACTTTCACTTTGTCGTCGGTCCGAACGAGGCCGGCAAATCGACCATCAGGAACGCGATCTCCGAATTGCTCTTCGGCATGCCGCACAACTCGCCGCTCACGTTCGTGCATCCGCAGAGCGACTTGCGGCTCGGCGCGTCGATCGAGGCGGGTAGCGAAACCTTCGCGTTTCATCGCACGAAGAGCCGTAAGTCGTCGCTCAGCGCGCCGAACGGCGACGCGCTTGCCGCCGACGCGCTCGCGCCGTTTCTCGGCTCGGCCGACAAGAGCTTCTTCGAGCAGATGTACTGCCTCGATCACACGGCGCTGATTCGCGGCGGCCAAGGCATTCTCGATGCATCGAGCGATGTCGGGCAGATGCTGTTCCAGTCGGCGGCGGGCATCGCGAGTCTCGGTGACGTGCGCCAGCGTCTCGCGGACGAAGCCGATCGCCTGTGGGCGAAGCGCAAGTCGGGCGACCGCGCGTATTACATCGGCCTAAAGCAATACGACGAAGCCACCAGCGAACTGAAAACGGCGAGCGTGCGAACGACACAGTGGCGTCGCGCGCATGGCGCGGTCGAAGAGGCCGAAGAGCAGCGCCGCGAGCAGGACGCGCGCCGCGCGGAACTGGAAGCGCAGCGCGGCAAGCTGGAACGCGTGAGGCGTGTCGCGCCGTTTCTGAATGTGTGGCGCGAGAAGGCGGCGGAGTTGCGCGAACTGGGCGACGTCGTCGACTTGCCCGCGAACGCCGAAGCAACGCTGCAAAACGCGCTTACCCGGCTCGCGACGGCGCAAGGCGCGCTCGACGTACACGCGAAGGCGGCCGAGCGATTGCACGCCGAACTGAACGCGATTCACATCGAGCACGCGCTGCTCGCCGCGCAGGCGCGCATTCGTGCGCTCGACGCCACGCGGCAGCGCTGCACGCATCACGCGAGCGATATCGCCCGCCTCGAACAGGAAGTCGCGATGCGACTGCGCCAGATCGCGCAGGACGGCGCGCAACTCGGCTGGCCGCACGACGAAGCGGGCGTGCGCCGCACGATGCCCGGCGCGCTCGCGCTCCAGACGGTCACGAGCCTGATGCTCGAGCGCGGCGAACTCGAACTCGCCGCGCGCAATGCCGAGCAGGCGGCCGACGAATGCGCCGCGCAGATCGATACGCTCAAAGCGAAGCTCACGGCGATCGCGGGCGGCGATGTGCCGCCGCGTCTGCGCGCCGCGTTGCGTGCCGCGCAAAAGTATCGCGATACGGGCGCGGCGAAGGCGCGCCTCGAAGACGCGCGGCGCGACGCGCAGCATGCGCTTGACGCGGGCATCGCCGCGCTTGGCCGATGGTCGCGGCCGATCACCGAATTGAAGACGATGACGCTGCCGGCAGCCGAGCGCATCGCCGCGTTGCGCGCGCAGCGTCAGGAATACGTGTCGCGGCTGACGCTCGCCACGGATCGCGCGAAGGAAGCGCAGGACACGCTCTACGCGACGCGCAGCGAACTCGACGCGCTCGTCGAAGCGCACGATGTCGTGACGCGCGATCAGGTTCACGCCGCGCGCGCGTCGCGCGATGCGGCGTGGAGCGCGATCAGGACCGGCGATGTCGCGCTCGATGAAGGCGCGTCCGGTTTCGAAAGCGCGATGCACGCGGCGGACGGCCTCGCCGATCGCCAACTCGGATCGGTCGGACACGCGACGCAACTCGCGGCGCTGAAACGGCGTGTCGCGAGCGAGACATCCGCGCTCGCGCGCCGCGAGGAAAGCGTGCGCGAAGCCGAAGCGGCGCTGACGACGTTCGATGACGCGTGGCGCGCGCTCGCCGCGCAATCGCACATCGCGGACATGCCGCTCGACGATGCGCCGTCGTGGATCGCATCGCGCGACAAGGCGCTCGTCGCCGCGCAGACGCTCGACGCGCGCTCCGAGGAATTCGCGCGCGAATCCGCCGATGCCGATACGCGCCGCGACGAACTCGCGCGGCATCTTGCCGAGGCGGGCGCGCAACCCGGCGCGCACGTCAGTTTCGACATGCTGTGCGACATGGCCGAGGCGCATATCGCGGCCATCGACGAAGCCACGGTGACGCGCCGCAATGTCGCCGCGCAACTCGACGAAGCCCAGGCCGAACGCATCGCGCGGCAGGGCGCGGCGAAAACGGCCCGCGACGCGTACGCGCGCTGGCAGCGCGAGTGGTCGGCGGCGATCGCGAAGGCGGGCCTTGCGAACGCAGCGGGTTCGCAGGCCGCGGCCGAAGCGGCCATCGATATCGTGAAGAAGATCGGCGAGCAATTGACGCAGATCGAGACCACGCGCACCGGCCAGATCGACGCGATGCGCGCTGCGCTCGCCGCGCTTGACGGCGATGCATCGCAACTGGCGCGCGAACTCGATGAATCGCTTGCGACGCAAGGCGCGAAGACAATCGCGACGGAACTGTCCGCGCGCCTCGATCGCGCATGCGCGGCGCATGCCGAGTGGGAGCGGTTGCAGAAGGCTCACGCGTCGGCGAGCGAGCAGGTGAGTCAGACCCGCGCCGAGGTCGAAGCAGCGAAAGCGACGCTGCGTCCGCTCTATGATCTGGCTGGCGTCGATACGCCTGACGTGCTCCAGGCGCTGATCGCGCAATCGCAGACAAAGCGCGCGCTGAGCGCCGCGGTGGATGACGCGCGCGCCGCGCTCATCAAGGGCGGCGATGGCCTGGCGCTCGACGAGCTCGTCGCGGAAGTGGAGGACGCCGACATGCCGAACGTGCCGGCCGAGCTGTCGCGCATCGGCGCGGCGCTGTCGGAATCGGTGCGAATCGCGAGCGAAACCGCGACCGCGCTCGATGCCGCGCGTCGCGAACTCGCGGCCATTTCGGGCGAAGCGAATGCCGCGCGCGCCGAAGCGAAGCGTCAGGAAGCGCTTGCCGCGATGGCCGATGCCGCCGAGCGCTTCGTGAAAGTCGAGACCGCATCGACGCTGCTCAAGTGGGCGATCGACCGCTATCGCGAGCGCCGGCAGGGTCCGATGCTCTCACGCGCGAGTGCGATCTTCTCGGCGCTCACGCTCGACACGTTCGCGCGGCTCGTCGTCGATTACGACCGGCAGCCAATGGCGCTGTCGGCGGTCCGTGCGAGCGGCGAGCACGTCGAGATCGCCGGAATGAGCGAGGGCACGCGCGATCAGCTGTATCTCGCGCTGCGGCTGGCGGCGCTGGAAGAGCACGGTGAGAAGGCGTCGGCGCTGCCGTTCGTCGCCGACGATCTCTTTATCAATTTCGACGATGGACGCGCGCGCGCCGGCCTGCGCGTGCTCGCGCAGATCGCAAAGCGCACGCAGGTGATCTTTCTGAGCCATCACGATCATCTGGTCGATATCGTGCGCGACGTGTTCGGGCCGCAGGTCAACGTGTGCTACATGAGGTGAGGCGCTTCAGGTGCGCGATGTCTAGTCGTAACGGCTCGCGAGCTTGCGATAGTCTTCGGCGAATTCGTCGCGCAGCGCTTTCGGTGCCAGGATCTCGACGCTTGCGCCGAGCGCGCGCAGCCACCAGCGCAGCTTGAGACTCGGCGTGACGGTGCCTGTCACTTTCATTCGGCCATCGGCGAGTGTGCTGATCTGCTGATCCTTCGACATCGGCGATTCGCGCAACTGATTGCCCGCGTTGTCATCGAAGGCGAGTTCGAGCAACACCGGCGGCTCGGGCAGGAAGTCGAACACCTGCTGCGTCTCGATGTATTTGCGCAGCTTGAAGTCCTCGGGGTAAGTGAACGATGCGCCCGACTCCGTCACCGAGCGAATGCGATCGAGGCGATAAAGCGTTCGCAGCCATTGCGTTTCGCCTTTTTCCGGACGCGGCGCGCGACTCGGGTCTTGCGCGACCATGTACATGACGCCAGCCGATTCGACGAGCGCGAGCGGCCAGAGCGTTCTGGTCTTCGGATCGTTACTTTGATCGTGCTGTTGCTCCGCCTTGTACGCGGCGCGGTATTGCACGAGCAGCTCGCGCTCGAAGAAGGTGGCGGTCGCGACGGTCTGAAAGATTTCCGGGCGCAGCTTCGGACGGATCAAGGTGAAGGCGCCATCGACGGAATCGATCTTGTCCGCCCACGCGCGATAGATGCGGCTGTCGGCTTTTTCCTGCGATAACCGCGATTCGGCCGCCTTGAAGAGCGGGTCGATATCGCGTGTCACGGCGTTCGGCAGCTTGTTGCCCGCGAAGCGCTGGAGGATGTGAAACGCAACCGCCTCCGATGCGCTCATCAAACCGCTGACGCCTTCCTGCAAACCGTGCAGCCACGGCTTGCGCTGCCAGAGCAGTTCGCGGCCATTGATCATCGACACAACGCGCGCGTCGGCTTCGAGCGCGCTCAGATGACGCTGCACCTTCTTCGTATAGCCGACCCGATGGCCGCGCTCTTCGAGCCGCCTGCGGATTTCGGGCGTCGAGAGCCAGGCGGTTGCGTCACGCTCGGTGGGCAGCACGCGGAGTATGGCTTCGTCGAGGCTGGAGGTCATGGGAGGGCGGGAGTGGGGCGGGGAGGAATTCGATTATAGGAAGGTACGAGACGTATTGTGTCTCGATTGGAACAGCGGGGAGGGTGGCGATTCGTTGGCTTGACTGATGAGCCGACGAAGTGCATTGAGACGAATCGCGCATGCAAAACAAAAAGCCCGGTCGCAATGACCGGGCTATCTGCTTGATTTCTTTGGTAGGCCGTACGGGATTCGAACCTGTGACCAACGGATTAAAAGTCCGCTGCTCTACCAGCTGAGCTAACGACCCGAAAGAGGCAAAATTATAATCGCCGAAAGGGAGAACCGTCAACCCGTTCCGCCGAAGAACAGCCGAAACCCCGAAAGAAAAACGCCCGCGGCTTTATGGCCCACGGGCATTCTCCTCGAGAGGCGCGATGCCAAAAAAGCACCGCAAAGCGTCGCTTACTTCACTTCACCTGCGACATCTTGCTCTGCGCCGTCTGCGCGACTTCCGTACCGGCGTACTGCGAGATGATCTGCTGAAGCGTCTGCTTTGCAGCCGCCTTCTGGCCTTGCTCGATCTGATTGTTCGCGATCGCAAGCAATGCCTCGGGCGCCCTCGGATGCGTCGGATAACTCTTCACCAGATCCTGCCAGATCGCCGTCGATCCCTTGTAGTCGCGCTGCGCATAGAGCGCGTTGCCGAGCCAGTACCGCGCCGTCGGCTGATACGGGCTCTGCGGATACTTCGCCACGAACGCCTTGAACGACGCCGCGGCGTTCTTGTAATCGCCGTTGCGGAATTGAGTCGACGCTGCGTTGAACGCTTCCGTCTCGCCGGGCTGCACCGAACCGGTCACGCCGTCGACTGTTTCCTGCTGCGGCTCGAACTTCTTCAAGCGCGTGTCGAGATCGGCGTAATAGTCCTTCTGCTGCTTCTGCAGCGTGGTGACCTGATTGGCCAGATCCTCGTTCTGGCCGCGAAGCGTGGCGACCTGCTGGTTGAGCTGGTCGATACGGTTCGATTGGTCGAGGATCGTGCGCTGCGCAGCCTGCAACTGATTCGACAGGCCATCAGTCTTCGTGCGCAGGTCGAGCACGGCTTTACGCGCTTCGGTGTCGTCGAAAACGCCGGCGTGCGCGGGCACGCTCAGCATCGTCGAGCCAGCCAGACACGCGGCTGCGGCTACACGCAGCAAGGGAAAACGATACAACATAGGGCGACTCACCCGTAACTGGTTACGTTAAGTTGATTATTGCTGGTACACGAGGTCCGCACGGCGGTTCTGTGCCCACGACGAATCGTCGTGACCCGTCGCCATCGGCTTTTCCTTGCCGAGGCTCACGGCTTCCATCTGCGAATCGGCGACGCCCATCAGCGACATCGCGCGACGCACGGCTTCCGCGCGCTTCTGGCCCAGTGCGAGGTTGTACTCGCTGGTGCCGCGCTCGTCGGTGTTGCCCTGGATCAGGACGTGACGCTCCGGATGGCTCTTCAGGTACGACGAGTGTTGTTGCAGCAGCGGCTGATAGTCGTCCTTCACGGCATAGCTGTCGAAGTCGAAATAGATGCTGCGCTTGGCGAGCGGGCTGTTCGGGTCGTTCAGCGGGTCGATGTTGACCTGCTTCACGTCCGTCGGGTTCGGCTGCGTGCCGACTGCACCCTTGTTCTGGCCTTCGTCGAGCTTCACGCCCGAGTGACACGCCGCCAATGCGCCGACCATCGCAACTGCCAGGCCGATACGAAGTTTCGACATCATGGTACCTCTCCTTGTGTTGTAGCTGAACGTTGTTTCTAAACGTTATTGCTGGATTTATTGCATGAACGGACCCCAGGACGGCTCGCGCACCACACCGCCCTGTAAGGACAAGACTTGCCGCGTGCGACCGTCGGTCGAAACGGCTGCCAACACGCCACGTCCGTTCACTTGGGTGGCGTAGAGGATGTACTGACCATTCGCCGCGAAACTCGGCGATTCGTCATGCGTCGTGTCGGTCAGCCCCGTCGCCGTGCCGGACGCGAGGTCCTGCAGATACAGCTTGAAGCCGCCGCCAGTGCGCGAAATGTACGCGAGTTGCTTGCCGTCCGGGCTCACGCGCGGGCTGGTGTTGTAGCTGCCCGCAAAGGTGACCCGCTGGGCCGAGCCGGCGCTTTCCCCCGCCGCCGGCATCTTGTAGATCTGCGGTTGGCCGCCGCGATCGCTCGTGAAGTAGATGGAGTTGCCATCGGGCGAGTAGGCCGGCTCGGTATCGATGGAACTGCCTTGTGTCAGACGGCGCAGGCCGGAGCCGTCTGCGTTGACTTCGAAAATCTGCGTGTTGCCGGTGCGCGAGAGCGCGACGGCGAGCTTGCGGCCATCGGGCGACCACGCCGGAGCACTGTTGTTGCCCTTCTGATTCGACACGACCACGCGACGTCCCGTCGGCAGATCGTGGATGTAGACCACCGGCTTCTTCTTTTCGAACGACACGTATGCGACCTTCGTGCCGTCCGGCGACCATGCCGGCGAGATGATCGGCTCGGGGCTGGAGAGGGCGATCTTCGCGTCCTGGCCGTCCGAATCCGAAATCTGCAACTGATAGCGCCCGCCGGTCTGAATCACGTAGGACAGGCGCGTTGCGAACACACCGCGGCCGCCGAGCAGCTTCGCGTAGATGTAGTCGGCGATCTTGTGCGCGCTCATGCGCAGGCCACTTTCCGCGCTGACCAGCGACAGGCCGCCGAGGTTCTGCTGCTTGACGGTGTCGTACAGACGGAAGCGCACTTCGTATTGACCGTTCGGCAGCTTGTTCACGCTGCCCGACACATACGCGTCCGCGCCTTTTGCCTTCCAGGCGCCGAGGTCGACCGAATCGGTTTCCGACACCGGCGTGCCGCCCGCGTCGATATTCGTGAACTTGCCGCTTCGTTGCAGATCCTGGCGAATGATCGCGCTGACCTGCTGCGGAGAATTCGCTTCATTGGCGAAATTGGCCGTTGCGATCGGAAACTGGGTCGAACCGACGCCGGTCACGAGTACGTTCAACTGGGCGTGTGCGGCGGTGCCGGCTGCGATCAGGCAGGACGCGACCAGCGTTTTCAGGCCAAGCTTCGTCATCAAACTCATGCTGTATAGGTTCCAGATAAAAGCGTTTTCAAGTGTCCGCGGACTGCAGAACAGACCCGCGCTCGCACAATTCGTTCCCGCTGCTTAATGCCAGCTTACAAGCCGGCTTTCAGGCAATCGCGCTCAGCCTCCGGCCGGCCGCAGCGTGATCGTGAAGGCGCCGGGAGCCTTGCCGTCGATATCCACCGGCATCGGATCCGAGCGCTGCACTGCACGCAACGCTGCCTGATCCCACTGCTCGTTGCCGCTCGAACGGGTGATGTTCGCCGAGAGCAGCGTGCCCGTCGGCGAGCAACGCACCGAAACGACGGTCTCGAGCCCGGCCGTTTCGCCGGCCCACACGATATTCGGCCGCACGCGGCGCTGCACCTTCTCGGCATAGCCGGGCGAGGTCGCATTGCCGCCCGCGCCCTTGCCGGTGCCGCTCTTCGCGAGGCCTTCGCCGCTGCCCGCCGTGCCCCCGCCCAACTGACCCTGCAGTTGCGCAAGACGCGCCTTGCGTTCGGCATCGACCTTGGCCTTCGCTTCCGCTTCGGCCTTGGCTTTGGCCTGCGCAGCCGCCTTCGCCTTCGCGTCGGTTTCAGCCTTGGCCTTGGCTTGCGCGTCGGCCTTCGCCTTGGCCTCCTGCTGTTCCTTCTGGTCCTTGAGCTGTTCCTGCTTCTGCGCTTCCGCCTGCTGCTGCTGACGCTGCTTGTCCTGCTGCGCCTTCTGTTGCTGCTGTTTCTGCAGTTCCGCCTGACGCTGCTGCTCGATCTGCTTCTGCTTGTCCTGCATCGCCTTCTGCGTGGCGGCCGCGGCGGCGAGTTGCTGCTGGCGCTTCTCTTCCGCTTCCTGGCGGGCCTGTTCCTGCTGACGGCGCTGCTCGGCGAGTTGCGCTTCCCGCGCGGCGGCTTCCTGCTGCTTGCGTTTCTTTTCCTGCAGCGCGATGTCCGCGTCCTCGTCCTTCGCGGGCGGCGGCGCGGGCTGCACCTTCACCGGCGCGGGCGGCGGCGGAGCGGGGCGCGGCGTCGGCGTGGACGTATCCGGGATCTCGGTCCAGATTTCCGCTTCCGAGCCCGCCGGCGTGTTGTTCTGCCAGTTGATGCCGTGATACAGCAGCCAGCCGAGCAGCAGGTGCATCACTGCCGCGAGCGCGAACGCCCTGCCCGTGCCGCGCTCGCGCGGCGGGCGAATCGGTCGCGCGGACGATGCGCGTGTCTGCTTGTGCAAAAGGGTCATTGCGATTTGACGAGCAATCCGACGCGCTTCACACCGCGCGCCTTCATATCGGACATCACGTTCATCACGACTTCATACTTCACGGTCTTGTCCGCCGCGATTACGACGGGCTGATCCGGATGCGATTCCTGACGATTGAGCACGAACGTGTTCAACTCGTCTTTCGACATCTTCTGCTCCTGCGTCGAGCCGCCGTTCTCCTTGTAGCGGACGTTCATGCTGCCGTCGGCCTTGATGTTGATGACGAGCGGCGGCTGTTGTTCCTGCGGCTGCGCGTTGCCGACGGTCGGCAGATTGATGATGGAGGGCGAAACGAGCGGCGCGGTCACCATGAAGATGACGAGCAGCACGAGCATCACGTCGATGTACGGCACGACGTTGATATCGGACATCGCGCGGCGCGAGCTGCCGCGCATGCTGGAACGAATGGGGCCTGCCATCGCGAACTCCTTGCTTAGTGCGCCTGACGCTGCAGAATGTTCGAGAACTCTTCGATGAAGGTCTCGAAGCGGATCGCCAGACGGTCGATGTCGTGCGCGTAGCGGTTGTATGCGACCACCGCGGGAATCGCGGCGAACAGGCCGATCGCGGTCGCGACGAGCGCTTCGGCGATGCCCGGCGCCACGTTTGCGAGCGTCGCCTGCTGCACGTTGGCGAGTCCGCGGAACGAATTCATGATCCCCCAGACCGTGCCGAACAGACCGATATACGGACTCACCGAGCCGACCGACGCGAGAAACGCGAGATTCGCCTCGAGCACGTCCATTTCACGCTGGAAGGCCGCGCGCATCGCGCGGCGCGAGCCGTCGAGGATCGCGCCCGGATCGGTGATGCGGCGCTCCTTGCCCTTCAGGAATTCGCGCATGCCGGATTCAAAGATACGCTCCAGCGCACCGATGGTGTGGCGATTGTTCGCCGCGCTCTGATAAAGCGCCTGCAAATCGCCGCCCGACCAGAAATCGCGCTCGAAACGCTCGGTTTGCGCCCGCGCGCGACGAATGGCGAACCACTTGCGGAAGATGAAGGTCCACGACAGCAGCGACAGCAATAGCAGCAGCGCCATCACCGCCTGCGCGAGCAGGCTCGCGTGAACGACGAGAGAAATGATCGACAGGTCTTGTGTATTGTTCATAAAGGTCCGCTGTTACGTCCCGCAAGGGGCGTCCGGTCAAAGCATCATGCTTTCGTGAAAGGGATGTGAATCAAACGAAAGCCGTGCCGTAACCGGCTCATGCTCGTTAGTGCTTCCTCTGTTACCGATGCCCTGGTTCGCTTCGGGGTGCGATGCGTTCATCGATCAGGCCTGGTCCGGGTTCGCGCCGCATGACGCGGTGGCGGGCGCCGCGCGCGGGCCACGCTTCAACCCGTCGAGCACGCCGTCGGGAATGGCGGCCGGACGAATCGACGCGCGATCCACCGAAGCGACGCGAATGTCGCCGCTCGCGAGCAGCACGCCGTCGCGCCACGCTTCCTGATGAAAATCCACCGATGCGCGCCCGAGCCGCTCGATGCGGCTCACGACGCGAATGACGTCATCCAGACGCGCCGGCGACGCATATTCGACGGACGTGCGTCGCACGACGAACAGGATGCCGTTCGACTCTGCGAGACGCTGCTGGTCGATGCCGCACGCGCGCAGCCATTCGGTGCGCGCCCGTTCGAAGAACTTCAGGTAGTTCGCGTAGAAGACGATGCCGCCGGCGTCGGTGTCCTCGTAGTACACCCGCACCGGCCAATCGAAAGTCAACGAATCACTCACCTTTGCGCCGCTCCGCTCGCGCGGAGGCTGATTGGCCCGCTCCGGCTTGCTTTTTGACAAATATTCATCGGCGGCATTTTACCGGAACCGGAAGCACGACTGCCAAAACCTTGGGCAATCTCGGAATCAGCCGCGGTGAATTTGCAACGGTGCGAACGTCTGCGCGATCGGCATCATCTCGATTGCATTGATATTCACGTGTGCCGGACGCGTGGCGATCCAGTAGATGGCATCGGCGATATCCTCGGGCGTCAGCGCCTGCACGTCTTTGTAAACGGTCGCCGCCTTGCTGTCGTCGCCCTTGAAACGTACGTTGGAGAATTCGGTGCCGCCCACGAGGCCCGGTTCGATGTCGGTCACGCGCAGCGCGGTGCCGGCGACATCGGAACGCAAATTCAGGCTGAACTGCCGCACGAACGCCTTGGACGCGCCGTACACGTTCCCGCCGATATACGGATATGTGCCCGCCACCGATCCCATGTTGAACACATGGCCGCGATTGCGCTCGATCATGCCGGGCAGGATTGCATGCGTGACCGTCACGAGGCCCGTGCAGTTTGTCTCGATCATGCTTTTCCAGTCCTCGAGGTTTGCGCGCTGCGCGGGCTCGAGGCCGAGCGCGAGGCCGGCGTTGTTCACGAGCACGTCGATCTGGGCGAACGACTCGGGCAGCGACGCGATGGCGTTGCGGACCGCGTTTTCGTCGCGCACGTCGAGTTCGACCGGCAATAGCGCGTCGCCGAGCTCGTTCGACAGGGCGACCAGGCGCTCCTTGCGGCGCGCGGCAGCGATCACGCGATGGCCGCCCTTCGCAAAAGTGCGGGCGATGGCGGCGCCGAATCCGGCCGACGCGCCGGTGACGAAAACGATCATGAGCGGACTCCGAACGGGATGAAATGGGTAGAGCCGGAGCGCGTCCGGCAACGGCGCAAAGGGTACTTCCATTGATGCGGCGCGGCAAGCAATCGCGGGAGCGAACGATCGTGCTTTAAACGTGATCGCAGGCGTGCCGGATCGCGCCGGAAGCCGGTTGCCTAAAGCCTGCCCGCCCATTACACTACAACGCTCAAACCCCGCGTGACTGGCGATAGAATCTTCGGATTCAAGGTGGAGCGACCCACCAGGAAGCGCGGAGCGTCGTTTTGCCGTTCGCCTGGGCAGCTGAGATCCGCACGCCGTTGCTGCGTTGCCGGTGGCTGTCCGTTCCGCGAAACCGGATTCATCCTCTATCCGTCGCGTCTGGACTCCATCGGTTTCCAGCGTCTTTTGCGTCTGCTTCCAACGTGGCGCGCGCGCGATCCGGTCAACCTGTTTTGATCTCACGGAAAACGTATGTTTGACAGAGCCGAAAGTACCCTCGCCAACGTCGATCCCGAATTGCTCAAGGCGATCGAGCAGGAAAACCGCCGCCAGGAAGATCACATCGAGCTGATCGCGTCGGAAAACTACACGAGCCCGGCCGTGATGGCCGCGCAAGGCTCGCAACTCACCAACAAATACGCCGAAGGCTATCCCGGCAAGCGCTACTACGGTGGTTGCGAGTATGTCGACATCGTCGAGCAACTCGCGATCGACCGCGTAAAGCAACTGTTTGGCGCCGAATCCGCGAACGTGCAGCCGAACTCCGGCTCGCAGGCGAATCAGGGCGTGTTCTTCGCGGTGCTCAAGCCGGGCGACACGATCATGGGCATGAGCCTCGCCGAAGGCGGTCATTTGACGCACGGCTCGCCGGTCAACATGTCGGGCAAGTGGTTCAACGTCGTGAGCTACGGCCTGAACGAAGCCGAAGACATCGACTACGAAAAGACCGAAGCGCTCGCCAAGGAACACAAGCCGAAGCTGATCGTCGCGGGCGCGTCGGCGTTCGCGCTGCGCATCGACTTCGAACGTCTCTCGAAGATCGCGAAGAGCGTCGGCGCTTACTTCATGGTCGACATGGCGCATTACGCCGGTCTCGTCGCGGCCGGGCTGTACCCGAATCCGGTGCCGCACGCCGATTTCGTCACCACGACGACGCACAAGAGCCTGCGCGGCCCGCGCGGCGGCGTGATCCTGATGAAGTCCGAGTTCGAGAAGCCGGTCAATTCGGCGATCTTCCCGGGCATTCAGGGCGGACCGCTCATGCACGTGATCGCGGCGAAGGCTGTCGCGTTCAAGGAAGCGCTGTCGCCGGACTTCAAGACGTATCAGCAAGGCGTGATCGACAACGCGCGCGTGCTCGCCGAAACGCTGGTGAAGCGCGGTTTGCGCATCGTGTCGGGCCGCACGGAAAGTCACGTGATGCTGGTCGATCTGCGCGCGAAGAAGATCACGGGCAAGGCTGCGGAAGCCGCGCTCGGCGCAGCGCACATCACCGTCAACAAAAACGCGATCCCGAACGATCCCGAAAAGCCGTTCGTCACGAGCGGCGTGCGTCTCGGCTCGCCCGCGATGACCACGCGCGGCTTCGGCACGAAGGAAGCGGAGATCGTCGGCAACCTGATCGCCGACGTGCTCGACAATCCGGAAGACCAGGCGACCATCGAGCGCGTGCGCGCGCAAGTGGCCGATCTGACCAAGCGTTTCCCGGTCTATCGTTAATTTTCGAGCACACCGCCGATGCGCTGCCCATTCTGCCGACACGAAGATACCCAGGTCGTGGATTCTCGCGTGTCGGAGGATGGCGCGGCCATTCGGCGGCGCCGGCGCTGTCCGGCGTGCGACAAGCGTTTCACCACCTATGAGCGCGTCGAACTGGCGTTGCCGGCCGTCGTCAAGAAAGACGGCAGCCGCACCGAGTTCGATCGACGCAAGATCGTCGCGAGCATGCAGCTCGCGCTGAGAAAGCGCCCGGTCGCAGCCGATGCGATCGATGCCGCCGCGTCCCGCATCGAATATCAGTTGCTCGGCAGCGGAGAGCGCGAAGTGCAGAGCGAGCGCCTCGGCGAGCTCGTCATGAACGAGCTGCGCCAGCTCGACACCATCGCGTACGTGCGTTTCGCTTCCGTCTACAAGCGTTTCGAGGACGTCTCCGAATTCGAAGACGTGATCGATGAATTCCGGCGTGCCGCGCCGAAGAAATCGAGTTCGCGCAAGCGCTGATCTTTCCCGCATTCTTTCCTCCCAAGTCTGATTCATCGCAGTTCGCTCGCGCAGTTTGCCGGGCCGCGACCCGCCTGCACACTCGGCCATTCGGCTAATGGCGGCGCGCATGCCTTCCCGATAGATTGAGTCCCTGGATTCAACTCGATCGATAAGGAATGCAGATGACCCGCGCTTCGAATCAGGGATTCACGCTCGTCGAACTGTGCGTGGTGCTCGCCATCATGGCGATACTCGCGACCTTCGCCGCTCCGTCGTTCGTCGCGTGGCAGACGCGCGATCGGGTCGATGCGCGAGCGCGCGCACTTTTTTCCACGCTGTCGCTCGCGCGTGCGGAAGCCGTACGGCGCGGGGCGCGCGTGACGCTTTGCCGAATCGACGCGTCACGTCGCTGCCTCGCGGCGGGGCGCAGCTGCGATGGCGGCGTCACCGACTGGTCGTGCGGCTGGGGCTTGTTCGTCGATCGCGACGGCACATCCACACTTCTGCGAATGCAGCCGGCGATGACGTCGATCTCGATTGCGGGAACATCGACGGAGCTGTCATTCACGCCGCCCGACGGGCAGGTGATCGGCGGCTTCCGCAGCTTCGACTTCGCTGCGCGCGGCGCCGATTCCGCCGCGAATTCCGCGTCGCGCCGATGCATCCGGCTCGCTGCCGGCGGGCGCGCGCGCATGACGCAGGGCGGTTGCGGAGCGTCGGCATGAAGCGCGCGCAATGCGGCGACTCGCTGATCGAAGTGATGATCGCGCTGGCGCTCACGGCCGTGACCGCGCTCGGGGTGGTCGCGGTGCAGAGCGCGCTGGCGCGCGGCGAGCGGGCGGCGCTGCTGCGGGAACGCGCGGCGCTCATCGCGGATTCGGTCGCGGAGGGCGTGCGTAGCGATGCGGACCGCGCGGCGATCGTGTCGCAATGGCAAGCGAGGGCGTCGTCGATGCTGCCCGCAGGCGACGTCGCGGTGTTCGATCGCGCAGACGGCCTGCGCGTCGCGACGGTGAGCTGACGCGCGGACGACCGCACCGATCCGTGTCCCGAGCCGCTCGCGAGGCCGCTCACGTCGTGCATTGCGGTGGCGTTCGCGCGATGACTCCACGCCTTCTCGCATCGCGCGGCCATACGCTGCTGGAAATGACGATCGCGCTTGCGCTCGGCATGTCGATCGTGAGCGCGTCGCTGGCGCTTTATCGGGCGCAGCGCGCCGCGTTCGAGCGCGCCACCGACGCCGCGCGCATGCACGACGCCGGGTCGATCGCGCTTGACATGCTCGGCCAGCAGATCCAGATGGCCGGATTCGCGTCGAACCTCGGCGCCAACGTCGACGCAGCAATATTCGGCTGCGCGCAAGGCCGCGTCGTCGGCGCGGAAACGGCTGCCTCGTGCGAAGCGCTCGCGAGTCGTTCGGACGGCGTGCAGATCCGCTATTCCGCCGATGTCGTGTCCACTTGGGCGTCGAACGGCGGCGTGCCGACGGATTGCATCGGCCAGACCGTCGCCGATGGGTTCGTCACGAACCGCTTCTATGCGAAGCCCAGCAGTTCCTCCGGCGAACCCGAGCTTTACTGTGAGGGCGGCGGCAGGCAGGCGCAACCCGTCGTCGAAGGAATCGAACGGCTTCGGGTGACGTACTGGCTGACGGGCTCGCCAGCGGCGCTGGACGCGTCGGCCATCGCGCGCGAGCGCTGGCGCGATGCCTACGCCGCCGATATCTGCGTGCTCGTGCGCGGTTTCGCCACGCAGACGAAGCGCCGAACGAACTACGTCGACTGCAGCGGCGCGCCCGCGTTCGCCGACGATGGCCGCGCGCGCCAGACATTTTGGCGGCGCGTCGCGATCCGCAATGCGTCGGCGAGCGCTTCTGGAGACGCGTGATGAAGCCCCGTTCACGTTCACGCGGCGCCACGTTGCCGATCGTCCTGATTCTCGCCGCGATGATGCTGGTTACCGCGAGCGCCTGGCTCCAGACATCGCTCGTGGCGGCACGCACGAGCGTCGCGACGCGCGAGCGCGTGCAGGCCTTCCATGCAGCCGACAGCGCGCTTATCCGATGCAGCCGGATGCTGGCGTTCGCGTTGCCTGCGACCAGCCCGTCGCCGAACGATGAGCCGTCGCGATGGCGCCTGAAGACATCGTTCGAAGGACCTTCCGCCGCTGCCATCGCGCCGTTCGCATCCTGGCCGTACGCGCGCCGCGCGCCGCAGTGCCTGATCGAAGCATGGACAGGCGCGTCCTATCTGATCACCGCGCGCGGTTTCGGTGCCACGCCGGACTCCGAAGCCTGGCTACAGCTTCGGATCGAGATCGCCGATGGCGCGAGCACCCATCATTGGCGGCGCGTCGTCGCCCGGCCGTTCTGAAGGATCGACATGAAAGAGAAAGGCTTCAGCCTGCTGGAATTGATGATCGCGCTGGCTGTCGCGGCGATCATCGCGAGTTTCGCCGTGCCCGCGTATCGGACGCATGTGGCGAAGGCGCATCGGGTCGATGCCGCGTCGGCGTTGATGCGGGCCGTCCAGTTCGTCGAAACGGCGCGGCTCGCGCAGACATCGGAAAGCGGCGACGCCATCGCGCTGAGCGCAGGGCTCGATCAGGCGCCTTCGAGTGGCGCGCCGGTGTATCGCGTCACCTTGATGCCGGAATCGTCGGCGAACGGCGGCTATGCGATCGAAGCCGTGCCCATCGCGACGGGGCCGATGCAGGACGACGGCTGCGGCGCCTTCGTCATCGACGCCACCGGACTGCGCTGGAATCACATGCCCGGCGCGACCAATCCGCTCGATGCGGCACAGTCGGCGGCGTGCTGGGCGGCAAAGGGCTGATGCCGATGTCAGAACACGGTCGGATCTGCAGCGTCACTGGGCGTTTCGGGCGCGGCGGTCTTCATCTGCTGATAGATACGCCAGCCTTCCCATCCGGCGAGCGCGAGGCCGCCCCATTTGAGCACGGGCTTCGCGCCGTGCAGCAGCTTCGTCCGCACCGGCTTGGTGAGCACGAGCGAGGCGAGCGAACCGATGATCGGATACTGCTTGAGCAGCAGTCCCAGGTTGCCGGAGCCGAGCAGCGATCCGAGGATGCCGCCCATACCGCCCGTCGACGCGCGGCGCTTGCCCCAGCGGCGCGACCCGCCGCCCGGCATCAGAAAGCGCAGAAAACTGAAGTGCGTGACGGACGCGCGCAAATCGTAGGTTGCTTGCCGCAGTTCCATGCGCTCGACATCCGCACGGGCGATCAGCAGTTCCTTGCGCAGCGCGCGCATGTGCGGCGTGCGCAGTTTCTGCATCTTGTCGCGCTTCGGCGACCTGAAGGTATCGTCGTTTTGGCTCATGGCTTGGTATGGGCGCGGGATCAGCGGAACGTGTCGCGGTCTTTGCGGAATTCGGCGAGCGTGTCATCGAACATGTTCGGCGCGTCGCGCAAGCTGCTGCGCGCGCGCAGGCCGCATGCAATCGCGATCAGCGCATACAGCGCGGTGATGCCGCCGAGCGCCTGCCAGCGATACGAGTCCCAGAAGAAAATGGCGATGAGCACCGTCAGAGAGATGAGCGCCATCATCGCGAGCATCATGGCGGCGAGCCCGAGGAAAAGCACGCCGATGAGGCGCTCCTTTTCCTCCTGAAGCTCGATGCCGATGAGTTCAAGACGCGTCTCGAAGATGGCGAAGGCGGAGCTCAGGATTCGTCGCAATGGTCCGGGGGACGATTGCTGTGGCCGTTCTGTCGTCATGGCTTGAATGCGAGAAGCGCGTTGGTGCCGCTTTTTTGTGGTTCCGGTCGGCGCACGAGGCGGCCGGCCGGCGCGAGAGTCGAGCCGCGCGCCCGGGCAAGGCGCTCGCGGTTCAGTTCAGCGGGAACCGCGACAGAGAGCAGATTAGCAATCTGCGGGCCATGAGGGTTGGAAGCCGGCTGTTACCTGCGATTGATCAGCAGGCCGATGACCATGCCGAGACCCGCCGCGATACCAATCGATGCCCACGGATGCTCGTGCACGTAGTCATCGGTGGCGCGCGCGGCCTTCTTGCCGCGCTCGATCACGACGACCTGCGCGTCGGCGGCTTTTTCCTTCGCTTGCTTCAGACGGGTGAGCGCCGACTCGCGCAATTCGGAAGCGCGTTCACCGGTGGCGGTAGCCGCTTGCTTCAAGAGATCTTCGGCGTCAGCGAGTACGGTTTTGATATCCGACATGAATCGCTCCTTGTTGATTTCTGACATTAAAGGCTCCAATCGGTAAGGCTACGCGCATCGTAACCAAAGATGGGATCGCTGACGAGGAGGCGTACGTCCTGCCGCGCAGATTGACGCAGATTCCGTTCCAGTTGCCTCGTGCTCGTCAATACATCGACATCGTCTGGAATGGATACGATCTGACCCGTAAAAGTTTCAGTCGCGTATCGAAAGTTACAAACTCCATGCCCGTCGCAAAGCAAAAGGGCCGACGCACACCGCGCCGGCCCTCCCCGATTGTGAATGAAGCCCGTTCAGAAAAACGCCTGAATGCCCGTCTGTGCACGGCCGAGAATCAGCGCGTGAATGTCGTGCGTGCCTTCGTACGTATTCACCACTTCGAGATTGACGAGGTGACGGGCGACACCGAATTCATCGGAGATGCCGTTGCCGCCGAGCATGTCGCGCGCGAGCCGGGCGATATCGAGCGCCTTGCCGCACGAATTGCGCTTCATGATCGACGTGATCTCGACAGCCGCCGTGCCTTCGTCCTTCATGCGGCCGAGGCGCAGGACGCCTTGCAGGCCGAGCGTGATTTCCGTCTGCATGTCGGCGAGTTTCTTCTGGATCAGCTGGTTCGCCGCGAGCGGCCGGCCGAACTGCTTGCGGTCGAGCGTGTATTGCCGCGCCGTGTGCCAGCACGCTTCGGCCGCGCCGAGCGCGCCCCACGAAATGCCGTAGCGCGCCGAATTCAGGCAGGTGAACGGACCTTTGAGCCCGCGCACGTTCGGCAGCAGGTTCTCTTCGGGGACGAAGACTTCGTCCATCACGATTTCGCCGGTGATCGACGCGCGCAAGCCGACCTTGCCGTGAATCGCCGGCGCGGACAGACCCTTCCAGCCTTTCTCGAGAATGAAACCGCGAATCTCGTCGCGGCCGTCTTCCTCCAGCTTCGCCCAGACGACGAAAACGTCCGCGATAGGCGAGTTCGAAATCCACATCTTCGTGCCGGACAGCGAATAGCCGTTCTGCACTTTCTTCGCGCGCGTCGTCATGCTGGCCGGATCGGAGCCGGCGTTCGGCTCGGTCAGGCCGAAGCAGCCGATCCACTCGCCGCGCGCGAGCTTCGGCAGATATTTTTCCTTTTGCGCGTCGCTGCCGAAGGTGTTGATCGGCACCATCACGAGCGACGATTGCACCGACATCATCGAGCGATAGCCCGAATCCACACGTTCGACCTCGCGCGCGATCAGGCCGTAGCACACGTAGTTGAGCCCCGGACCGCCGTACTGTTCGGGAATCGTCGGCCCGAGCAGACCCAGTTCGCCCATTTCGCGGAAGATCGCCGGATCGGTCTTTTCCTCGCGAAACGCCTGCGTCACGCGCGGCTGCAGCTTGTCCTGCGCGTAGGCGTGCGCGGCGTCGCGCACCATGCGTTCGTCTTCGGTCAGTTGCTGATCCAGCAAGAGCGGATCTTCCCAGTTGAAACGGGCGGCGTCGGCCATGTGCAGTCTCCTGATTTCATCGAAAAGCGCCGGGGCACGCTAACGGCCGGCGCGCGAGGCGCTTGACATGAGTTCCGCTAAGCGAAACAATGTTTTGCAAATCAAATCCGAGTTTAGCATCCGATGCCGACCGATTCCAACCGAAATTCAGCGTCGATTT
Source organism: Caballeronia sp. NK8 (assembly GCF_018408855.1). Classification (GTDB taxonomy): domain Bacteria; phylum Pseudomonadota; class Gammaproteobacteria; order Burkholderiales; family Burkholderiaceae; genus Caballeronia. The sequence continues at coordinate 2,400,128 of NZ_AP024322.1, read as the reverse complement.
CATCGCGTAATGTGTCGTCCGAGGATATCGACGAGCGCAAGTTCGTCGTCGCGCTCGCGCGCGGGCTCGATTTGCTGCGCGCGTTCCGGCCCGGCGAGACGCTGCTGGGCAATCGCGATTTCGTTGAGCGCACGGGTTTGCCGAAGGCGACGGTCAACCGGCTCGCCTACACGCTCACCACGCTCGGTTATCTGCGCTTCGACGACCCCGCGGGCAAGTACGCGCTCGACACGGGCGTGCTGTCGCTCGGCTTCACGTTGCTCGCGGGCGCGGACACGCTGGAACTCGCGCGTCCGCACATGCGCGCGCTCGCGCGGGAGATCGGCGCGGCGGTCTCGCTCGGCTGCCGCGACGGGCTCGACATGATCTATCTGGAAACCATCCGCAGCGAGACTGCGCTGACGCTCGGCCTTGCGCCAGGCTCGCGCCTGTCGATGCTCACCAGTTCGATGGGCCGCGCGTATCTCGCCGTGCAGGAACCGGCGGCGCGCGAGGCGCTGCTCGACGAACTCGGCAAAAGCGAAGGCGAGGCGAACGTCGACGCCGCCCGCCGCGCGATCGATGATTTCGCGCGCGACGGCTGCTGCTATTCGTTCCGCGAATGGCACGACGACGTCAACGCCATTGCCGCGCCGTTCCGCGATCTGCGCAACGGGCGCTGGCTCGTGTTGTCGAGCAGCGGACCGGCGTCGTCGATGGACGAGGCGTATTTCCGCGAGACGATCGGCCCGAAGCTGAAGGCGCTGGCCGCGCGTCTCGCCTGAAGCTTCAAAGCACCGTGCGGACGTGCCAGAGTTCCGGAAACAGCACGACATCGAGCATCTTGCGCAGATAAGACGCGCCCGCCGTCCCGCCCGTGCCGCCCTTGAAGCCGATGATGCGCTCCACCGTGGTCACATGGCGGAAGCGCCATTGCCGGAACGCGTCTTCCAGATCGACGAGCTCTTCGGCCATCTCGTACAGATCCCAGTGATGCGACGGATCGCGATACACTGCGAGCCACGCCGCCTCGACCGACGGATCGTGCATCGTCGGCTGCGACCAGTCGCGATTCAGGCGCGCCGGATCGATCTCGAAGCCGCGCCGCGCGAGCAGGCGGATCACTTCGTCGTAGAAAGAGGGCGCTTCGAGCGTCTCGCGCACCTGTCCGAGAATCTCCGGCCGATGCTCATGCGGCTTGAGCATTTGCTCGTTCTTGTTGCCGAGCATGAACTCGATCTGCCGATACTGATGCGACTGAAACCCCGACGACTGGCCGAGATACGGGCGCATCGCGGTGTATTCGGAGGGCGTCATCGTCGCGAGGACGTTCCACGCCTGCACCAGTTGCTCGAAGATGCGCGACACGCGCGCGAGCATCTTGAACGCGGGCGGCAGTTCATCGCGATGCACCGCCGCGAGCGCCGCGCGCAATTCGTAGAGCGCGAGCTTCATCCATAGCTCGCTCGTCTGATGCTGCACGATGAACAGCATCTCGTTGTGATCCGGCGAGAGCGGATGCTGCGCGTTGAGAATCGAATCGAGGCCGAGATAGTCGCCGTAGCTCATCGAATCGGAGAAATCGAGCTTGGCGTCGTGCCAGCCTTTTTCCTCTGCGGGTTCCACGGCGCCGTGGCCGAAGGGACAGCCTTTGGTTTCGTTCATGATCGTCGTCCTCAGGTCACCGATGCGCGCTCGGCGAACTCGGGCGCGCGCCAGCTTTCGGTCGCGAGCACGTCGCGCAGGATTTCGACGGCGTCCCACACATCGGCGAAACGCGTGTACAGCGGCGTGAAACCGAAGCGCAGAATGTGCGGCTCGCGATAATCGCCGATCACGCCGCGCGCGATCAGCGCCTGCATCACCTCGTAGCCGTTCGGATGCGCGAAGCTCGCCTGCGAGCCGCGTTGCGCGTGCTCGCGCGGCGTCGCGAGCGAGAGCGGAAATTCGCCGCAGCGTTCCTCGACCAGCCTGATGAACAGATCGCTCAAGGCGAGCGACTTGCGGCGCAGCGTCTGCATATCGGTTTGCAGGAACACGTCGAGCCCGCATTCGACGAGCGACATCGAGACGATCGGCTGCGTGCCGCAGAGAAAGCGGCCGATGCCGTCGTCCGGGCGATACACCGGGTCCATCTCGAACGGCTTCCTGTGTCCCCACCAGCCGGAAAGCGGCTGCGAGAACGTGTTCTGATGGCGTTTCGGCACCCACACGAACGCGGGCGAGCCCGGTCCGCCGTTCAGATACTTGTACGTGCAACCCACTGCGTAGTCCGCGCCGACGCCGTTCAGATCGACAGGCACCGCGCCCGCCGAATGCGCCAGATCCCAGACGGCGAGCGCGCCCGCGCGATGAATCGTTTCCGTGAGCGCGGCCATGTCGTGCATGTAGCCGGTGCGGTAGTTGACGTGCGTGATCATCGCGATCGCGGTGTGTTCGTCGATCGCGGCGGGCAGTTCCGACGGATCGTCGACGAGGCGCAACTCGTAGCCGCGATCGAGCTGCTCGATCAAACCCTGCGCGATATAGAGATCGGTCGGAAAGTTCGAACGTTCGGAGACGATCACGCGCCGCTTCGGATCGCGCTCGTTCGCGAGCTTGAGCGCGGCCGAGAGAATCTTGAAGAGATTGGCGGAAATCGTGTCCGTCACGACGACTTCGTCCGTGCCCGCGCCGATGAGAGGGCCAAGCTTGTTGCCGAGCCGTTTCGGCAGCGCGAACCAGCCGGCCGTGTTCCAGCTGCGGATCAGGCCTTCGCCCCATTCGGCGGCGATCACCTCGGCGGCGCGCGCGGCGGCGGCTTTGGGCGGTACGCCGAGCGAATTGCCGTCGAGATAGATCACGTTGTCGGCGAGCGCGAACTGGTCGCGCAGGCTGGCGAGCGGATCGTCGCGGTCGAGTGCCACGGCTTCGTCACGATGTTTCATCGAAAAGTCCATATATTTGAAGATCATCAGGAAAGCGGACGCAGGACGGCGCGAACCGGGCTCGCATCGAGCGTCGAGAATTTGAGCGGCAGGGCGATCAGTTCGTAATCGCCGGGCGCGACGGCGTCGAGCACGAGGCCTTCGAGGATCGCCATGCCGTGCGCGCGGATGCGCTTGTGGGCATCCATCGTCTTCGAGTCTTGCGGATCGAGCGAAGGCGTATCGATGCCGATCAGCTTCACGCCTTTTTCGGCCAGCAAGTCGATGGTTTGCGGCGCGACGGCGGTGAAGGCGCTGTCCCAGGCGTCGAGCGGCGAGGTCGCATAAGTGCGAAAGAGAATGCGCGCCGGGATGTCGTCGAGATGCCCGGCGATGTGCTCGGGTGTCACGAGCGGCGAAGCACCGATGCAGTGCACGACCCGGCAGACGCCGATGTAAGTATCGAGCGCGACTTCGCCGATCGGTTTGCCGTGTTCGTCGTAGTGAAGCGGGGCGTCGGCGTGGGCGCCGGTGTGCGGGGAGAGTGTGAGTCGCGCGACGTTGACGGGCGAGCCCGCCTCCATGCGCCACACGCGCTCGATGCCGACCGGTGTGTCGCCGGGCCACACGGGAGTGGCAGTATCGATCGGCGGGGAAATATCCAGAAGCGTCATGGCGCGCTCTAGCAGAAATTGTGAAGATGCGTCAAATCATAGTCGCGTTATCTCGAAAGGTGCTTGCAAAATAACCACCCAAAAGTGGCGCGCTTAGAACATAATTCGATGAAACGGGCACAGGGGACTCAAAAATGACCGGCTTCACGCTCGATGCAACGGATTGCCGAATTCTGGCGGTACTGCAGGAAGATGGACGGATCAGCAACCTGGACCTGGCAGAGCGCATCGCGCTTTCGCCGTCGGCGTGTCTGCGCCGCATGAGGCTGCTCGAAGAGGAAGGGGTGATCGCGAGCTATCGCGCGTGCCTCGACCGCGAGCGGCTCGGCATCGAACTGGAGGCGTTCGTCCACGTTTCGATGCGCAACGACCAGGAAAACTGGCACGAGAAGTTCGCCGCCGCCGTGCGCGAATGGCCGGAAGTGGTCGGCGCGTTCGTCGTCACCGGCGACACGCATTACGTGCTGCGGGTGCTCGCGCACAACCTCAAGCATTACTCCGACTTCATTCTTTCGAAGCTCTACAAGGCGCCCGGCGTGATCGACATCCGCTCGAACATCGTGCTTCAGACGATGAAGGACGACGCCGGCGTGCCGGTCGCGCTGATCGAGCAGCCGGGGCGCGCGCACACGCCCTGAGCGTTATTCCAGCGGTCCCAAGGTATGGAAGCCGCCCGCGTGGAAGACGAGCGGCGAGACTTGCGTCACGTCTTCGCGCACGCCGCAGCGTTCCACTTCGCCGACGAAGATCACGTGATCGCCCTCGTCATAGCGGCTGCGGTTGTGGCATTCGAACCACGCGAGCGCGCCGTCGAGCACGGGCATGCCGGTGTCGCCGGCCGCGTGTGAGACGCCCGCGAAGCGGTCGCCCTTGACGGTCGCGAAACGCCGGCACAGGTCGAGCTGCGACGCCGCGAGCACGTTCACCACATAGTGGCTGTTGGCGCGAAATACCGGCATCGACGCGGATTTCGTCGCGAGGCTCCACAGCACGAGCGGCGGATTGAGCGATACCGAGTTGAACGAACTCGCGGTGATGCCGACCAACTGGCCGGATTCGGTGCGCGTCGTGATGACCGTGACGCCGGTCGCAAACTGGCCGAGCGCGGCGCGAAACGAGGTCGGATCGAAATTCGGGGTCTTGGCGCGTGTCATTTGGCAGATGAGCAGGCAAATGGGCGGTCGAATGTGTCGTGTGCTACCGAGCCGGCCGCGCGTCGCGCTTCAGTCGGAAGGACCTTTTCAGAAGTCATGTAAAAACTGGAGATTTGCTTCGATTCTATCGGAATCGGCAGCCGGTAGCCGCCAAATCACCGTATTCGGGCGGCAAGTTTCCTTCCGCCGGGGCTTTCTGCGCGGCGCGGCCAAACCCAGTAAGCTCGATTCATCTCGCCCGCGAGATTGAAGAAACGCGCGGGCGCATCCATATGCGTGATCCGCGGCATGGCCGCATGCACTTGATGAGGAGTTGCACATGACCGAACAGGCGAGACTTGAGACCGCGACGCTCGGCGGTGGATGTTTCTGGTGTACCGAAGCCGTGTTTCTCGCGGTGCAGGGTGTGGAGTCGGTCGAATCGGGCTATGCGGGCGGCAAGGTGGTGAACCCGTCCTATGAGCAGGTTTGCGATGGCGAAACCGGTCACGCAGAAGTCGTGAAGGTCGTGTTCGATCCGTCCGTCATCGGCTATCGCGAGGTTCTGGAGATTTTCTTCGCGACGCACGATCCGACCCAGCTCAACCGGCAGGGCAACGACGTCGGCACGCAGTATCGATCGGCCGTGTTCACGCATTCGGACGAGCAGCGCAAGATCGCGCTCGAAGTGATCGACGAGTTGCAGCGCGAGGATGTCTACGGCGGCAAGATCGTCACGCAAGTCGTACCGCTCGCCGACGATTACTACCCTGCCGAGGCGTATCACCAGAACTATTTCGCGCAGCATCCGAATCAGGGGTATTGCGCGGCTGTCGTCGGGCCGAAGGTAGCGAAGTTCCGCAAGAAGTTCGTGCATCGGCTGAAGGCGTAAGGCGTTTCTAGCTGTCTCGCGCGCGCTCGATTTCTTCCGCGATGCCGCGCGCGAGTTCGAAGCACGTGAGCGGCGCGGAACCTTCCGCCTTGTTGTTCGCCGCGATCACGACCGGCTGGCCCGCGATCGCATAGCGCGCGGCCAGTTCGGCGAGCGCCTCGCGCGTGTCGCGGTCTTCATCGACGATCTTGTCGAACGGTTCGTACTTCGCCTTGGCCTGCTCGTAGCGAAAGCCGCTGTGCAGACTCCAGCGCACTATCAGCGGGCCCATTTTTTCTTCATCCAGTAACGCGAGCGCCTTCGCCTGACGGCGCACGTCCGGCATGCGCGCGTGCACGCCGATGCAATAGCGCACATTCGCGTCGCGCAGTGCGCGGATGAAGCGCGGCGTGAGCATCACGGCGTCGCGGATCTCCACCGCGTAGCACGACTCGCCCTCGAGCGGCGGCAGCGCGTTCATGAACGCCGACAGCCGGTCGATGAAACTCGCCGGCTCGACCACCATCGCATCGGGCAGCGGCGAGAACTGGAACACGAGCGCGCCCGCTTTCGCGCCGAGCCCGCCGATGCACGGCGTCACGAACTCGTCGATGGCGATCTGCGCATTCAGGAACGCGGGGTTCTGCGCGTCCGGCGTGCCGCGTTCGCCGCGAATGAAGGCATCGGTGACGGAGGCGGGCGCCTTCACGATGAAGCGGAAATGCGCGGGCACCTGCGATGCATAGCGCGCATAGTCGGCAAGCGATAGCGGCGCGTAGAACGAGCGGTCGATCGACACGCTTCTCAGAAGCGGATGCGCGCCGTAGGCGGTGAGACCGTCGCGGGAAAGCTTCGTGTTGGAGTACTCGTCGCCATAGACGATGCCGCGCCAGCCCGGAAACGACCATGTCGACGTGCCGAGATGGATTGCCTCCGGCAAGCGCTGCGCGATGGCTTCGAGTTCGGGCTGCAAGGGCGCGGGCAGGATGCCGCGCGGCCTGGGTTGCTTCGGCGGCTTGGGCGGTTCCGCCAGAACGGGCGCGGACTCGCCGAAGAGATCGAACTGATCTTCCGGCTCGTCCGTGTCGAGATGAGGCGAATCGTGGTTCAGAGCGCCTTCTCGTAGATGTACCGCCGCGACCACGGCAGCGTCGTCGCACTGCGCCCCGCCTTGCGGCAGACCACCTGATAGATCGACACGTCGTCGTTCTCGAACGCATACGCGCAGCCCGCGAGATACAGGCGCCAGATGCGGAAGTGCTCATCGTCGACGAGCTTCTTCGCTTCCTCGGCGTGTTCCTCGAAACGGTCGGCCCAGATGTCGAGCGTGTGCGCGTAGTGCCGCCGCAGGCTTTCGACATCGAGCGCTTCCAGCCCGCCGCGCTGCATGCTTTCAAGCGCGAGGCCGATATGCGGCAGCTCGCCGTCCGGGAACACGTATTTGTCGATGAACTCGCCGCCGCCAAGCGATGTCTCGCCGCTGTCGGCATCCGACGACGTGATGCCGTGATTCATCGCGATGCCGTCATCGACGAGCAGATCGCGGATCTTCGCGAAGTAGTCCGGCAAATTCTTGCGCCCGACATGCTCGAACATGCCGACGCTCGTGATGCGGTCGAACTGCCCCGGAATGTCGCGGTAATCCTGCAGCCGGATTTCGATTCTGTCTTCCAGACCCGCCGCCTTCACGCGCTCGGTCGCGAGCCTGAACTGGTTTTCGGAGAGCGTGACGCCCACGCACTTCGCGCCGAACTTCTGCGCCGCGCGAATCACGAGCGCGCCCCAGCCGCAGCCGATATCGAGCAGCGTGTGCCCCGGCTGCAACTGGATCTTCGTGAGGATGTGGTCGATCTTCTTCAGCTGCGCGGTGTCGATGTCTTCGTCGCCGTTCTCGAAATACGCGCAGGAGTACACCATGTTCCTGTCGAGCCAGAGCTGATAGAACTCGTTCGACACATCGTAGTGGTACTGAATGGCTCTCCGGTCCGACGTCTTCGAATGATTGAAGTAACGCCGCACGCGGGCAAGCTTGCTGGCGCTCGTCACCGTGCTCTTCGCCAGCGAATAGCCGATGTTGATGATGTCGGAGAGCTTGCCCTCAATGTCGATCTTGCCCTTCACGTAAGCTTCGCCGAGGTTGTCGAGACTCGGTTCGAGCAGATAGGGCAGCGCGGTCGCGCTCTTCACGTGCAGCGTCACCCGAGGCGCTGCGAACTGGCCGAAATCGTGCTGCTGGCCATCCCACATCACGAGCCGCGCGGGCAGATTGGCCCGGTCGCGCACTTCCTCCACCCACTGCGTCAGCTTCTTCTCCCAGAACATGCTTGTTTCTCCGCGCTAGATGAAATCAAGAGAAGGCTTCGCGCCTCCATGTTCGTGCTGCTTGCCGCTTCTACGGCGCGAGTCTCGCGATGCGCCACGGCGCGCCCGCGTCACCACGCGTATAGACAATGCGATCGTGCAAGCGCGACGGGCGTCCCTGCCAGAATTCGATGGCATCCGGCACGAGGCGATAACCGCCCCAGTGCGGCGGGCGCGGCGGCGCGTCGCCGTATTTCGCGACCATCTCGCGCTCGCGCGCTTCCAGCGCTTCGCGGCTTTCGAGCGGCTGGCTCTGGTCGGACGCCCATGCGCCGATGCGCGAGCCGAGCGGACGCGATGCGTAATACGCGTCGCTCTCCTCATCGCTCGTCTTTTCGACGCGGCCCTCGATACGCACCTGGCGCTCGAGTTCGATCCAGTGGAACAGCAGGCTCGCCGCGGGATTGGCAAGAAGTTCGCGGCCTTTGCGGCTATCGTAATTGGTAAAAAAAACAAAGCCACGCTCGTCGACGCCTTTGATCAGCACGATGCGGGCGGACGGACGGCCCTCTGCATCGACGGTCGCGAGGGTCATGGCGTTCGGTTCGGGCAACTTGGCATCGAGCGCCTGGACGAACCAGGTCTGGAATTGGCGTACCGGGTCCGGATCGACGTCCGCGGCGTCGAGCGCGCCGCGCGAATAGTTTTTGCGAAGGTCAGCGAGAGTCGTCATTTTTATGCAAACGCTACAATCGGGTCAGTATAGCCAAGGTGAAACGATCTTGCCCTGATTACCCCTGGACCTGTTGCGTGCCGGCGGGTGCGGCGCTCACGGCTATCACGTCCGGGGTTTCGATAAGGCAGAATACGCAATTCGATCGAATTTTGCATGATCGGACACTCAAGTTTTCAAACCCGACAGCCGTCCGTAAGCCTTGATTGACGCCGCACAACGAACGCAGCATTTCGATGGCTTTTAGTTTGCTTTCAACCGACCCGGCTTCATCCATCCACACGACATGAACGCTTCATCCGACACCGCTGTCACGCCCTCCGCCGAAGACATCGCCGATCGCGCGCGCCGCTTCGGCGGCATCGCGCGTCTGTACGGCGCGCCCGCGCTCGACGCGTTCGAAAAAGCGCATGTCGCGGTGATTGGCATCGGCGGCGTGGGCTCGTGGGTGGCCGAAGCGCTCGCGCGCAGCGCTGTCGGCAAGCTGACACTGATCGATCTCGATAATGTCGCCGAAAGCAATACGAACCGCCAGATTCATGCGCTCGACGGCAACTACGGCAAGGCAAAAGTCACCGCGATGGCCGAGCGCATCAAGCTGATTGATCCGGCGTGCGTGGTCGGGCAAATCGAGGATTTCGTCGAGCCCGGCAACTTCGACGCCACGCTCGGCGGTGGCTTCGATTACGTCGTCGATGCGATCGACAGCGTACGCACGAAAACCGCGCTCATCGCGTGGTGCGTGGCGCGCAAGCAGGCGCTCATCACTGTCGGCGGGGCGGGCGGGCAGCTGGACCCGACGCGTATCCGCATCGACGATCTCGCGCTGACGATCCAGGACCCGCTGTTGTCGAAGGTGCGCGGCCAGTTGCGCAAGCTGCACGGCTTTCCGCGCGGCCCGAAGGCGCGCTTCAAGGTGAGCGCGGTGTATTCCGACGAGCCGTTGATCTATCCCGACGCACCCGCATGCGATATTAGCGAAGGCGCCGAGCATCTGGAAACGGGCGCGGGTCATTCAGGTCCGGTCGGGCTCAATTGCGCGGGTTTCGGATCGAGCGTGTGCGTGACGGCGAGCTTCGGTTTCGCGGCGGCCGCCCATGTGTTGCGCGAACTGGCGAAACGCGCGGCCAGTTCTTCATAGAACTGGCCGTCGGTCGATCAGTTGATCGCCGCGCTCAGCTTGCGCCGCCACTGTGACACGAGATCCGGCTGATTCGCGGCAAGCTCGAACACGGAAAGCATCGTCTTGCGGCCGACGTCGTCCATGAAGGCGCGGTCGCGCACGACGATCGCGAGCAGGTTTTCCAGCGCGCCCGCATAGTCCCGGCCCGCGATCAGCCGATTGGCGAGCGCGAAACGCGCGTCGAGATCGTCGGGATTCGCGTTCACCGCGTCGATCAGCGCGTCGGCGGGCGGCAGATCGGCGGCGGCATCGGCGGCGTCGAGTTCGGTTTTCAGCGCGTTGTAGCGCGCGTCGATGCCCTGCGTCGTCTTGGGCGACAGCAGCTTGTCCTCCTCCTTCGCGTCGTCGATACGGTGCTCAGCGATCAGCCACTCGATCAGGTCGAGGCGCGCGTCGTCGTAGCCGGGATCGAGCGCGAGCGCGGCCTTGATCGTGTCGATGGCTTTCTTGCGGTCGCCCGCGGCCCATGCGCTGTGCGCGGCGCTGCGCTCGGCTTCGGCGCCATCGGGCACGAGACGGTCGAGAAACGCGCGCAATTCGCCTTCGGGCAGCACGCCGATGAACTGGTCGATCGGACGGCCATCCGCGAACGCGATCACATGCGGAATGCTGCGCACCTGGAAGTGCGCCGCGAGTTCCTGATTCTCGTCGACGTTCACCTTCACTAGCTTCCACTTGCCGGCTGCCTCGGCTTCGAGCCTTTCGAGCATCGGTCCGAGCGTCTTGCACGGGCCACACCACGGGGCCCAGAAATCGACCAGAACCGGCGCGAGCATCGACGCGTTGATGACATCGTTCTCGAAGGTGGCGAGGGTCGTATCCATTGCGTTTTCTCCTAATGCTTGCGGTCGATCCCATCTATATGGGGACGATCCGCGCGACTCTCAAGCGCTCACGCACGCCTCATGCGTCGGGTGCGCGATTTTCGCGGCGCTGCGGCGGCAGCGGGATGAACTCGGTCTCGCCGGGCACATGTCCCATGCGCTGCTCGCTCCATGCGGTTTTTGCGGCGTCGATCTTCTCCCGCGAGCTCGACACGAAGTTCCACTCGATGAAGCGCGGACCGTCGAGCGGCGCGCCGCCGAGCAGCATCGCGACGGCGCCATTCGCGCTGCGCAATGTCACGTCCGCGCCCGGCGTCAGCACGGCCATCTGCTGTTCGGGCAGCGCTTCGCCGTCGATCGACAGATCGCCGCTCACCAGATAGACGCCGCGTTCCTCGTGTTCGGTATCGAGCGTGATCTCGCTCGCGGCGGCGAACTGCGCGGCGACATAGAGCGTCGGCGAAAACGTGCGCGTGGGGGCCTGCGCACCGAACGCCGTGCCCGCGATCACGCGCAAGCTCACGCCGTCGCGTTCGATCTGCGGCAAGGCGGCAGCCGCGTGATGCTCGAACGCAGGCTCGACCTCTTCGCTCGCCACCGGCAGGGCGACCCACGTCTGGATGCCGTGCATCGACTGACCGGCGGCGCGTTCCTCGTCGGGCGTGCGCTCCGAATGGACGATGCCGCGGCCCGCGGTCATCCAGTTGACGTCGCCGGGCACGATCTTCTGCACCGAGCCGACGCTGTCGCGATGCATGATCGCGCCGTCGAACAGATACGTGACCGTCGCGAGCCCGATATGCGGATGCGGGCGCACGTCGAGTCCCTTGCCGGGCACGAGCGTTGCGGGACCGATATGGTCGAAAAAGATGAAGGGTCCGACGGTGCGCGCCGCGAGCGCGGGCAAGACTCGCCGCACCATGAGGCCGCCGACGTCGTGTTGGTGAGGCTTGAGGAGTGCGCGGATCGTCGATGGCATGGCGGATTTCGCAGGAAGGATCGGGCGCCGGAATGGCGCGCGTGGTTCCGTCGATTCTACCGGCCGATGCCGCGCTGCGCAGGCCTGCCACCAGGTTCCTTGTCTTTTACGTCGCCGCGTGCATGCGACCGCGCGCGGCTTCGCACAACTTTCGCAACCAGCATCGGGAGTCTGAACATGAGCAAGAGCAAGCTGTTGATCGCCATCACCGCGGGCCTTTTCACCGCGACCGCCGCGACGGGCGCATTCGCGCAGACATCGTCGGGCAATTCGTCGGGGGCGATGGGCAACGATGCCGCCGCCACCACCGACAATTCGGCGGGCACGATGAAGCACAAGAAGCCGAGGAAGCACACCGCGCAGCCTTCGTCGGGCAAGAAGACGCCGGATGTGGAAACCGGCAACAACGCGGCGGCCGAGTCGGGCCAGAGCAAGTAAGCGCGCTTTCCTGGCTTTCCTGGACCGAAGCGCCCGCGCCGCCTTGCGGTGACGCGGGCGCTTTTCGCGTGTTTCGTCATGCCGCGCAGGATTTGACAAGCGACGGCGCGCGGCCCTCCGCTACACTTTCCGATTCGCCATCAACGCGCACGAAAGAAGGGGAAGGGCGATGACGCCAAAGGACTTGCTGATTGCATCGATCGTCATTCTCGCGTGGGGCGTGAATTTCGTCGTCATCAAACTGGGACTGCATGGCGTGCCGCCGATGCTGCTCGGCGCGCTGCGCTTCGCGCTCGCCGCCGTGCCGGCGCTGTTCGTCAAGCGCCCGCAAATTCCGCTGCGCTGGCTGTTCGCTTACGGCCTCACCATTTCCCTCGGCCAATTCGCGCTGCTCTTCTACGGCATGTATGTGGGGATGCCCGCAGGACTGGCGTCGCTCGTGTTGCAGGCGCAGGCGTTCTTCACGCTCATCTTTGCGTCGATGTTTCTCGGCGAGCGTATCCGCGCGGCGAATCTTGCCGGACTCGTGATCGCGGCGGCCGGGCTCGCGCTGATCGGCATGCGCGGCGGCCAGGCGATGACGGTCACCGGCTTTCTCTTCACGCTCGCCGCTTCCGCGATGTGGGCGCTCGGCAATGTCGTGACCAAGCGCATGGGCAAGGTCGATCTGCTGTCGCTCGTCGTATGGGGCAGTTTGATTCCACCGCTGCCGTTCCTCGCGCTCTCGCTGATCTTCGAAGGCCCGGCGCGCATCGAAGCGAGTCTTGCGTCCATCCCGCTCGTTTCCGTATTCGCGATTCTTTATCTCTCGTTCGTCGCGACGATCGTCGGTTATAGCCTGTGGGGCAAATTGCTCGCGCGCTATCCGGCGGGAACCGTCGCGCCGTTTTCGCTGTTGGTCCCGGTGATCGGGCTTGCGTCGGCGGCGGTGTTTCTCGGCGAGGGACTGAGCGCCGCGCAGATCGCGGGCGCGGCGCTCGTGATGGCGGGACTCGCGGTGAACGTGTTCGGCGCGCGCTTCATGCAGCGCATCCTGCCGACGACGCGCTGAACATCGCCGCTCGCGCGATTTTCTACGTCATGCGGCCCTTCGCGAGCGGCGGATTCGCCGCGAAGTAGCGCTTGATGCCCTTCATGATCGCGTTGGCCATCTTGTCGCGATAGGCGTCGTCGTTCAGACGCGCTTCCTCGTCCGGATTGCTGATGAACGCGGTCTCGACCAGAATCGACGGAATGTCCGGCGCCTTCAGCACGGCGAAGCCCGCCTGTTCGACCGAGCCCTTGTGCAGCTTGTTGATGCCGCCGATCTCGTTCAGCACGAAGCTTCCGTAGCGCATCGAATCGCGGATCTGCGCGGTCGTCGACATATCGAAGAGCGCGCGGTTCACGCTCGCGTCCTGCGATTTCACGTTGATGCCGCCGACCTGATCCGACGCGTTCTCCTTGTTCGCCATCCAGCGCGCGGCCGCGCTCGACGCGCCGTGCTCGGACAACGCGAACACCGACGAGCCGCGCGCATCGGGCGAAGTGAACGCATCCGCGTGAATCGATACGAAGAGGTCCGCCGACACGCGCTGCGCCTTCTGCACGCGCACGTTGAGCGGCACGAAGAAGTCGGCGTCGCGGGTCATCATCGCGCGCATGTTGGGCTGGGCGTCGATCTTCGCGCGCAGCTTCTTCGCGATATCGAGCGCGATGTGCTTCTCGTACGTGCCCTGGCCGCCGATCGCGCCGGGGTCCTCGCCGCCGTGACCCGGATCGATCGCGACGGTGAGCAGGCGCGTCGTGCCGGCGCCTTGCTTGGGCGTGGAGAAGGTGTATTGATCGGCGTCGTCGTCGTCCTTCTTCGCGATGACCGGCGGCGCGGACGGCACGCGCGGTTTCGCGGCGGGCTTCGGCGTCGTCGGAACGGATGGCGCGATCTCGACCGGCGCGTCGCTTTGCGCGTACTTCTGGAAAAAGTCGTCGGTGGAATCGGGCGTGGTCGGCTTCTGCGCGGTCGCAGGTCCCGAGAGCGTCGCGGGCGGCGGCGTCGACGGATTCGGATTGGCGCGGTCGAGCGCCTCCTGCTTGCGCTCGGTCTGCGCGAGCAGTTCCATCAGCGGATCGGGCGCGACCGCCGGGTACAGGTCGAACACGAGGCGGTACTTGTAGCTGCCGATAGGACCCAGCGTGAACACCTGCGGCTTCACCGAGCCTTTCAGATCGAACACCATGCGCACGACATGCGGCTGATACTGCCCGATGCGCACTGCCTGAATCTGCGGATCGTTCGGCGTGATCTTCGAGACGAGATCGCGCAGCGCCTGATCGAGATCGATGCCGGAAAGGTCGACGACCAGCCGGTCCGGTCCCTGCAACAGCTGATTGGCGTTCTGCAGCGGCTGGTCCGATTCGATCGTCACGCGGGTGTAATCGCGCGCGGGCCACACGCGCACGCCAAGCACACTGCTCGCATGCGCGAGCTTCGGTGCGACGAGCGCGAGCACGAGCGTGGAGGCGCCCGCGCGCAGCACCTGGCGGCGGCGCCAGTTGTGCGGCGCGCTGGCGCCCGCTTCGATCGAATGAAATGGCTTGATCAACATCTTTCGAGACATGACTTTCCTGTTTCGCTAAACGCCCGCGCGCTCAGTACGCGGCCTTCTTCTTCGTTCGAATGTGCTTCCTGAGTGAACTGGTCCGGCAGGGACAACTGGAACACGAGATCAGGCACGCCGAGCAGGCCGCCCGCCTGTTGCGGCCACTCGACGAGGCACAGCGCGCCCGCATCGAAATATTCGCGAAAACCGGCATCGGCCCATTCGGCCGGATCGGCGAAGCGATAGAGATCGAAGTGATAAACGTCGAGCGGCCCGCTTTCGATGACGAGCGAGTATGGCTCGACGAGCGTGTAAGTCGGGCTCTTCACGCGGCCGACGTGGCCGAGCGCGCGCAGCGTGGCGCGCACGAGCGTGGTCTTGCCCGCGCCCAGATCTCCGATCAACTGGACCTGAAGACCGTGAAATCGTTCAGAAGAAGATTGCGATGCGTGGATGCGCGTGGCGTCGATGGCGCGCGCGAAGCGTTCTCCGAAAGCGAGCGTCGCCGCTTCGTCGCGCAACTCGAAGCGGCGTTCGAGAAGCGCGGAGGGAAGGTCTTGCGTCGTTCGTACGGGGCTTTCGGGCATTGCTCGTAAAATGTCGTGATGAACCGATTGCCGGAACATTCCGTTGAAATCACGACCGCGTCCAGCGACGCCGCCGCTGAGTCCGTCTCAGAGTCTCGCGTCATCGAATTCGATGAAAACGCGCTGGCGGAGCTCGCGCAACGCATCAAGGCGTGGGGGCGCGAGTTAGGGTTTGGTGCCGTCGGCTTCAGTGATATCGACCTGACGGATGCCGAGAAAGGCCTGAATGACTGGCTGGAAGCAGGCTATCACGGCGAAATGGATTATATGGCCAAACATGGGATGAAACGCGCAAGACCGGCCGAGCTTGTGGCCGGGACGCGACGTGTTATCACCGCGCGCATGGCCTATCTGCCGGCGCGCACGCTCGCGAAACAGGGCGATGAAAGTGTCGCGACAGCCGATGGTCAGAAGAACGACTGGCGCGCGATCGAATGGTCGCGGCTCGCGAAGCCATCGCAGGCGATGGTCTCCATCTATGCGCGCGGCCGCGATTATCACAAGGTCATGCGCAATCGTCTGCAGCAACTGGCGGAACGCATCGAAAGCGAGATCGGGCCGTTCGGGCATCGCGCGTTCACGGATTCCGCGCCGGTGCTGGAAGTCGCGCTCGCGCAGAAGGCGGGCAACGGCTGGCGCGGCAAGCACACGCTGCTGCTCGATCGCGATGCCGGATCGCTGTTCTTTCTCGGCGAAATCTTCGTCGATGTCCCGCTGCCCGTCGATCCGCATCCCGAGCAGGACGGCGCGCATTGCGGGCAGTGCACGCGCTGCATCGGCGCATGTCCGACCGGTGCGATCGTCGCGCCGTATCGCGTCGATGCGCGGCGCTGCATCTCGTATCTGACGATCGAACTGCACGGCAGCATTCCCGAAGCGCTGCGTCCGCTGATCGGCAATCGCGTGTATGGCTGCGACGATTGCCAGCTGGTCTGTCCGTGGAACAAGTTCGCGCAGGCCGCGCCCGTCGCGGATTTCGACGTGCGGCATGGGCTCGATCGCGCGACGCTGGTCGACCTGTTCGCATGGAGCGCCGACGATTTCGACACCCGCATGCAGGGCAGCGCGATCCGGCGCATCGGGCATGAGCGGTGGCTGCGCAATATCGCGGTCGGGATGGGCAATGCGTTGCGTTCCTCCGCGCTCGATGCAGGCGAACGCGAGGCTATCGTCGACGCGTTGCGCGCGCGTGAAGATGACTCGTCCGAACTCGTCCGCGAACACGTTCGGTGGGCGCTGGAGCAATCATGAAGACCATTCCATTCGATGCCGTGATCGACGCGCCGTTCGGCAAAGTCGGCATTCGCGCCGATGCGCAGGCGGTGCGCGAGATCGTTTATCTGCCCGACGATGTCTACAGCGTCGAGCCGCAAACGCCGCTCGCCCGCGACGCCGCCGCGCAGATCCGTCGTTACTTCGACACGCCGTCGATGCGCTTCGACCTGCCGCTCGCGATCCGTGGCACCGCGTTTCAGCAGCGCGTGTGGCAGGGCATTTCAGGCATCGCGGCGGGGCACGTCTGGACCTACGGGCAGCTTGCGCGCGAGATCGGCAGCGTGCCGCGCGCGGTCGGGCAGGCGTGCGGCTCCAATCCGCTGCCGATCGTGATACCGTGCCACCGGGTAGTGGCATCGGGCGGGATCGGCGGCTTCGCGCATCATCCCGGCGAGGGTTTTTATCGCAATGTGAAGCGCTGGCTGCTGGCGCATGAAGGTGTATCGATCGCATGACGAGCGCAACGACTGAAGCAATACAAACGCCGGAACTCACCGCGAGCCACGACTCGATCGATCTCTTCTGCGATGCGCTCTGGCTCGAACACGGGCTCGCGAAAAACTCGCTCGAAGCGTACCGGCGCGATCTCAAGCTTTTCGCGGAATGGCTCGGCAAGACGCGCGGCGCGTCGATCGATTTCGCCGTCGAGGCCGACATGAACGGCTACATGGCCGCGCGCCGCGGCGACAAGGCGACCTCGGCGAACCGGCGTCTGTCCGTGTTCCGACGTTACTACGCGTGGGCCTTGCGCGAGCACCGCACCACCGCCGATCCGACGCTGAAGCTGCGTTCGGCGCGGCAGCCGCCGCGTTTTCCGTCGACGCTCAACGAAACGCAGGTCGAAGCGCTGCTCGGCGCGCCCGACATCGAGACGCCGCTCGGCCTGCGCGACCGCACGATGCTCGAGCTGATGTACGCGAGCGGCCTGCGCGTCACCGAACTGGTCACGCTCAAGACGGTCGAGGTCGGCCTCAACGAGGGCGTCGTGCGCGTGATGGGCAAGGGCTCGAAAGAGCGCCTGATTCCGTTCGGAGAGACGGCGCATGCGTGGCTCGAACGCTATCTGCGCGAAGCCCGCCCGGCGCTGCTCGGCGCGCGCGCAGCCGATGCGCTTTTCGTCACCACGCGCGGCGAAGGCATGACGCGCCAGCAATTCTGGAACATCATCAAGCGCCATGCGCTGAAGGGCGGCGTGCACGCGCCGCTCTCGCCGCACACGCTGCGTCACGCGTTCGCGACGCATCTGCTCAATCACGGCGCGGACCTGCGCGTCGTGCAATTGCTGCTCGGGCACTCGGACATCTCGACGACGCAGATCTATACGCACGTCGCGCGCGAGCGTCTGCACAAGCTGCATCGCGAGCATCATCCGCGCGGGTGAAAACGTGACGTAGCGTTTCATTCGCGAACGATCGTGCCACGGCCTCTCACGCGCGCGCACTCGTTACAATGCGTCCATGTCGAAAGCCAAACACGTATCCGAAACGCCCGCGACGCAGTTCCTGCGCCGCCACAAGGTGGCGTTCGGCGAACATCCTTACGATTATGTCGAGCACGGCGGCACGGAAGAATCCGCGCGTCAGCTCGGCGTGGACGAGCATCGCGTCGTCAAGACGCTCGTGATGGAGGACGATCACGCGAAGCCGCTGATCGTCCTCATGCACGGCGATCGCACCGTGTCCACCAAGAACCTCGCGCGGCAGACGGGCGCGAAACGCATCGAGCCGTGCAAGCCCGAAGTGGCGAACCGGCACTCGGGCTTCCTCGTGGGCGGAACCTCGCCGTTCGGCACGAAGAAGGCGATGCCGGTGTACGTCGAATCGAGCATTCTCGATCTCGACCTGATTTATCTGAACGGCGGGCGGCGCGGCTATCTCGTCAGCCTGAAACCGTCCGTTCTGACGCAACTGCTCGACGCAAAGCCCGTGCAGTGCGCGAGCGTCGATTAGAATGCGTTCCGCTCCCGCTACCACCGCAAAAACATCATGATCTTTCTGATCGTCGCCGTCGTGTCCTATCTGATCGGCTCGATTTCATTCGCCGTCGTCGTGAGTCACGCGATGGGCCTTGCCGATCCTCGCTCGTACGGCTCGGGCAATCCCGGCGCGACCAACGTGCTGCGCACCGGCAACAAGAAGGCCGCGATCCTCACGCTGATCGGAGATGCGTTCAAGGGCTGGCTGCCCGTGTGGGTCGTCGTTCATTTCGGCGCGAGTTTCGGCTGGAGTCCGGCGGACATCAACACGGCCACCGCGCTCGCTGCGATTGCCGTGTTCCTCGGGCATTTGTATCCGGTCTTCTTCAGGTTCCAGGGCGGCAAGGGCGTCGCGACGGCGGCGGGCGTGCTGCTCGCGATCCATCCGGCGCTTGGACTCGCGACGCTGCTCACGTGGGTCATCATCGCATTCTTCTTCCGCTATTCGTCGCTGGCGGCGCTCGTCGCGGCCGTGTTCGCGCCGTTCTTTCAGGTCTTTCTGTTCGGGCCGAGCCGCATCTCGCTCGCCGTGCTGGCGATGAGCCTGCTGCTCATCTGGCGGCATCGCGCCAATATCTCGAAGTTGCTGGCGGGGCAGGAAAGCCGCATCGGCGAGAAGAAAAAGGCGGCGCAGGCGGCCGAATAAAGCAAAAAGCCGTTCCGAGACAAACCGGAACGGCTTTTTTACTTCTGAAGCGGCAGCGAATCAGTCGCGGAAGTTGTTGAAGACGAGCGGCGTATCCGTGACTTCCTTCTTCAGCAGCGCAATCGCGCTTTGCAGGTCGTCGCGCTTGGTGCCTTGCACGCGCACCGCGTCGCCCTGAATGCTCGCCTGCACCTTGATCTTGCTGTCCTTCACGATCTTGACGATCTTCTTCGCCAGATCGCCCGACACGCCTTTCTTCACCGTGACGACCTGCTTCAGCTTGTCGCCGCCGATTTTTTCCTGCTTGCCGTAGTCGAGAAAACGCACGTCCACGCTGCGCTTGGCCAGCTTGTTCAGCAGAACGTCCTTGACCTGGCCGAGCTTGAAATCGTCGTCGGCGTAGAGCGTGAGTTCGCGCTCCTTCTGCTCGACGCGTGAATCCGAACCCTTGAAGTCGAAGCGCGTGGAAATTTCCTTGTTCGACTGCTCGATCGCGTTCTTCACTTCGATCATGTTTGCTTCGCTGACGACGTCAAACGATGGCATCTTGTCATTCTCCTTCATTGAGGCGAGCGCGCGTCGGGCGCGGCTCGCGCAATCGCTATAATCACGGACCTGGCGTCATTCTACCGACGCGCCCCGGTTTTCCCCAAACCTGCCTGATCACATGCTGCTCGCGGAATACTCCCTGCTCACGCACAACACGTTCGGTTTCGACGTGCGCGCGCGCCACGCCCTGCGCATCGAATCCGTCGATGCTGCCGTCGCGCTCGCCACCGATGCGCGCATCGCGAAGATGCGGCAACTCGTGCTCGGCGGCGGCAGCAATATCGTGCTGACGCGCGATTTCGACGGCGTCGCGCTGATCGTCGCCATTGGCGGGAAACGCGTGATCGGCGAGACCGGCGATGCATGGCTCGTCGAAGCCGGCGCGGGCGAGAACTGGCACGAATTCGTCGCCTGGACGCTCGCACAGGGCATGCCGGGTCTCGAAAACCTCGCGCTGATTCCGGGCACGGTCGGCGCGGCGCCGATTCAGAACATCGGCGCATACGGGCTCGAAATGGGCGAGCGCTTCGAGCGGCTCAGCGCGGTCGAGCTCGCGACCGGCGAACGCGTGGACTTCGATCGCGCCGCCTGCGCGTTCGGTTATCGCGACAGCTTTTTCAAGCGGGCAGGGCGCGGGCGCTTCATGATCACGTCGGTGGTGTTCCGGCTGCCGAAGGCGTGGACGCCGCGCGCCGAATACGCCGATGTCGCGCGCGCGCTCGAAGGCGCCGCGAAACCGGATGCGCAGGCCATTTTCGATGCGGTCGTCGCCGTGCGCCGCGCCAAGCTGCCCGACTGGACCGTGCTCGGCAATGCCGGCAGTTTCTTCAAGAATCCGGTGGTGAGCGCGGCGGCGTTCGAGACGTTGAAAGCGCGCGAACCCGGCGTCGTCTCGTATCCACAGGCAGATGGGCAAGCGAAGCTAGCGGCGGGCTGGCTGATCGACCGATGCGGCTGGAAAGGGCGCAGCATCGGCGGCGCGGCGGTGCATGACCGGCAAGCGCTCGTGCTCGTGAATCGCGGCGGCGCGACGGGCGCGCAAGTGCTCGAACTGGCCGAAGCCATCAGGCGCGATGTGCTGGCGCGCTTCGACGTCGAGCTGGAGATGGAACCGGTCTGCCTCTGATTCCCGACGCGCAGAAAAAACCCGCCGAACCAGAGTCCGGCGGGTTTTTTCGTTTCTGACGCGGGAGATTACGCTCCGCGCTTGCGGCGCGCGTTTTCGGCAATACGCATGCGCAGCGCGTTCAGCTTGATGAAGCCGCCGGCGTCGGCCTGATCGTAGGCGCCGCCGTCGTCGTCGAACGTCGCGATGGTCTTGTCGAACAGCGTTTCCTTCGAATCGCGCGCGACGACCGACACGCTGCCCTTGTAGAGCTTCACGCGCGTCCAGCCGTTGACCTTCTCCTGCGTGTGGTCGATCAGCACCTGCAGCGCGCGGCGCTCCGGGCTCCACCAGTAGCCGTTGTAGATCAGCGATGCGTAACGCGGCATCAGATCGTCCTTCAGGTGCGCCACTTCGCGGTCGAGCGTGATCGACTCGATGCCGCGATGCGCCTTCAGCATGATCGTGCCGCCCGGCGTTTCATAGCAGCCGCGCGACTTCATGCCGACGTAGCGGTTCTCGACCAGATCCAGACGGCCGATGCCGTGCTTGCCGCCGAGACGGTTCAGCTCGGTCAGCATGTCGGCGGGCGACAGGCGCTTGCCATTCAGCGCGACGGGGTCGCCCTTCTCGAATTCGATATCGACGTACTCGGCCTGATCCGGCGCCTCTTCTGGCGACACGGTCCAGCGCCACATGTCGGCTTCGGCTTCGGCCTTCGGGTCTTCCAGATGGCGGCCTTCGAACGAGATGTGCAGCAGGTTCGCGTCCATCGAGTAGGGCGCGCCGCCTTGCTTGTGCTTCATTTCGATCGGAATGCCGGCCTTTTCCGCGTACGCGAGCAGCTTCTCGCGCGAGAGCAGGTCCCATTCGCGCCACGGCGCGATCACCTTGATGCCCGGTTCGAGCGAGTAATAGCCGAGCTCGAAGCGGACCTGATCGTTGCCTTTGCCGGTCGCGCCGTGCGAGACGGCCTGCGCGCCGGTCGCGCGCGCGATCTCGATCTGGCGTTTCGCGATCAGCGGACGCGCGATCGACGTGCCGAGCAGATACTCGCCTTCGTAGATGGTGTTCGCGCGGAACATCGGGAACACGAAATCGCGGACGAACTCTTCACGCAGATCTTCGATGAAGATGTTGTCCTGCTTGATGCCGAGCTGCAGCGCCTTCTTGCGCGCAGGCTCCAGTTCCTCGCCCTGGCCGATGTCGGCCGTGAAGGTCACGACTTCGGCGTCGTAGTTGTCCTGCAACCATTTCAGGATGACGGAGGTGTCGAGACCGCCCGAATAGGCGAGCACGACTTTCTTGATATCGCTCATGGTGAACTCGTGTGCTGAAAAGCCGGTGCGGCGGTTGTGCGCCGCTTCGCGTCCGCCGGGCGCGCGACGGGCATGAAGAGCGCGGAAAAAACGCTATTTTGACATTAAAAAGCCGCGCTTCCGTAAATTTGGGACGCGCGGCCGGGATGACTCAGTGATTCAGTTTGCCGAGCAGGAGATACTCCATCAGCGCCTTCTGGACATGCAGACGGTTTTCCGCCTCGTCCCAGACGACGCTCTGCGGACCGTCGATCACGTCCGCGCTCACTTCCTCGCCGCGATGCGCGGGCAGGCAGTGCATGAAAAGCGCATCGGGATTCGCGCGCGCCATCATCTCGGCGTCGACGCAATAGTCCGCGAACGCCTTCATGCGCGCTTCGTTTTCGGCTTCGTAACCCATGCTGGTCCAGACGTCCGTGGTGACGAGATCGGCGCCCGTGCAGGCGTCGTTCGGATCGTCGAACTCTTCGTAGAATGGTTTGCTGTCCTCGGAGACCAGCGCGGGATCGAGCTTGTAGCCGAGCGGCGTCGAGAGGCGCAACTTGAAGCCGAGGATCTGCGCGGCCTCGATCCACGTGTAGAGCATGTTGTTCGCGTCGCCGACCCACGCGACCGTCTTGCCGTGAATCGGCCCGCGATGCTCGTAGAACGTGAAGATGTCCGCGAGCACCTGACACGGGTGATATTCGTTCGTCAGGCCGTTGATCACCGGCACGCGCGAGCTTTCCGCGAAGCGCTGGATGATGTCCTGGCCGAACGTGCGGATCATGATGATGTCGACCATGCGCGAGATGACCTGCGCCGAATCCTCGATCGGCTCGCCGCGTCCGAGCTGCGTGTCGCGCGTGTTCATGAACACCGCGTGGCCGCCGAGCTGGAAGATGCCCGCTTCGAACGAGAGACGCGTGCGCGTCGAACTCTTCTCGAAGATCATCGCGAGCGTGCGGTCGTGCAGCGGATGATAGGTCTCGTAGTTCTTGAACTTGCGCTTCAGGATGCGCGCGCGTTCAAGCACGTACTCGTAGTCGTCGAGCGAAAAATCCTTGAACTGAAGATAGTGGCGAATTTTCTTGGCGGTCATGAAAACGCAAGCGGCGGCTTCGAACCGGCCTTCGCCGCGCTCATGCGCGCTGGGTCAGGGCCGGACGGCGCCGCCGTCGTGGGTGGTATCGCATTTGAGCATAAAGGATTTTGCGATGTTTGACGAGGCTGGCAGAAAGGGCTCTGTGGGCCGCGCCAGCACGGCCGACAGCTTCGGCAAATCCCCGATGGACGCGCACGATGTCCGTGTGCGCTGCGCAAGAGGGGGCCGCTAATGTATAATTGCGGTCGCTCGTTTCAACAGTTCTGCAACACTCAGCACCGTTTCACGCGCTCTGCGGCGAAGGGTTCGCAAGAATCCGGTCGGCGTGATTTCGCGCGTTCCGATTCCGCGGTGGCTTGCCCAGTGCTGTCGAGTCCGCCATTCCTGTCGCGGGCGCGGCCGGTTCCCAGAGAATCGCGTCCCGCGAAGACCGCCCGGCGCTTTTCGCGCGCCGGCCCTTGCGGTTCCCTGTGTCAGGCATGTGCGTCCCGGTGCGCGTCACCGGCCGTCAAAAGGTATTGCTACATGGCTGAATCATCCTCTACCGAATACTTCATACAAGGCATCACCAAGAGCGGAAGGAAGTTTCGGCCGAGCGACTGGTCCGAACGCCTGTGCGGCGTGATGTCGAGTTTCGGACCCAAGGCGAAAGGGCCGAACGCCCGCCTGCAATATTCCATCTACGTGCGTCCGACCATGATCGGCGACATCAAGGTCGTGATCGTCGATTCGCGCCTGCGCGACATCGAGCCGATGGCCTTCGATTTCGTGCTCAATTTCGCGAAGGACAACGATCTCCTCGTGACCGAGGCGTGCGAGCTGCCGCCGCATCACGGCACGCAGACCCAGCAGCAGGGTTGAGGCGGTAACACCAGGCCCAGACGCAAAAAAGCCCGCCGAAGCGGGCTTTTTCGTTACTGCGCAGCGGAAACAGGAAGCTGCTTCGACGAACGCACCGATTGTGAAACCTCGCGAAACTCGCGAAAACCGGAGAGCGCCCGCCGGAAGCGGGCCGGAATTACTGGGCAGCGGGGGCTTGCAGGCCCTTGATGGCTGCAGCCAGGCGGCTCTTGTGACGAGCGGCCTTGTTCTTGTGGATGATCTTCTTGTCCGCGATGATGTCCATCGTCTTGATCGACGACTTGAACACTTCGGCGGCCTTGGTCTGATCGCCGGCTTCGATAGCCTTGCGAACTGCCTTGATGGCCGTGCGGAACTTCGAGCGCAGCGCCGAGTTGTGCGAGTTGGCCTTGGCGGCCTGACGGGCGCGCTTGCGAGCTTGTGCGGTATTTGCCATGACGGTTCCTTTTTCCTGTTTCAGCTGATTCTGCTGTCACTTGTCCGGAGCGGGCTTCACTTGGCTGTCCAGCCAGGGGCCGGAAGCGGTGATCGGTGCGCGCTGCCTTTGATCTGAAATCCCGGGAACGATTGCCCGAGAACCTCTGTAACATCGCCGGCCAGAGCCGGAAAAGACGTGAAGCTGCTCAATCCAAACAATTTTGGAGCTTCGAAACCCGCGATTATAGCAGCGGAATATGAGACGTGACAAGCGCGACGTGGATCGGGCCGGTCCGCCGCCCTCACGCAAGCCCGATCGATGCGATCGGTCAATCTTGCGCTATTGCCCGCCAGCAATAAGCCGAGTCTGGTAGGCGGGTTGCGGGCGCCCCGTATAATAAGCGCCCCATGAATCTATTCCGAGCCCTCCTGACGGTCAGCGGCTTCACGCTGCTGTCCCGCGTGACCGGCCTGATCCGCGAAACGCTGATCGCCCGTGCCTTTGGCGCCAGTATCTATACCGACGCGTTCTACGTCGCGTTCCGCATTCCCAACCTGCTGCGGCGGCTGTCCGCGGAAGGCGCGTTCGCGCAGGCGTTCGTGCCGATCCTCGCCGAATTCAAGAACAGCAAGGGTCACGACCCGACCAAGGCGCTCGTCGACGCAATGTCGACCGTGCTGACCTGGTGCCTGGTCGTGCTCTCGATCGCCGGCATGCTGGGCGCGAGCTGGGTGGTGTACGCGGTGGCGTCGGGTCTTTCGCACGAAGGCGCTGCGTACGGCCTTGCCGTCGAGATGACGCGCATCATGTTCCCGTACATCATCTTCATCTCGATGACGACGCTCGCCTCCGGCGTGCTCAACACGTACAAGCAGTTTTCGCTGCCCGCGTTCGCGCCGGTGCTGCTGAACGTGGCGTTCATCTTCGCGGCGGTGTTCGTCGCCCCCCACTTGAAGGTGCCGGTCTACGCGCTCGCCTATGCGGTGATCGCGGGCGGCATCCTGCAACTGCTCGTGCAGTTGCCGGGGCTGAAGAAGATCGACATGGTGCCGAAGATCGGCCTGAACTTCCGGCGCGCGCTCGCGCATCCGGGCGTGAAGCGCGTGCTGCTGAAGATGGTGCCCGCGACCTTTGCGGTGTCGGTCGGGCAACTGAGCCTCATCATCAACACGAATATCGCGTCGAATATCGGGGCGGGCGCGGTGTCGTGGATCAACTACGCCGACCGGCTGATGGAGTTCCCCACCGCGCTGCTGGGCGCGGCGCTTGGCACGATCCTCTTGCCGAGCCTCTCGAAAGCGCACGTCGACGCCGACAACGATGAATACTCCGCGCTGCTCGACTGGGGCCTGCGCATCACGTTCCTGCTGGCCGCGCCCAGTGCGATCGCGCTCTTCTTCTTCGCCCAGCCGCTCACCGCGACGCTCTTTCACTACGGCAAGTTCGACAACCATTCCGTCGTGATGGTCGGCCGCGCGCTGTCAGCTTACGGCATCGGGCTGATCGGGCTCATCCTCATCAAGATTCTCGCGCCGGGCTTCTACGCGAAACAGGACATCAAGACGCCGGTGAAGATCGCCGTGTTCGTGCTCGTCATGACGCAGGTGAGCAACTATGTCTTCGTGCCGATCTTCTCGCACGCCGGTCTGACGCTGTCGATCGGCCTCGGCGCGCTCGCCAACGCGGGGCTGCTGTTCCTGGGCCTGCGCCGTCGCGGAATCTATCGGCCGTCGCCGGGCTGGCTGCGCTTTTTCGCGCAACTGGTGGGCGCGTGCCTGATTCTTGCGGGCACGATGCACTGGGTTGCGATCAACTTCGACTGGATCGCCATGCGCGCGACGCCGTTGCTGCGCGTGGCGCTGCTCGGTGCGAGCCTCGTCGTGTTTGCCGCGCTATATTTCGGTATTCTGTCCGCGATGGGCTTCAAATACGCCTATTTCAAGAGACGCACGCTTTGATGACGACGACGCGTATCCTCGATTACTTCACTTCACTGATGGCGGACGACGAGAGCCTTCCGCTCACGGAAGCGGCCTTGTCGCTCGCGCAGGACGCCTATCCCGATGTCGACATGCAGGCGGCGCTCGCCGAGATCGACGAGCTCGTCGTGCGCGCCCGCCGCCGCATGCCCGACGACGCGGACGTGAAGCAGAAAGTCGATGCGCTCAATCGTTACTTCTTCCGCGAGCTGGGCTTCTCCAGCAATCTCAACGATTACTACGATCCGGACAACAGCCATCTGAACGTCGTGCTGCGGCGTCGGCGCGGCATTCCGATCTCGCTTGCCGTGATCTATCTGGAAATGGCCGAACAGCTCGGCGTGCCGGCGCGCGGCGTGTCGTTTCCGGGGCATTTCCTGTTGCGCGTCGCGACGCCCGGCCAGGATCTGATGCTCGATCCGACCACCGGCCAGACGCTCTCCGAAGCGCAGATGGTCGAGATGCTGGAGCCGTATGTGCAGCGCGTCGGCGAATCGATCGGCAGCGCGTTGCGGGTGCTGTTGCAGCCCGCGACTCGGCGCGAGATCGTCGCGCGCATGTTGCGCAACCTGAAGGGCATCTACTTGCAGACGGAGCGCTGGCAGCGTCTGCTCGCGGTTCAGCAGCGGCTCGTGATCGCGCTGCCGAACAGCATCGAGGAAGTGCGCGATCGCGGCTTCGCGTATGCGCGGCTCGATTATCTGCGTCCGGCGCTGGAGGATTTGCAGCGTTACATCGAGCTCCGTCCGGACGCCGAGGACGCGACGGTCGTCGAAACCGAGCTGCACGAGTTGCGGCAGCGCACGCAGCACGACGGCGACTGAACGAGCCGCCGTCTTCGCAATTCTTCGCAATTCTTCGCAATAAGCGTTATTTCGGCTGCATGCGGATCGCGCCGTCGAGACGGATCACTTCGCCGTTGAGCATGGGGTTATCGAAGATCTGCTTGACGAGCATCGCGTATTCATCCGGCTTGCCGAGGCGCGGCGGGAACGGCACCATCGCGCCGAGCGCGTCCTGCACTTCCTTCGGCATGCCGAGCAGCATGGGCGTTTCGAACAGGCCCGGTGCGATCGTCATCACGCGGATGCCGCTCTTGCTCAGATCACGCGCGACCGGCAGCGTCATGCCCGCGACGCCGCTCTTCGACGCCGCATAGGCCGCCTGGCCCATCTGCCCGTCATACGCCGCGACCGACGCCGTGTTCACGATCACGCCGCGCTCGCCCGCATCGTTCGCTTCGTTCTTCGACATCACGCTGGCCGCGAGCCGGATCATGTTGAAGGTGCCGATGAGATTGACCGAAATCACCTTCGAGAACAGATCGAGCGCATGCGGCCCGTCGCGTCCGACCGTCTTCGCCGCCGGCGCGATGCCCGCGCAGTTCACGAGCCCGCGCAGTGTGCCGAGCTTCAAAGCGGCATCGACAGCGCGCTGGCCGTCGCTTTCCTGACTCACATCGCATTTGACGAACGCGCCGGACAGTTCCTTCGCGAGCGCTTCGCCCGCTGTGTCGTTCATGTCGGCGATCACGACCTTGCCGCCTTGCGCCGCGATGAGCCGCGCGGTCGCCTCGCCCAAGCCCGATGCGCCGCCGGTGATCAGAACAACATTGCCTTGCATCTCCATGCTTCTTCTCCTTTATGTGATTCGTGCGCGCGAGGGCAGGGTAAAGCCGCTCGCGCCGATGTCCTTCCTCGTGGGAAACGCGTCGATTGTAACGAAGCCGGTGACGGCAAAATCGCACATCGGTCATGCGGATTCACAGGCGTAAAAAAACCCGCTCATCGAGAGCGGGTTTCATCGAACGCCGGGCGAAAGCGCGCTTTACTTCAGCGCGTCGAATACCCGCGTGCGGATTTCATCGACGCTGCCGGTGCCCGCGATCTTGCGATACGCCGGCGCCTTCAAACCGTTCGGTGCGTCGCCGCTCTGCGCCCAGTCGTTGTAGTACGCGATCAGCGGCTTGGTCTGCGCGACATACACTTCGAGACGCTTCTTCACGGTCTCTTCCTTGTCGTCGTCACGCTGAATCAGCGGCTCGCCGGTGACGTCGTCGGTCATGTCGACCTTCGGCGGATTGAACTTGACGTGATACGTGCGACCCGATGCCGCATGCACGCGGCGGCCGCTCATGCGGGTGATGATCTCGTCGAAGGGAACGTCGATCTCGAGCACGTAGTCGATCGCGACGCCCGCGTCCTTCATGGCTTCGGCTTGCGGCAGCGTGCGCGGGAAACCGTCGAACAGATAGCCGTTCTTGCAGTCGTCCGCCTGCAGACGTTCCTTCACGAGATTGATGATGAGTGAATCCGGCACCAGCTCGCCCGCGTCCATGTAGCGCTTCGCCTCGACGCCGAGCGGCGAGCCTGCCTTGACGGCTGCGCGCAGCATGTCGCCGGTCGAAATCTGCGGAATGCCGAATTTCTCCTTGATGAAGTTTGCCTGGGTGCCCTTGCCCGCACCGGGTGCGCCCAACAGGATCAAACGCATGGTGATCTCTCCGAATCGTCTATAAACCGCTGCAGCCGCGAGGCTGATTTGACATCCGGTAGCCTGGCTCGTGCGGCGTCGACGACAGGGCGCGCAGCCGAAAGGAGACGGCGGGCACCTGCGGACAGCGGCGCGACGTTGAGCGGCGCTGACCGGAAGGCTCGCGCAATCGCTTGATTATGCCACGGCTCTTTACGATCGCGACCGTAATAACGCGCATAGAAACCGCCACAAACCCCGCCGATTGGGGCTCTGGCGGGGTTTACACCGGTTGCGCCGCGGCTTTCAGTCCGCTTTGGGGAAGAGCGCCTGCACGCGCTCGAGATCGGCGAGAGTGTCGACGCCGGGCGGCGGCGCATCGTGCGTCACGCGCACCGCGATGCGCTCGCCGTGCCACAGCGCGCGCAGTTGCTCCAGCGCTTCGGCGGCCTCGATCGGCGCTTGCGCGAGCGTCGGGAAGTCGCGCAGGAACTTCGCGCGATAGGCATAGAGCCCGATGTGACGCAGCACGTTCTCCGGCACGGCGGGCAATTGCCCGAGCGCGGCGACGTCCGGCCAGTGCGGCTGCCAGAGATCGCGCGACCAGGGAATCGGCGCGCGCGAGAAGTAGAGCGCGACGCTTTTCGCATCGAGCACGACCTTCACCACGTTCGGATTGAAGACGTCGGCCGGATCGTGGATCGGATGCGCGGCCGTGGCGATCGAGCACTCGGGATGCGTCGCGAGGTGATCGGCGACATCGCGCACGAGTTGCGGATCGATGAGCGGCTCGTCGCCCTGCACGTTGACGACGATCGCGTCGTCGGCCCAGTTCAGACGCGTGGCCACTTCGGCGAGGCGGTCGGTGCCGGTGGGATGATCCGAGCGCGTCAGCATCACTTCGATGCCGTGATCGCGCGCGGCCTCGACCACGCGGTCGGAATCGGTCGCGACGAGCACCTGGCTCGCGCCGGACTCGCGCGCGCGCTCGGCGACGCGCACGACCATCGGCTTGCCGCCGATATCGGCGAGCGGCTTGTTCGGCAGGCGCGTGGAAGCGAGGCGCGCGGGAATGACCGCGATGAACGGTACGGACATGTCAGCCGCGCTCAGGCATCGCCGGCCGGTTTGATCGGCTCGACGGGCGTGCCCTCGACGGTCTGGCGCGCTTCGTCGACGAGCATCACGGGAATGCCGTCGCGGATCGGGTAGGCGAGCTTGTCCGCGCTGCAGACGAGTTCCTGCGCCGCGCGATCGTAACTGAGCGGGCCTTTGCAGATCGGGCAAACGAGGATTTCAAGCAGACGTGCGTCCACGGAGTTTCTCCACAACAAGAGCGATGAGGCGCGGTCTCAGCACGGCTTGCACCGGAACGACCCAGATGCGTGCATCGCGCCAGGCTCCGAATTTTACTGCATCCTTTTCGGTGATCAGGATCGCATCGGCTTCGACGCCCGCGAACGGATTCTCGCGATACGAATAGTGATCGGGAAATGCGCGCGTCGCGGGCGCGATGCCCGCCGCGCGCAGCGTCGCGAAGAAGCGCTCGGGCGAACCGATGCCCGCTGCCGCGATCACTTTTTCGCCGACGAACTGATCGAGCGGGCGACGCTGGTGCGGGTCGTCGAGCAGCCACGCATCGCCGGATTCGAGTTCGAGCGCGAAGGTATCCGGCCACGGCGGCAGCGTGCGGTCGTACGGACTGTTGATGAGCGTCGCGTCCCGGCGGCGCGACATCGGCTCGCGCAACGGTCCGGCTGGCAACAGGAAGCCGTTGCCGCCGAGGCGGGCATCGAACACGACGAGCTCGAACGTGCGCGCGAGGCGATAGTGCTGGAGGCCATCGTCGGAGACGAGGACATCGACGTTCGGATGCGCGTCGAGCAGCGCTTTCGCCGCCGCGACGCGATCCGGGCAGACGAACACCGGCGCGTGCGTGCGGCGCGCGATCAGGAGCGGTTCGTCGCCGACCTGCGCGGCGGCCGAAGTCGGCGTGACGCTTGTGGGCTTCGTGACTTTCGCGCCGTAGCCGCGCGAGACGACGCCCGGCTGAAAACCGGCGCCGCGCAGCGCTTCGACGAGCGCGATGACAGTCGGCGTCTTGCCCGTTCCGCCGACGGTCACGTTGCCCACGACGACCACCGGCACGCCGACATCGATGCGCTTGAACCAGCCCAGCTCGTAGAAGGCGCGGCGGGTCGCGGCGATCGCGCCGAAGAGGCACGCGAAGGGCGTCAGCGCCCACGCGACGGGACCGCGGCGACGCCATTCGCGGGCGAGGAAGTTCTCGATCGGCGGCTTGAAATCAGACATGGGCGGCCTTCGGATACGGCGTGACGCGCAACGGCAGCTCCTTGAGTATCGGTCGACGTTGGACGGACTGTCCGGCGATGCTGGAACCCGGCACTCTAGCGCGCGCGGGCCGTGCGCGCCAGTCGCCGGCGCTTGCGATGAAGCTTGTCCACACGATCGGCGCGCCTGTGGATAACTCTGTGAAGAACTTGCGGCCCGCGAACCGTCGAAGCGCGTCAGGAAAGAGTTGCTCCGGAGCTTACAGTGTTCATAAAAATAAAACGCTGCAAATTCAATCGCATAGAACGAACTCACGGGCCTCTGGCGATGCCGCGCCGCACACGGCGGTAAGTCTTTCTGTGTGGACACTTGTTACACTTGCGTACCTCGTCCAGCGACGTTCGTCCACCGGCTCAGCGGCCGCCGCGCCAAGTTTTTCCTGTCCTGCCATGACTCCCGATTCCCTGCCGTCGCAAAGCGGCGACGCCGTCATCCCCGTTTCCGTGCTCAATCGGGCGATCAGCTCGATGCTCGAACGGTCGTTTCCGCTCGTCTGGGTGTCGGGCGAAGTGTCGAACTTCACGCGCGCGGCGAGCGGCCATTGGTACTTTTCGATCAAGGACGCGAACGCGCAGATGCGCTGCGTGATGTTCCGGGGCCGCGCGCAATACGCCGAGTTCACGCCGCGCGAAGGCGACCGGATCGAGGTGCGCGCGCTCGTCACGATGTACGAGCCGCGCGGCGAATTGCAATTGAACGTCGAAGCGGTGCGGCGCACGGGGCAGGGCCGGCTTTACGAAGCGTTCCTGCGGCTGAAGGCGCAGCTCGAAAGCGAAGGGCTGTTCGCCGCCGAGAGAAAGCGCGCGTTGCCGACGCATCCGCGCGGCATCGGCATCGTGACGTCGCTGCAGGCGGCTGCGCTGCGCGACGTGCTGACGACGCTCGCGCGCCGCGCGCCGCACGTGCCGGTCGTCGTGTATCCGGCGCCGGTGCAGGGCGCGGGCGTCGGCGCGAAGCTCGCGGCGATGGTCGAAGCCGCCAACGCGCGGCGCGAAGTCGATGTGCTGATCGTGTGCCGCGGCGGCGGGTCGATCGAAGACCTGTGGGCCTTCAACGAGGAAGTGCTGGCCCGCGCGATTGCCGGGAGCGCGTTGCCGGTGGTGAGCGGCGTCGGACACGAAACGGATTTCACCATCGCGGATTTCGCCGCCGACGTGCGCGCGCCGACGCCGACCGCCGCGGCCGAACTCGTCAGTCCGCAGCGCGTGCTGCTGTTGCGCGAGCTCGATCATCGTCATGCGGCGCTCGCACGCGGCTTCGGACGGATGATGGAGCGGCGCGCGCAACAACTCGACTGGCTCGCGCGCAGGCTCGTGAGTCCCGCCGAGCGGCTCGCCCGGCAGCGCGCGCATCTGCGGCAAGTGGCGGGCCGTCTCGCCGCGGCGGGAGCGCGTCCGGTGCGCGATGCGCGCGCGCATTTCGCGCTGGTGCACTATCGCTGGCAGCGCAAGCGCCCGGACGTGGCTGTCGAGCGTGAGCATGTGCTGCGGCTCGCGCAGCGCCTCGGCGGCGCGCACAAGCGTCGCGCGGAGCGGGAGAAAGCGTGCGTGTCGGAGCTGGCGGCACGGTTGCAGGTGCTGAGTCCGCAGCGCACACTGGAACGCGGCTATGCCGCGCTGATCGACGCCCAAACGGGCCGCGCCGTGCGCGCGCCGCATGCGTTGAAGCCGAAGCGCGCGCTCACCGTCCATCTCGCGGAAGGTTCCGCCGATGTCCTGCTCGCCGATGTCCAGGCGCGTCTGTCAGACGAATTCTGAGCCCGGCGCGACGCGTCGAATCGGCGTACATTTGACGTGCCTGTAGTTGCTCGCCAGAGCACTTTTTACGCCGTGCGAAGCATATGGAAAGCAATTTTTCTCATAAAGGGCACACGGTTTGCTGGGTTATCCCAACTCGCCTACAATCCATTGCTCCACTGCCTCACGCCTCACCATCCCCCACAAACCACATAGAAAGGAAGCTGAATCATGGAACATACGCTCCCGCCGCTGCCGTTCGACAAGAACGCGCTCGCTCCGCACATGTCGGAAGAAACGCTCGAGTATCACTATGGCAAGCACCACCAGACCTATGTGACGAACCTGAACAAACTGATTCCCGGCACCGAATTCGAGAACCTGTCGCTCGAAGAAATCGTGAAGAAGTCCTCGGGCGGCGTGTTCAACAACTCGGCGCAAGTCTGGAATCACACGTTCTTCTGGAACAGCTTGTCGCCGAAGGGCGGCGGTGCGCCCACCGGCGCGCTGGCTGACGCGATCAACGCCAAGTACGGTTCCTACGACAAGTTCAAGGAAGAATTCGCCAAGGTCGCGACCGGCACGTTCGGTTCGGGCTGGACGTGGCTCGTGAAGAAGACCGACGGCACGGTGGATATCGTGTCGACGAGCAACGCCGCCACGCCGCTCACGACGGATTCGAAGGCGCTGCTGACCATCGATGTGTGGGAGCACGCGTATTACATCGACTATCGCAATGCGCGTCCGAAGTTCATCGAGGCTTACTGGAACATCGTGAACTGGGAGTTCGCGGCGAAGAATTTCGGCGCGTAAGTTCCGGCGCTTCGCACGATTGTAAAAAGCCCTCTGCGGAGGGCTTTTTTGCGTCCTGGCCGATGCTGCGCCACTTCGATACCCGTTCTAGAATGGCGCTTTGAATCGCGCCGCATTACCGTCATGAAACGCTTCCTGGCCCTCTGCCTCGCGGCCTGGTCAGCCGCCGCGCTGCTCTACTTCGGCCGTCACTCGGCCGCGCTGATCGCGCTGTCCGGCGTGATCGCGCTTGCGGGATTCGATCTGTTGCGACCGGATTCGAACCACGGCGCGTAACAAACTACCGCCGCTTCGCCCCTTCCCAGTTGATATCGACGCACAGCACCTGCAGGCCAAAAGGCGTCTGCGCGGCGATCGACGCCGTCACGCAAAGGTGCGCCTCGTTGATCGAGAGATACGGCGCCGTCAGATGCGCGCGCCCCGGCGCGCGCAGCGCCTCGATGAAATACGGCCGGCGCTCCCAGCTCGCGCCCTCCGAATGCAGCAGCGGACTGAAACGCTTCGCGCGCTGCGACGTCCGCACCACCGGCACGACGTTGTCGCCGATCTGCCGCCCGGCCTGATCGAGCAGGAAGCAGCGCGCGGTGTCGGCGAGTTGCAGCAGCTCGCTCGTCGCGACGACGAGCGCCTCGCCTTCCATCAGCTTGACCGATGCCCGTTCGAGCCCCGTCACGTACGGTTCGAGACGCGTGGCCTGCGCCCGCTCGCGCGCCGCGACGCGTTCTCGCGACGCCGCCGACAACGCGTCCATCACGCCCGTCGCGACCTCGCTGTGCACCGCATCGACGCTCGGCTGCGCGAAGTACGCGCCCTGCACGAAATCGACGTTGCATTCCAGCGCGATCAGCGCGTCGCGTTCGGTCGCGAGGCCGCCCATCAGGACGAGCTGGCCGGACTCGTGCAGCAGCGACACGAGACGCGGCAGCACGCGCTCGATATGCGAATGCTCGGTCGCCTGTTGCAGGATGCAGCGATCGAGCGTGACGATATCGGGCCGCAGATGCCACACGCGATCGATGTTCGAATGCTTCACGCCGAAGCCGTCCAGCGCGATCAGGAAGCCCGACTTGCGCATCGAATCGATGATCTCGGCGAAGCGCGTCGTCTCGCCGCCCGCCTGCTCGGGCACTTCGAGCACGACACGCTGCGGCGGCAGGCCGATGTCCTTCAGCGAAGCGAGCAGCGCGTCGCCGTAGCTCGTATCCATCAGCGCGGCGGGATGCAGGCTCAGAAAGAGCCATTCGTCGTGGCTGTCGAACGCATTGAAGTTGCCCAGATGCAGCGATTCGGCGAGCCGGCCGAGTTCGAGCAGATCGCCGCGCCGCGCCGCTTGCGTGAACACTTCGTGCGACGGCACGTGGCGATGCGTGTCGTCGCGGGCGCGCAAGGACGCGTGATAGCCGATGGCGCGCCGGTGCGACACGGAAAACACCGGCTGGAACACGCTGAAAACGGTGAATTCGCCGTACAGCACGGTGCGACGCGAACCGTCGTCGCCCGCGATGGGGCGCGGCGGCTGAAAGCGGGGAGGGTCGAGATCAACCATGCTCATGGTGTCGAGGCGCAGGGCAAGTGACTTTATCGAGATAGTTTACCGGATCGGCTTCCGACCGTTCGAGCAAAAAGCGTGCAAATTCAATATACAAGCGGCTCGGCGGCGGAATGAAAGCGCGCGGCACGCTTATTCGTGTGTGGATTCGACGCGTCATGCCGCACGCGCGGGAGCGCGCGCCGCGCAACCGTGCGCGCGGGCACCGGCGCGGTGCGTGAATCGCGCTTCGACCCGCGTCAGTTCGATTCCGATGGATCCGGCTTCCTGCGCGCCGCGCGCACTTCCGGCGCGAGCTGACCGAAGATCCACGCCGTCGCCGCCGTGATGACGCCCACGCACAGGAACGTCGCGTGGAACGCGGGCAGCGAATTCGATTCCGTCACCTGCGGCAGCAGTCCCGTGAAGGTCGAGAGAATCGCGCCCGCGACGGTCACGCCGAGGCTCATCGACAGCATCTGCACGAGCGAAAAGAGGCTGTTGCCGCTGCTCGCGCCGCCGGTGCCGAGGTCTTTCAGCGTGAGCGTGTTCATCGCGGTGAACTGCATCGAATTGACGGCGCCGAACACGGCCAGTTGCACGAGCCGCAGCCACAGCGGCTGATGCGCGCTCGCGAGCGCGAAGCTCGCCATCATCAGCCCGACGAGCACCGTGTTCACGACCAGCACGCGCCGGTAGCCGTGCTTTTCGATGAGGCGCGTGACGAGGCGCTTCGACGCCATGCCGGCGGCCGCGACGGGCAGCATCATCATGCCGGCCTGAAACGCCGTGTAGCCGAGGCTCACTTGCAGGAGCAGCGGAATCAGATACGGCATCGCGCCGCTGCCGATACGCGCGAACAGATTGCCGAGCAGACCGACGCTGAAGGTATGGATCTTGAAGAGATCGAGCGAGAAGATCGGCTGGGCGGCGCGCGTCGCGTGCAGGCCGTAGGCGACGAAGCAGCCGAACGAGAGCACCAGCAGCACGATCACGATCGCGTGCTGCAGACCGAGATCGGCGAGGCCGTCGAGCGAAATCGTCAGCGCGACCATGCCGACGGCGAGCAGCAGATAGCCCGCGAGATCGAAGGGCGCGGTGGCCGGATTGCGGCTGTCGGGCATGTACAGATTCGTCGCGATGCAGCCGATCACGCCCACCGGCACGTTGATGAGAAAGATCCAGTGCCACGACGCGATCTGCACGAGCCAGCCGCCGAGCGTCGGACCGATGAGCGGGCCGATCAGCCCCGGAATCGCGACGAATGCGAGCGCCGAGAGATACCGTTCCGCCGGAAACACGCGCAGCACGGCGAGGCGTCCGACCGGCAGCAGCATCGCGCCGCCCACGCCCTGCACGACCCGATACGCGACGAGCGCCTGCAACGACTGCGCTTTCGCGCACAACAGCGAGCCAATCGTGAACACGAGAATCGCGCTGAAGAACACGCGTTTCGTGCCGAGCTTGTCCGCGAGCCAGCCGGAGAAGGGGATCATCATCGCCATCGTGAGCGAGTAGGCGATCACGACGCCCTGCATGCGCAGCGGCGCTTCGCCGAGGCTCCTGGCCATCGCGGGGAGCGCGGTATTGACGATCGTCGAATCGAGCGTCTGCATGAAGAAGCCCGTGGCGACGAGCCACAGCATGATGGAGAGCGATCGGTCGGAAGGCTGCGCTGTGGCGGTGTCGGTCATTGGGCGGGGATCACTTTCGCAGCTCGGCGACGAAGTCGTAGTAGTCGTTGCGGCAGTAGGTATCGGTAAGCTCGATGGCGCGCTGATCGGCCGTGTAGCCGACGCGCGTGATGAGCAGGAGCGCGTCGTGTGGCGCGATGCCCATTTGCTGCGCGATTTCCGCGCTCGCGTTTACCGCGCGGAAGTGCTGCAGCGCGCGCACGATGGAGAGCCCGCGCGCATCGAGATAGCTGTAGAGCGAATCGCCGATGGTCTGCGGATCGGGGATGCACGACGCGGGGAAAGTGGAGTTCTCGACGGCCATCACGATGTCGTCGGCGAGCCGCAGCCGTTTCAGGCGCGTGACGGTGGCGGCGGGCGAGAGGCCGAGCTGGATGACTTCATCGCGATTGGCCGGCTCGATGGTGCGCGAGAGCCATTTGGAGCTGGGCTTGAAGCCGCGCCGCCGCAGCATCTCGGAAAAGCTCGACAGACGCGAGAGGGGATCTTCGTAACGCGGCGTGATGAAGCTGCCCGCGCCTTGCTCGCGGCGAATCAGCCCTTGCTCGACGAGCAGCGCGATCGCTTTTCTGGACGTGATCCGCGAGACGCCGAGCGCCTCCGACAGCACGCGCTCGGAAGGCAGCGCTTCGCCCGCGTTCCAGCGATTGTCGTGGATGGCGTTGGCGAGCTTGCGGGCGAGTTGAAGATAGAGCGGAGTGTCGCTGTCCGGGTCCGGGCGCAGGTCGCACCAGCGGTCTTCCGAGGTCGGGTTCATAAAGCGGACGCTAATGGGCCAAGCGGGGATTTTAAGACAAACCTTGAGGACGAAGGGGCGTCCTTGTTCTTATCCTGTTCCTTATATTGACCCAACCTGAACATGGAGTAACTGATGACGGCAACCAGAATCAAAACGCAGCCTTGGGATTCGGCCGACTATCTGCAAACTGAAGACGACATTGCCGAATACTTCGATGCCTGTCTTCAGGAGGCTGGCGATGATCCAGAGTTCATCGCCCATGCGCTTGGCGTGATCGCGCGGGCGCGCCTGCGCATCAAACCGTAGCCGGCCCACCCACCCCACGCCCCGCGCGCATATAAAGCGCAACCGACAACGCCACCGCCGCGGCCGCCGCCAGCGCGGCAAACAGAAACACCGACCCATACCCGAACTCACCCGCGACGTACCCCGCGAGCGGCCCGGTCAGCCCGAGCGACAAATCGAGAAACACGGAATACGCGGAAAGCGCGGCACCACGGCTCGCCGGCGGCACGAGCCCGACCGCCTCGACGCCCAGCGCCGGAAACACCAGCGCGAACCCAAACCCCGTCAACGCCGCGCCCGCAAGCGCGAACGTAGGCTCAGCCGCAAGCCAAAGCATCAACAAGCCGCCGCATTCGAAAGCAAACGATACGATCGCCACGCGAAACCCGCCGTACGCCTTGATCGTATTGGCGAACAGCAGCCGCGCGCCGATGAACATCGTGCCGAACACAGTGAGCGAGAGCGCCGCATTCGGCCAGCTGTGCGCGGCATAGTAGAGCGTGATGAAGGTCGCAATGGAGCCGAACCCTGCCGACCCGAGCGCGAGCCCGAGCCCATGCGGCAGCACGCGAAAGAACACGCTGCGATACGAAAGCCGCTCGCCATGCACGACCGGCACGCTCGCCATGCGAGTCGCGAGCCAGTAACCGAACCCGCCCAGCGCGATGACGATCAGCCCGAGCGACGCGAATCCCAGCGCATGATCGATCGCGACGCCGAGCGGCGCGCCGATCGCGAGCGCGCCGTACGTCGCGATGCCGTTCCACGAAATCACCTTCGCGTTGCTGGTCACGCCGACGCGCCCGATACCCCACGTGATCGATCCCGTGCCGACCCAGCTTTCGCCGAAGCCCAGCACGAGTCGCGCGATCACCAGCAGCACGAGACTCACCCCATGCCATTGCGCGGCGAGCGCCGAGCACAGCAGCAGCACGCCGCTCACCGCGCACGCCGCGAGACCGTAGAGCACGGTTTTCTTGGGGCCGAGCGTGTCGGCGGTGCGTCCGGCGAGCGGCCGCGACAGAAGCGTCGCGAAATATTGAACGCTGATCGCCGCGCCCGCCATCACCGAGCCGTAGCCGAGATCCGTATGCACGAAGCCCGGCAGCACCGCCAGCGGAATGCCGATCGTCAGGTAGCAGAGAAACGTGTACAGCACGACCGGCAGAATCCGCAGGGTGATTGCGAAATCGCTTTGCGGCTCGTTGCGAGGCTCGGAGGACATAGGGAAATTGCGGGGTTGAATTCGGCGCGAAGACGTGATTCTCCCATATGTTGCGGCGCAACGTCGCACTCGTTTTGTAACCAGCTAGGACAAATCGCCTGTCCGAACGATCGGACGGCAGCGTCGAAAGCCTTTCTGGATAAGGCTCGGCGCACATATCGAGCGATGAATATGTCGTTCATGCAATGCCGCCTATGGGTTGTCGATTTTGGCGGTGATAGCTTTCCAACCATCGAAGCGACAGGATTAGTCTTAAAAGTCCCCCGAAGTCGCGAATGCCACCGGCTGCGCATCCCGTGCAACCAGCAGAAAAGCATCGAAGAGCCCCGAGACACATCCATGAGCCAGCCGATAAACCAGCCGATCCGCTTCTATCATCGCAACGCGATTCAGGAAGTCAGCGGCGCGTCGACGACGCGCACCGTCCTGCAATATCTGCGCGAAGACGCGCGCTGCACCGGCACCAAGGAAGGCTGCGCGGAAGGCGACTGCGGCGCGTGCACGGTCGTCATCGGCGAGCCGGACGGCGCGGGCGGCGTCGCGTTCAAGGCCGTGAACGCGTGCGTGCAGTTCCTGCCGACGCTCGACGGCCGCGCGCTCTTCACCGTCGAAGACCTGCGCCAGCCTGACGGCACGCTGCATCCGGTGCAGCAGGCGCTGGTCGATTGCCATGGCTCGCAGTGCGGCTTCTGCACGCCGGGTTTCGCGATGTCGATGTTCGCGCTCTACGAAAAGCACGGCCATGCGACGACGGGCTGCGCGGGCGCCTGCGAGAAAACGAAACCGTCGCGCCAGGAAATCAGCGACGCGCTGACGGGCAATCTGTGCCGCTGCACGGGTTATCGGCCGATCATCGAGGCGGCCGAGCAGATGTTCGATCACGCGCCGCTCGCGCCCGTCAACGTGCCGGCGCTTGCGCGCACGCTCGACGGTATCCAGCGCGACGACACGTTCCACTACGAACACGCCGGCCGCCAGTTCGACGCGCCGCGCACCGCCGAGGCGCTCGCCGCGATCAAGGACAAGAATCCGAACGTGCGCATTCTCGCGGGCAGCACCGACGTCGGTCTGTGGGTCACCAAGCAACTGCGCGATCTGGGCGACATCGTCTATATCGGGCAGATCGAAGCGTTCAAACACGTCGAGACGACGGACGAGTGGATCGAGATCGGCGCGGGCGTGTCGGTGGATCGCGCGTACGCGGAAATCGTGAAGATCTATCCCGAACTGGAAGAGACGCGCCTGCGCTTCGCGTCGCTGCCGATCCGCAATGCGGGCACGCTCGGCGGCAACGTCGCGAACGGCTCGCCGATCGGCGATTCGATGCCCGGCCTCATCGCGTTGAATGCGCGCGTCGTGCTGCAAAGCGTCGACGGCACGCGCGAGATGCCGCTCGAAGATCTGTACATCGCGTACCAGAAGAAGGACATGCACGCGAACGAGTTCGTCGCCGCCATTCGCGTGCCGACGCGCGCGGGCAAGCGCGCGAATCTCCAGTTCCGTGCGTACAAGCTGTCGAAACGCTTCGACTCCGACATTTCCGCCGTGTACGCCGCGTACTCGTTCATCGCCGATGGCGACACGATCCGCGAGCCGCGTCTCGTCTACGGCGGCATGGCCGCGACGCCGAAACGCGCAGCGCATGCCGAAGCCGTTCTGACGGATGCTCACTGGCACGAAGCCACCGCCCAGGCCGCGATGATCGCATTGGGCAAGGACTACCAGCCGCTCACCGACATGCGCGCGAGCAGCGACTATCGGCTCGACACCGCGAAGAGCCTGCTGTATCGCTTCTGGCTGGAGACGCGCGCGCACAATCCGCTGGATAAATCGAAGCTGGATGTGCGTGCAATCGAACTGGTCGAAGCGAAGTAAGGGGACAACAACATGAATCAGCAAGCCGAAGCCTTTCTCGCCGAAGCCCAGTCGCTCGCGAACGAAATCGACGCGTTCAAGCAGGTCCACGTATCCCGTCCGCATGAATCCGCGCATCTGCACGTGAGCGGACGCGCGAGCTACACCGACGACATTCCGGTCGTCGCGGGCACGCTGCACGCCGCGCTCGGCACGAGCCCGAAGGCGCACGCGAAGATCGTGTCGATGAACTTCGACGCCGTGCGCGCGACGCCGGGCGTAGTCGCCGTCTTCACCGCCGAGGACATTCCCGGCGTGAACGACTGCGGCCCGATCATCCACGACGATCCGGTGCTCGCGCAGGGCATCGTGCAGTTCGTCGGCCAGCCGATGTTCATCGTCGTCGCGACATCGCACGATACGGCGCGCCTTGCCGCGCGCCGCGCGACCATCGAGTTCGAAGACCTCGTGCCGGTGCTGACGCCGCAGGACGCGCGCAAAGCCGAATCATACGTGCTGAATCCGCTGAAGCTGTCGCGCGGCGACGCCGAAGGGCGCATGGCGAAAGCCTCGCATCACGAGCGCGGCGCGATGAAGCTCGGCGGCCAGGAACAGTTCTATCTCGAAGGCCAGATCGCCTACGCCGTGCCGAAGGACGACGATGGCATGCACGTCTACTGCTCGACGCAGCACCCGACGGAAATGCAGCATCTCGTCGCGCATGTTCTGAACGTGCATTCGCATAACGTGCTGGTGGAATGCCGCCGCATGGGCGGCGGATTCGGCGGCAAGGAATCGCAGTCGGGCATTTTCGCGTGCTGCGCGGCGCTCGCCGCGTGGAAACTGCTGTGCCCGGTGAAGCTGCGTCCGGACCGCGACGACGACATGATGATCACCGGCAAGCGCCACGACTTCGTGTACGAGTTCGAAGTGGGCTACGACGACGACGGCAAGATCGATGGCGTCGCCGTCGACATGACCTCGCGCTGCGGCTTCTCCGCCGATTTGTCGGGACCGGTGATGACACGCGCCGTCTGCCACTTCGACAACGCGTACTGGCTGTCGGACGTGAAGATCGAAGGGTATTGCGGCAAGACGAACACGCAGTCGAACACCGCGTTTCGCGGCT
The DNA here is from genome assembly GCF_018408855.1 of Caballeronia sp. NK8. Classification (GTDB taxonomy): domain Bacteria; phylum Pseudomonadota; class Gammaproteobacteria; order Burkholderiales; family Burkholderiaceae; genus Caballeronia. Next base: position 2,357,903 of record NZ_AP024322.1, on the reverse strand, counting down.
TCGGCGGGCCGCAGGGCGCGTTCGCGATCGAGTACATCATGGACAACGTCGCGCGTTCGGTCGGCCGCGACTCGCTCGACGTGCGCCGCGCGAATCTCTACGGCAAGACGGAAAACAACAAGACGCCTTATGGCCAGACGGTCGAGGACAACGTCATCCACGAACTGATCGCCGAACTCGAAGAGACGAGCGATTACCGTCGCCGCCGCGCGGCCATCAACGAATTCAATGCGAACAATGAAATCCTGAAGAAGGGTCTCGCGCTCACGCCGGTGAAGTTCGGCATCGCGTTCAACGTGACGCACTTCAATCAGGCGGGCGCGCTGGTCCACATCTACACCGATGGCTCGATGCTCGTGAATCACGGCGGCACCGAGATGGGCCAGGGCCTGAACACGAAGGTCGCGCAAGTGGTCGCGCATGAACTCGGCGTGCACTTCGAGCGCGTGCGCGTGACGGCCACCGATACGAGCAAGGTCGCCAACACATCGGCGACGGCGGCATCGACGGGAACCGATCTGAACGGCAAGGCCGCGCAGGACGCCGCGCGCCAGTTGCGCGAGCGGCTCGCGAAATTCGCCGCGGAGAAGTTCGGCGGCGGCAGCGTGACGCCTGAGCAGGTGCGCTTCGCGAACGATCGCGTGATCGTCGGCGACGATGCGATTCCGTTCGGCGAAGTCGTGCAGAAGGCGTATCTCGCGCGCGTGCAGTTGTGGTCCGACGGCTTCTACGCGACGCCCAAGCTCTACTGGGATCAGGCGACGATGCAGGGCCGTCCGTTCTTCTACTACTCGTATGGCGCGGCGGTATCGGAAGTGGTGATCGATACGCTCACCGGCGAGATGCGCGTGCTGCGCGCGGATGCGCTGCATGACGTGGGCGCATCGCTGAACCCGGCGCTCGATAAAGGTCAGGTCGAAGGCGCGTTCGTGCAGGGCATGGGCTGGCTCACGACGGAAGAGCTCTGGTGGAACGAAAAGGGCAAGCTGATGACGCACGCGCCGTCCACCTACAAGATCCCGACGACGAACGACATGCCTCCCGATTTCCGCGTCGATCTGTTCAAGAACCGCAATGCGGAGGACAGCATCCATCGCTCAAAGGCCGTGGGCGAGCCGCCGCTGCTGCTGCCGTTCTCGGTGTTCTTCGCGATCCGCGACGCCGTGTCCGCGGTGGGCGATCACAAGGTGAATCCGCCTTTGAACGCGCCGGCGACGGCTGAAGAGATCCTGAGGGCGGTGAACGCGGTGAGGAGCGCACGGTCATGATGCACGTCGTCCTGTTCGGCGCGGGGCACGTCGGCCACGCGCTCGTGAACGTGCTGGGCACGCTGCCGTGCGTCGTGCAGTGGGTCGATGCGCGCGACGAACTGTTCCCCGACGAAGTCCCGGCCAACGTGCAGATCGAAGCCACCGATCTGCCCGACGCGATCGTCGACGAAGCGCCGGCGGGCGCGTATTTCATCGTGATGACGCACGATCATTCGCTCGACTTCGCGCTCACGCAGCGCATCATGCGGCGCGATGACTTCGCGTACTTCGGGCTGATCGGCTCGAAGACCAAGCGCGTGAAGTTCGAGCGGCGGCTGGTGGAACGGGGCGTGGCGGCGGAGCGGCTGCCGGAGATCACGTGTCCGATCGGCGTGGAAGGCATCGTCGACAAGGCGCCGTGGTCGATCGCGTTGGCGGTGACGGCGCAGTTGTTGCGGGTGAGGGAGATGGCGGCGCGGCTGGGGATGTCGGCGGTCAGGGCCGCCCGCCTCGCCGCCTGAGCGGCTACGCTTCAGGACAGACCGTTGGCCTGCCTGAAGCGCCCCGGCGCCACCCCATATAGTTCCTTGAACCGCTTCGAAAACGCGGCCTCCGACTGATATCCCACATCGGCCGCGACATCCGCGATGCTCTTCTTCGTATGCGTGAGCATCGTGCTTGCGAGCTGCATGCGTACATGGCTCAGCAACGCCAGCGGCGAGCTGTCCGAATGCGCGGAGAACGCGCGCATGAAGGTCGCGCGCGACATCGCCGCTTCCTTGGCCAGCATTTCCAGCGTCCACGGCTCGGCGGGCCGTTCCAGCATCGCGATGATCGACGCGCCCAGCCGCCGGTTCGCAAGCAGGCCCAGCACGCCCGCGAGAGACGGCTGCTCGGCGAGCCACGCGCGCAGGACCATGGTGAAAAGCGCAGTGGACAGCGCCGTGACGATCGATGGCGCACCGAGCTGCGCTTCCTCCGCCTCGCGGCGCATCGTCTGGACAAGCGGCGGCAGATAGGGCGCCGACGCGTTCGTGAACGACACATGCACGACATCCGGCAGCACGTCGATCAATAACGCGCGCGGCGCGTAGAGAAAGCGTCCGCACAGCAGATCCACGCCGGGTGGCTTTCCGCCGCAATTGGTTTCCACCGTGACCGCGCCGTTGTGGCTGGTCTCCATCTCAGTCGCCGTCGTCGCGTCCGATTCACGCGGCTGAATGCTCAGCACGTGCGCGTCTCCGCGCGGCAGAAAGAAGATGTCGCCAGCGCGCAACTCCCGCGGTGCCTGACCTTTTCGAAGCACCGTGCACGCGCCATCGAGCACGACGTGATACACAGCTTCGCCAGCGGGCGCGGGCGCGTGATCGAGTTCCAGCGGGCCGCTCAGCAGGCAGCGGAGATCGAGCGCGCCCGAAAGGCTCGCAAGCTGAATCAGTTTGTCGAGAGCATCCATGTGAACGGGGCGGGCTGAAGGTGTCGTTCCGGATAGTACCGAAGTCCCGCCACGCACGCGCTACTTCGTGACCTCGCCCAGTTCGGCGGTCGCATCGCCCGAAAAGTCCGCGACGGTCTTCTTGCGCGTCAGCGAATCCGACACACTCGACATCAGCGTGCGCAGCCACGCGACATCCGTCGGCTGATCCGGCTGCGGCAGCGAAAGCTGATAGCACTTGATGCGCGGAAACGGCACCGGCGAGTCGAGCACGGCGAGCGGCAGCATCGCCGCGTAGTGCAGTGCGAAACGGCGCGGCGCGGTGAAGATGAGATCGGACTGCAACAACACCTGCGGCACGAGGCCGAAGTAGGGAATCGTCGTGACGATGCGCCGCCTGACACCCGCGCGCGCCAGGCCGACATCGATCGGATGACGCCTGCCGCCGCTGTACGGCGTCGGCGCGAGATGCGCGGCGAGCGCGTAGCGGTCGACGGTCAGCGGCTCGCGCGCGAGCGGATGGTTCGCGCGCATCAGGCAGACGAATACATCGGAGAACAGGTCCTGGCGTTCGAAGCGCGGCTCGGGCTTCGTCCAGTTGGCGACCATCAGGTCGATCTCGCCTTCGTCGAGCATGCGCTCGTGATCGCGCATCGGGTTCAGCGATTCGATCTCCAGACGCGCGTTCGGCGCGGCGTCGCGAAAGGCGGCGACGAGCGTCGGCATGAAGAAATCGTTCAGATAATCGGGTGCGGCGATGCGGAAGGTGCGGCGTGAACTGGCGGCATCGAAATCGCCGTGCGGCGTCGCGACGAACTCGACTTCGCGCAATGCCCGCTGCGCCGGCGCGAGCAGCGACTCGCCGTATTCGGTCGGCACCATGCCCTGTTTGCCGCGTACGAGAATCGGGTCGTTCAGGATCTCGCGCAGGCGGCGCAGCGCGGTGCTGATCGCCGGCTGCGTCTGGTTCAGCCGCTGCGCGGTCTGCGTGACGCTGCGCTCCAGCAACAGGGTGCGCAGCACGCGGATGAGCCAGATATCGAGTGAGTCGGCGGGATCGTTCATGGCTTGTAAAGCGGTTGAAATCAGGGCGCGCGGGCGCGAACTCGCGAACCGTAGCCCTAAGTTAAACGCTTATCCAATTTTGACGCCATAGCGAGCGCGCTATGCATGGCATAGGCGCGCCGTCCAGCCGGTCCGCCATCAGCCGAAATCCGCGTCGCGCGGTGCGATCGGCAGCGCGCTGATGCGCTTTACCTCAGTGCCATCGAGCCAGTTCGGCGAACGCGCGACGTAGAGCACCATCGGCAGCGTGTCCTCGCCCCAGAAAATCTGATCGTTGACGACGAAGGTGGGCACGCCGAACACGCCCATCTCGACGGCGCGGTCGTTGTTGTCGCGCAGTTTCGCCTTGATGTCCTCGTCCTCGATGCGCGTTTGCGCGTCCGGCATGCCGACGCGCTCGCACAGCGCGCGAAAGCCTTCCGGTGTCGCGGGATCGCGTCCCTCGCGCCAGATGTAGCGGAAGATTTCCCGCACGCGGGAGATTTCACCATCGGCCAGCACGGCGAGCCTTAGCGCCTTGCTCGGATCGAACGGATGCGCGGGCGGCATCCTGAACGGAATGCCCAGTTGCTCCGCGCGAAAGAGCGCGTGCCGGTACGTGAAGACGCGCTTGGACGGAATCGTCGCGGCGTGCGGCTGGCCCCATCGGTCGAGCAGCTTCATCAGCTGGACCGGCACCAGCTCGAACGGCATGTCCGGCCATTTTTCGTGCTGTTCCAGCAGCAAGTACGAAAACGGCGAAATGAAGTCGAAGAAAAAGTACGGCCGACCACCACTGGTCGAATGCGGGGCACTCATGTTCCTTCTCCCTGTTTTCCGTGGCTTTTCACGCGCGGCGAGCGCGTGGGCCTGATCTGTTGTTCGTTTTTCGGTCGTGTCCTGCATGGCGGACGCGTTGCGCGACGTATCGCATCCGTTATTCGCGTTCCTCAAATAGATATTACGTGCTGCCTTGTTCCGTGTCTGCCCGCGATACGACACGCGACGTATCTGGCGGCGCCTCGCCCGGCGCGCGGGTTTCGTCGCGCGGCGCCACCGGCACGTGCGCCAGACGTTCCCGCACGAAGCCGATGTGCTCGCGCAGCACGTAAAACTGGTCGGCGAACGAGAGCGGCATCTTCATGCGATTCACAGCCGTCTCGATGGCGTCGATGCGATCGAGCAGGGCATCGCGCTGCGCGGTGTCCGGGCCGCTGATCGCTTCGCGTTCTATCGCAATGAGCGCGCCATACCATCGGTAGATGCGCGATTTCACGCGCCACCGGTACAGCCCCGGCACCAGCCGCAAGCCCGGAATCAGCACCACGATCAGCGGCACCAGCAGCACCAGCACGCGATCCGCGAGACTCGCGACCCAGAACGGCAGCGTGCGGTACAGGAAGCTCTTGCCCGACTTGTAATAGCGCTCGGCGTTGTCGCTGATGCGAAATTCGTGCGCGAGCGGCGCCGGAAACTCGTTCGCCCGCTGCATCAGATTGGCGCGTCCGTGCACCTCGCGCGCCGCTTCGATCAGCAGATCGGACAGCGCCGGGTGCAGGCTGTCGCGCGCGACCAGTTCGGCCGTCGGCGCGATCATGTGAACCGGGTGCGGCGGCAGGTTGCGGGCGAAATCGAACGCGCCCATCGGCAGTTCGATCTCCGTCAGGTACGGGAAACGGCGCGCGTAGGCGTCGGCCTGGGCGAAATCCATGAAACGGATGCCCGGCGTGCGCAGCAGTTTCGCCATGGTCGGGGGCTGGGCGGAATCGCCTGCCAGGAAGACTGCATCGACCTGGCCGGCTTCGAGCGCCTTCGCGGCCTCGTCGCCGGCGAGGGGCAGCAGTTGCGTGTCGCCGCCCGGCTCGATGCCGTTCGCCTTCAGGAGACTCAGCGCGAGCACGCGCGAGCCGCTGCCTTCCGCGCCGATCGCGAGCCGCTTGCCTTTCAGTTCCGAGAGCCGGTTCACCACCGCCGCGCCCCGGTAAAACACCGCGAGCGGCACGTACGACACGCTGCCGAGCGATTCGAGCGTGTCGTGCATTGCGCCGGGCTGCGAGAGGCCGCCCTGCACGAAGCCGACATCGACATTCGATTTCGGATCTTCGAGGCGCGTCAGGTTGTCGAGCGAGCCTTGCGTTTCCAGCACGTCGAGCGTCACGCGGTTGCGCGCGAGAATCGTCTTGTACTTCTGCGCGGCGTTCCAGAAGGAACTGCCTTTCGGACCCGCCGCGATGGTCAGCGTGCTCGGCGGCGCGGGCTGGATCAGCCGCACGGCGAGATAGAGCGCGGCCGCGCAGACGAGCAGGATCGGGCCGATGGTGAGCGCGAGATCGCGCCAGGAGATCGCAACGAAGCGCGCGACGATCCTCTGCTGCGGCTTGCGTTTGGGCGGGACGTCCGGATCGTCGCCCGGATTGCTTCCTGAAGGATGGGTCATCTCGTAGGGAAATCGTGAATCCTGGTGCGCTGGAGCTTACCCGATCCCGTTGCGCGGGCAGCGCCATGAACGCGTCCGGGCGGCCGGCATGGCGTCGATGGTACCCGAGATCGCTAATCGCACCACCCGCGCACCCATCGCGCGCCGAGTGTGACAGGCGTGTGTGGGCGCGGGCGACCGTTGCCGGCGCTGTTGCTTATGCGCGGCTTCGTTGATTGCCGCGTCGTTAAATGCTTTGCGCTTATGGCCGCGCTGGGCTAAATTGACGTTCGCCGCCGCACTACATGGCCCTCGCGCGCCGCAGCCCGGAATATGGGCTCGTGAGCCGCGCCGAGCATGCGCCATGCGGCAGGACATATTCGAGCCGACGGGTTTTGCCGCCCGACCAACCGGCCGCGGTTTGGTTTCTTTCGCCAGTCTCTCGCAGCACCGTGAGCCGCATCAGCCGGCTTGCCATCGCCATGCTTCGTCGCCCATCGGCGGCCGGGCGAGCGCATGGTCACGGGCAGCCGCTCGATGTCGTAGCCCAGCCGCTGGGACTGCGGCCCGTTTTTGAAGTGCAAAACGAGCGAAGTAGCAACTGTGCGAAGTCAACAAGCGAAACAAAAGGAGAAATCATGAAAGCAGTCGATCTGTTGAAAGCGCTGGGCGTGGTGGTGTGCGTGGCCGTGGCTTCGAGCGCCTATGCCCAATCGAGCGACGCGGCGGCCACCAGTACGGATTCGGCGGCAACGGCCAAAGCCCAGAAATCGGCAACGAAGAAGACCGACCGCAAGCTCGGCTACGACGTGCGCCGCGCGCTGTCGAAGGCGCAGGGCTTCGACGTGTCGCACGTCTACGTGCGCGCGCGCAGCGGCGCGGTCGTGCTGACGGGCACGGTGCCGGAAGGCGGCCAGATCGCCCAAGCGGAAGAAATCGCCAAGGGCGTGACGGGCGTGAAATCCGTGAGCAACAAGATCACGCTCGGCGTGCAAGGCGGCGGGCAATAACACGAGTCACAGGCAGCAGGCGGCATCGCGCGATGCCACCTGCTTCCCCGCGGGACTTTGAACGGGCTCCGGCATTCCCGCCGGAGCCCGTTGTCGTTTGGCGCATTCGCCGCGACTTTTCGCTGACCTGATACAGCGCGATACTTGCGCTGTGGACGCACGTCGCGGGTTGCTCCACTCAATCGAAACGGATGGCGGAGACTGACAATGAAAAGAATCGCGCGTTTCCAGAGATCGCAGGCTTTGCAGAACGTGTCGCGCGCGGCCGCGCTCGGCGCGTTCGCGGTGCTCGCGGCAGCGACGCTCGCCGCATGCCACGGCGGCGATGACGACAACAGCAGCGGCCAGCCGACGAACACCTTGCCGAGCTTCGTCTCCGGCTCGGTCAACACCCAGACCTACGACGGCACGTCCGACGACCTGCTGACCGCCGGTCTCGGCAAGACGGGCCTCGCGTCGGCGAGCGCGCCGGGCATCGCCAATCCGGCAGCGCCGACGGCAGCGGAATTGCGGCGCCTCGCCATCTACTCGAACTATCGTGCGCTCGTCGATATGACGGCGAACGGCGGCTACGGCCGGTTCTGGGGCCCGAACGTCGATCTGAACGGCAACGACACGCTCGGCGAGGGCAAGATCGCGGGCAAGGAATACATCGCTTACGCCGACGATGGCAGCGGCACGCAGAACGTCAGCCTGCTCGTGCAGATTCCGGCAAGCTTCAATCCGGATCAGCCGTGTATCGTCACCGCGACGTCGTCGGGATCGCGTGGCGTCTACGGCGCGATCTCGGCCGCGGGCGAGTGGGGCCTGAAGCGCGGCTGTGCGGTTGCCTACACCGACAAGGGCAGCGGCAACGGCGGCCACGAACTCGCGACCAATCTCGTCACGATGATCGACGGCACGCTTGCCAACGCGAATATCGCCGGGACCAAGGCGATCTTCAAGGCGAACGTCGACGCATCGGCGCTGTCGTCGTTCAATTCGGCATTCCCGAATCGCTACGCGTACAAGCACGCGCATTCGCAGCAAAACCCGGAAAAGGACTGGGGCAAGAACACCTTGCAGGCGATCCAGTTCGCGTACTGGGCGCTCAACGACATGTTCGGCCCGGTCAGCGGTTCGACGCATCAGGTGCGCTACAACACAGGCAGCATCACGACGATCGCGGCATCGGTGAGCAACGGCGGCGGCGCGTCGCTGGCGGCGGCCGAGCAGGATACCGAGGGCTGGATCACGGCGGTGGTCGTCGGCGAGCCGCAGATCAACCTGAACCTGCCGTCGCAGGTTTCGGTGCGGCAAGGCGGCGTGCCGGTCGGCTCGTTCGGGCGGCCGCTCGCGGATTACATGACGCTCGCCAATCTGCTGCAACCGTGCGCGGCGCTCGCGCCCGCCGCGGCCGGTGCGCCTTATCTGACGGCGCTGCCCGTGGCGACCACCAACGCGATCCGCACGGCGCGCTGTGCGACGCTCGCTGTCAACGGGTTCATCGCGAGCGGTAGCACCGTCACGCAGGCGACCGACGCGCTGAACAAGTTGCATCAGGCGGGCTACCAGACCGACTCGGACACGCTCCAGGCGCCGATGTGGGATTCGCAAGCGGTGCCCGCGGTGGCCGTCACCTATGCCGACGCCTACATGAAGGCGAGCGTGCTCGACAACCTGTGCAATTTCAGCTTCGGCACGACCAACGCGGCGACTGGGGCAGCGGGCGTGACGCCGATCATCTCGCCGATGCCGACGCTCTTTGGCAACGGCAACGGCGTGCCGCCGACCAACGGCATCAACCTCGTCTACAACGCGGGGAATACGGGTGCGGCGGATCATCGGTTCGCGACGCCCGACGCGAGCTACGCGGGCGCGGCGTGCCTGCGCTCGCTATGGACCGACGGCAATGCGACGATGGTGGGCAGCGTGAACGCGATCCGCGTGAACGCGAACCTGCGCGGCAAGCCCGCGATCATCGTGCAGGGCCGCGCGGATGCGCTCGTGCCGATCAATCACGCGTCGCGCCCGTATCTCGGCGCGAATCGCGTCGCGGAAGGAAGCAAGAGCCAGCTTTCGCTCTACGAGATCACGAACGGTCAGCATTTCGACGCGTTCCTCAGCGTGGCCGGCTTCGACACGCGCTTCATTCCGGTCCACTACTACAACATTCAGGCGCTGAACCTGATGTGGAATCACCTGAAGAGCAACGCGCCGCTGCCGCCTTCGCAAGTGGTACGCACGGTCGCGCGGGGCGGCACGGCGGGCTCGGCGCCGGCGCTTTCGGTATCGAACCTGCCGCCGATCGCAACCGATCCGGGTGCGAATGCCATCACGGTGACGGGCGGCGCCGTCAACGTGCCGAACTGACCGACGATGTGAGTCATTGCGTGGCGGTGGTGCGTGGCGCCGATGGCGCTGCGGCCGATGGCGCTGCGGCCGCTGCCGCCTCCGCCGCCGACGCGCCCGCCGCGACCGCATCCGACGCCTGAATCGCGGTCGCGGCGGCGGGCGTCTGCACGACGATCGGCGTCGGCGTGAGTTCCGGCGAGTTGACGATGAGCGACGGCGCGAGCGGCTTGCTCTTCACTTCATCGGCGGCGACGGGCGCGCTGCGCGGCACCGTGTTCAGGTAATGGCCCATCAGATTGAAAAAACGGTCGTAGAACTTGCCCGCCGGCACGGTCTCGCTCGAGATCTTGACCATCGCGTCGCTGTTCGAGCGGATCGGCAGTGAGAGCGAGCCGAGCACGCTCAGTCCGACACTCGCCGACGTATCGCTTTTCTTGAGCGCATAGCCGTCCTGCACGGCATTCACATACGCGATGCTCTGGTTCGTCGCGTTCTCGCCCGGCGTGCAGACCACATGAAAGGACACGGCGACGTGTGTCTCGGCGCTCGGCTGGAAGTTCTTGGTGGCATCGACGGTGTCGGGCTGGCCCATCGTCGTGAGAAATCCCTGCGACAGCAGCGCCCGGCGCGCGGCCTCGCAGGTTTCATTGACGGTGGCGTCGAAGTTGTGCGCGAACGGGCTCGCGCCGGTGCTGAACAATTCCTGTTGATAGCTCGGCGCGACCGCGTTGCGCCCTCCGCAGGCGGCGAGGGCGATCAGTCCGAGAGAGGCGAAAACAAGGCGCGGCGACGGCATGGGCATGAGGCGGTGGATCCGAAATTTGTGACAACGGCAGACACAAATTGTAGTGCCCTCGCACGGGCCGATGAAAAAGCGCAGTCTGAAAACATCGTCGAATCCGTGGTTTACAGCGTGATGACGACGCTGCCGCGGCGGAACGAAAAGCGCCGCATCGCCGGGCTGGTGGGAATCTGCACTCAGCGAGACCCCAACAGGCACCGACGATCATTACATCGACTCCCGACTACGTGACGAAAATAGGCTTCTCCTGGAAATTATTCCGTGAATTTCCGTGGGCGTCGGAAACGTTTCACTTCCTGATGAGTTTCACTGTGTTGGCAGAGTTCGCGGCGCATATATATGGAAAAATTCACTGGACCGTTGATTTTCTGCCGGTGATCTTCATCGCTGTCGTATTGGTAACCGCCGGAGTGGGCTGGCTCTTCGCCGTCACCGGCGTCTACATTCGTAATCATACTTATGTGACCGGACTGCTCTCTTCGATGCTGATCTTCCTGTCGCCGATCTTTTTACTTGCTGAACAGTCTGGCGCCCGCATTCCGCGCATGATTCTTGCCAATCCTCTTACGTTTATCATCGAGCACGCGCGTGTCGTGCTGGTCAATGGCGCGATCCCCGATTTGTTGGGCGTCGCCCGTTACATCGTCGGCAGTATCATCTTCCGTTGGCTTTGCCTGGCATGGTTTCAGAAGGCGCGAGAAGGGTTCACGGACGTGCATAAACCGCTCGCGAAACCAGTTGAATTGTTTTGCCCGTGGTCTTTTCGAGGGCATGATCGGAGCATCGCTTCGTCACAAGATACGGGGCCGTGACAGGTCTGCCGGCCTGCAAGAACGCTTGACCGGCCCTGCTCGTCACCACCGTTTGTTTTTAAACGGAATCGTCGTGAAAAAACGCAAGGTCTTAGTAACAGTTGGGACGCGTCCCGAAGCGGTCAAGATGGCGCCGCTCATCGCGCGATTCCAGAAGGAAAATTGGGCGGAGTGTCGCGTGCTCGCGACTGGGCAGCACCGTGGCATGCTGGATCAGATGCTCGATCTGTTCAAGATCCATGCGGATGTCGATCTCGACATCATGCAGCCGAACCAGTCCTTGCCGCAGCTGACTTCGCGTCTGATCACGCGACTCGATCAGGTCCTCGAAGAGGAGAAACCGGACGTCCTGCTCGCTCAAGGCGATACCACGACCGTGCTCACGGCCGCGCTCGCGTGCTTCTATCGGCGTATCCCGTTCGGTCATGTCGAAGCAGGACTTCGAACCGGGGATCTCGACAACCCGTTCCCGGAAGAGATGAACCGAGTCGTGGCCAGCCGGCTCGCGCGCTGGCATTTCGCGCCGACGGAGCGCTCACGGCAAAACCTTCTCGGGGAAGGCGTCGACGACGCCTCGATCTTTGTGACCGGCAATACCGTCATCGACGCGCTCCTGGATGTGGCCGGACGCTGCGATGAGGAAGTGCCTTATCGAGGCGATCGCCGTCTGATTCTCGTCACGTCGCACCGCCGGGAGAACTTTGGCGAAGGCTTCAGGAACATCCTGCGAGCTATCAGGGCGGTGGCCGACGCCAACGAAGATACGCACATTCTCTATCCTGTGCATCCCAATCCGAATGTGCGGGATCCGGCTTACGAACATCTGGGCGACCATCCGCGCATTATGCTTTGCGAGCCGCTGTCCTACTTGCCCTTCGTCGCCGCGATGAAACAGGCATACCTGATCCTGACGGACTCGGGCGGCGTGCAGGAAGAGGCGCCTGCGCTAGGCAAGCCCGTGCTGGTATTGCGCCGCGAGACCGAGCGTCCCGAGGCGGTCGAGCATGAGGTGGTGAAGCTCGTAGGGACCGACTTCGACGAGATCGTCTCCAGCGTTCAACGGCTTCTCGATGATCCCGCCGAGTACAAGCGCATGGCGCGGGGCGTGTCGCCTTATGGCGATGGACTGGCTTCGGGCCGAATCGTCGATGTCCTGAAGCAACACTTCCGAGCGTGACACGGCGCGGCCAATCATCGTCGACGACGGTCGCGAGCAAGCGATGACCGGGCGATTCGAGTGCGCAAGCCCGTTCCGACTGCAGAACGCGTCGCTCTTCTTTACAGTCGGCCGTCGACGCGACTCGTGGCCGGGCTTGCGGCGCACAGGCGCGGCCCATCCATGCTTTCCATTTGCGCTCTTGCTCTCGCTGGTTTTTGCTGCCATTAGCTGGAATGTTATCGAGAAGCCTGCAATTGCGCCTGGGAAAAACCTTAGCAAGAAATCATTGGACCGCCGCGGCGTTGTATCGCTGCATCCGGAAACGTCGCCCCACGTTCCAGACCGCCGCCCGGCGTCGCCCAAAAGGTTTGCCCCGCGAGTGCGCCAGACCTATGAACGAAACGAAACAGGAGGACACGCCGGTCCGGAGTTGTTATCAAAAGCCTGGCCGCTCGCCGCTCGCCGCTCGCCGCTCGCCGCTCGCCGCTCGCCGCTCGCGCAGCGGCTTCGCCTCCTTTTCGTAGAGGGACCATACATAGCCGATGCCTCCTGGCTCGACGTACCGCCCTGCGCGGATGAATCCAAGCGACTCGTAGTATGCGCACGGCCTTGCGTTCTCGGCGGCGCAGTCGAGTCGAATAAAGCGCCGATTCAAGACGCTGATTTTGTTACCGCACCAATCAAGCATGAAGCTGCCGAGTCCCCGTCCGTTGAAGCCCTTCCGGACAGAAAGACCATGAATATAGCCGGCGATCGGGTCTTGCTCTCCCCAATGCCCGTCTTCATCTAGGACGAGCGAAAACGTTGCGACTAAAGTGCCTTCCAGTTCAACGACATACACTTCCTTTTGAGAGACATTGTTTCGCACCCAGTTTTCGGAAAACCCGTCCCCGTCTTTTCCCCACGCGTAGTCGCGGTACGTGACCTTTTTTGCATGCGCATCGTTTCGTACCTGTGTAAGTATGGGTACGTCATCCGCCGTTGCCCGGCGTATGCTTTTCGAGGCCATCTTTCATGTCTCCCGGTGAGACGTCTGCGTTATGGAAAAGACGCCTCGCTGACTACGCCCGACCCCGCAATTGCAAAGAGTTCAGGATCTGACTCTCGTAGGCTGGCCAGTCTCGTCTAGAGTTCTCTATCGCGAGTTTGGCCAGCGGTAGCTGGTCAAACAGATCGTCGGTCATTTGTCGGTAATCCCGGTATAGCGAGATCAACCCTTCCACTCCTCGGTAACCTTTGCGAACGCAGTATGGACCGCCAAGCTTCCAATTGACTTGATAGTCAATCCAGTCCGGGCCGCGCTCAGTAAAAACGGTCCGTATAGCCTTTTCCACATCTTGCTGCCAAAGGTAGAGAACGAACGGATTGAGTGGCGCGATGATTGCGGTCCACGCGCTCACGTAGTCAGAGATCAGCGCCGGCTCGGCGTCCATCAGCAGCAGGTGGGTCAGGTCTCCATGAAACAATTGACCGTCCATTACCGCGATTGGTGTCTCCGTTTGTATCGCCTTGACGAAGGCAGCCCATCTGGTCAGCGCGCGATCAGCAAGGTCTTGGGGTGTCGCATCCCTCCACGGCTCGAACCAGTGTTTAAGTTCGTCCGTCGCTCGCACCGGGTGCGGCTCCGTCCTCTCATGTATCGGCAATGCAAGTTGCCCCGAGACCTGCAGGCTCTGGGCGATAAATCGCATCGTTGTGGATTTGCCCGAACCCATGATGCCCTCGATGATAACGAGTCGATGAGTGGGCGTTTCTGAACAGCCGGGATTCGCCGGGATGGCCATTTGTCGTGACAACACCTTGTAAGGTGAACTGCACTCGGACCTGCGATGCGAGATTTTCAGCGATTTTCCTGCTGTCGTCGATCGTCCGCCCGTGGCGGGTAGGTGCCACCACACAGGCTTTCACTTCCCGAAAGCAAGGCGCGTCCAGGTCACTCCCATGGTCCTGTTTCCTTGCTGGACCGAGCCGCTGGGTACGTTGAGCAGAAGCTTGAGACGAAGGCCTTCGGCGAGTTCGATCGTCTCCGCCGCGGAAACGTCGAACATGCGCCGTCCCTCCGGGCACGGCCCATGGCGCAACGACAAAATGACGACGCCACCATCGATCAGGAGATCATAGATTGTGCTCATGCCTCGGCGACGTTGGACTTCGTCGAGGTGCATCCATACCGCCGTAACCATGACGACGTCGAACGTGCTCGCCCTTTTGCAGACGAGGCAGAGATCGGGCAGGCTGTCGTCGAGCCAGACAACGCTGGAATTCGGATACAAGTTCCTAGCAGCGGCCCGAAGTTCGTCGACGGGTTCAACCGCCAACACCGCGTGCCCCATCGATGCAAATGCGGCAGCGTCGCGCCCCATGCCGGCTCCGACATCGAGGATGCGTGACGGTGCGTCAGGGATCAGGTGCAGAACTGGTCGGTGGTGGTCTTCGAATCGAATCCCTTGCCATGCGCTAGCCAAAACCTCGGCATGCTGGGCATAACCCTCGGTTCCCAAAACGTTGATCGACATTGGTGCATGGTGAATGGCCAAGTCGCTCAATTGTCGGTGATTCTGGTCGAGGTGTCGAACGGCCGGTTGTGGCCGATCAGGTGAGGTCGCCAACGGCCGCTTTATGGCACTCCAGTTCGCAAAACCTTGATTCGACTGACTGACCGCTTCGGAGAAGGCCGTCTGACCGGAGTGGGTCGTGCAGCGTCCATCCATGATCGGCGCAGACTAGTTTTCCTTCCGTTGAAAGGAGAAATAGTCATGGAAGCGATTGAGGTTGTAGGCGCGCGCCGCGTGCCTTGGAACAAGGGCAGGCTGACGGGGCAGAAGCCGCCGCTGAAGCTCAAGGAAATCTGGGCGATTCGTATCCGCCTGCAGCTTGCGGGCAAGACGCGGGAGCTGGCGATGTTCAATTTGGCGATCGACAGCAAACTGCGAGCGTGCGATCTCACGAAGTTGCGAGTGTCCGACATCTGTCTGGGCTCTCGTGTGGCGCCCCGGGCAACCGTTATGCAGCAGAAGACGCAGCGGCCGGTGCAGTTCGAGATCACAGAGCAGACTCGCGCGAGCGCTGAAGCGTGGATCCAGGCGGCGGGACTTTCGTCGGGCGACTATCTGTTTCAGAGCAGGATTCACGGCTCCCTGCATCTCTCGACCCGTCAGTACGCTCGACTGGTCCATCGCTGGATCAGATCAATCGGACTCGACGATACGGCCTACGGAACGCATACGATGCGGCGAACGAAGGCGTCACTGATATACCGGCGCACCAAGAATCTACGGGCAGTTCAGCTCCTGCTAGGGCACACCAAGCTTGAAAGCACCGTACGGTATCTCGGCATCGAGGTCGACGATGCGCTTGAGATGGCGGAACAGACCGAGGTGTGAAGCGTGAAGTTGGGCGACGATGGACGCTGCCCGGCAAGTTTGAGACGTTCGACGTTAGATCACAAATCGTCGACAATCGAGCAATGCAACGGGAACGTGGGCATGCAACGCTTTACCGCTGTTCACGGTGAGAGCGGTTGAGCGCTTTATCGTCCCTCCCTTTTGTCCGATACGAGACGCCGCAAAAACGAAGCGATAACAGAGACAGAATGAGCTATCGAAGGTCTGACGATTACTTCCTCCTTAGTGCGGTTCGGTGCCTCGATGACCGCGCTGCGGGCCGGGCCACTGCTATGAAGGATTTGAAGACTGCGATCGACGCCCTGTCAGCGCTGACGGAATCGAAAGACTGCAATGGCAGTAGGCAATCCGAGATCATCGATGCGCACGAAGGGCTGAAGCAGATCGCGGACGGAATAGAGATTCCCGACATCCCACGCGTGCGGCGCCGCGCGCGAAAGCTTGCAGCTGTACTACTTTCCGTGGCAATCGATAGAAGGCCGCCTAACGAAGCACAGATAGCATGGGTGACATCAACGGAGGGCGAATTTGCAGCAAACTATGGCAAGTGGCAGTTCGCGATGCAACCCGTGTCGAGCGGCATTGGAATCAGTTGGCGCTGGGTCGCCCGCCGCCGTGAGCGATCCTCGGAAGGCTTGCGCTGAATGCGAGTGGATGACGGAGAGGCACATTCAGCACTTGCCGCCGACCTCTACATGGTTATGCTTGCCAAAGAGTGTGATAAGGAGCGGCTCTTTGAACGAGGAGGGCCGGCCGCTGTGTGAGGCGACTGTCGGCCAGTTTCTGACATTCGATCTTGTCACGAAGCGGATGCTCGAACGGCCGCTTCACGTCGGTCGGCTGCCGGTCGTCAATCTGCGGATCACCGTGGGTCTCACACATTGCACTGGCTCAGCTAAGGAGGGTCGGGCCGCCGCCATGCATACTTCATTCTTGTGACTCGCGTGCAAGGACGAGGGCTGCCTCGACGCCGCCTTCCAGGATTTCCTCCGCGCGTGCAGCGTCTGGCACGGCGCGCGCCAGCTGAAGGGTGCCCACCATGAGAGCAAAGATGGCAGCTGCCCGACGATCCGCCGATTTCGAATCTGCGTCTGGGAGCAATGCGGCCAACGTCGCAACAAAGCTTCGCAATCCATTTTCATAGGTTTGCCGTATCGGCACCGAGTGTCGACCAAGTTCCGGAAGCAAAGCTGCCGAAGGACAACCGCATGCCAGGTCCTCGCGATGCGCTTGACTTAGGTAGCTTCGAATCACTTTCTCAAGGTCAGCGCCGGCTTGGAGTTTCTCTTCGAGGTCCAGTTGCCTCTCCGCGAGCGCGCTTCCGACTGCCTCGCGGACGAGCTCCTCTTTGGAGGCGAAGTGGAGATAGAAAGCGCCGTTGGTCAGGCCGGCCGCTCCCATGATCCCGCTGATGCCCGCAGCCGAAACTCCCGCGCGCCGGAAGCTTTTCGAGGCGACCTCGAGGATATGCTGCCGGGTCGCGGCTTTGTGACCTTTTTCGAAACGCATTTTCTCTCCACTCGTGTCCCGCAGCCGTTAATTAGCAGCCGCCTCCAACAAGGCTCGGAGGTCGCGATCAAGCTGCTGAGCTACGGCATTGACCTCCTCGCTGCCGAACTGGCCGAAAACGGAGGCTGGCCGATCATACTCAAAACCGACAACATCATCGCCGTCCTCGCGCAACAGCACGCGAATGGGCGCATAGAGGCCCGCGGATAGTTGATGACGGGTCATCTTCGACGCGGTGAGCGGATTGCCGATATCGTACTGGATGGATCGGCGCGTCAGTCCAGCAATAGCCAGTAGCGCTCCGTGGTCACGCTGGCCGAAAATAGTGAGTGGCGGACATGCCTCCAACTCTCGAAGCGCGAGGGTGCTTTCACCATATCGCAGAAGTGTGAAGATCCCGTCATCAATGCGAGGCGCCAGGGCCTCGAGCCTGGCTCGAACATCCTCGAATGGCTTTAACGATTTGATTGTGACGTGGTCAATCGGGATGGTTCGTGTGGTGTACAGGACATTGGCCATTTGTCGATCCTGAGTTCGCTACTGTTCGGGGTTGACCCGTTTGTAAAAAGGGGGACGAGTACGTCAGAGCGACGGCGGCTGGACGCCTAAGACCGTCTCAATCCGGCGGGCAAGCGTCAGAAGCGCCTGGTCGCGTGCCAGTGGGGCGTCCAGTTCAAGACCGATCGGGAGGCCGGCGCGGGACACGCCCGCAGGGAGGCTGATACCCGGCAGACCCACGCTGCTCGCTGACAAAGTGTGGTTGGCCAAGGCGAGATTGCTTACTTCCTGGCCCGCGATGCGCAATGCGCCCTGCTCATCGATCGAAGGCGCCGTGCAGGGCGTCGTCGGCTGCAGAATGGCAAGTGCTCCTTGCGTGGCGAACAGTTGGCTCAAACGGCGGTGGATTTCCGGACGGCTCACGTGGAGCGCAGTCTGATAGGCTTCCAGTGAAGTAGCACCTGCGCCCCCCGGCAGTACGATGTGCGCCCACGCTTCACGAAGCTGCGGCTTTAGGCTTTCATAAATCGCCTCGAATGTGATCGGAACATTGTGCAGGCGGAGGAATTCAGAGATCGCGCCTTGGGTCTCGTGGGCGAAAATTCCCCACGTGGTTGTCTGGATGAGGGCATTGAAATCATCCCCGAGGTCGATCTCAAAGATCTCCGCGCCCGCGTCGCGCAACCGCCGAACTACTTCACGAAAACGATCCTCGACTTCCGGGTCCACCAAACCCAGAAACTGCCCCGGCGCAAAAGCCAGTCGGACTCCTCTCAGATTGGGGTCTCGCTCGACGGGTTCCACGACCTTGTCGCCGGTGACGACCTGATCCATCAGTATGCAGTCTTCAACGTTGCGCGCGAACACTCCGGTCGTGTCGAGAGTGTGGGAGATCGGAGCGACGCCGTGACGTGGCCAGCGTCCCGTGCTCGGCTTGAATCCAACGACGCCGCAGAGAGACGCGGGCACACGGATCGAGCCGACTGTATCGCCGCCCAACGAGGCGGGTACTATCCCGGCGGCCACGGACGCAGCAGAACCGCTAGAGGAGCCTCCCGAGACGTGATTGTGGGCGCGCGGGTTTTTGACCTGACCATAGCGTTCGTTATGTCCGGTCAGCCCATAGGACATCTCAACGAGATTGTTCTTTCCAAGAATTAAGGCGCCTGCATCCTTTATCGCCCGGACCGCATCGGCATCTTCCGTCGGAATGAAGCGCGCCAGTTGATCTAGGCCGATGCTCGTGCGCAGCCCTTTCGTCAAGTAGCTGTCCTTCACCCCGATTGGCACACCCAGCAGGGGGCCCTCTGCCCCCGCAGACCGCGCCTTGTCTGCGTTATTCGCTGCCTCAAGCACGCTGTCTTCGTCGATGGTGATGAAAGCGCTGAGGTCAGCGTGCGACCGGGCCTGCTGCAGCAGTGCCGTCGTGTACGCCTCTGATGTAATCTCACCGGCGCGGATCGCATCAGCGGCCGCGGCGAGCCCCAACGAAGCGAACGTCTGCACTTCTGGCGCAGATGTTCGGGTAGAGCTGCTGAGCGTGTCGTTCATTAGTTTCCTCCCAAGAAAGGTGTGACCTCGTCTTCCCAAGCTTGGAAGAGAGGCGGTGCTCCATTGAATTACGACCATACTATAGAAGTACGGACATAATGCAATAGAAATCCGATGTCGGAACTTGGTCGCGAAGCACGGAAGGATTGGACGGTTTGGACGCGTGCTCGCGCCGGGCGGCTGGCAGCGTTTGATGACCATTGTGCGGTCTCGCCCACAGTTGAACAGCACCTGTCGATAACCGTTTGCTCCAAACAGCCTTGGAAGCTAGGGATGTTCGCGAGCCGATCCGAACGAGGACATGGTTGCCGTTAGATTGTTTCCGTTTGGTCTGGAGCGGTGCAAAGGACGCAGCTGAGGCGAAAGCACCGTTGATCGACGAATGGCTGCTTGCCCTCGGAAACCGTCGCCTGCTCGGCGGCTCGCCGTCGTCTTCTTTGGGTCGTCAAGCGCCTTTTACATTCTCTGACCAGATCTAGTCGGCGTGCCGCTCAACTCCTTGGGGCGGCAGTCCTTTTCGGCACTTCTTGGCCAACGAATTCTGTTTGTGTAAGTGTCCCTGCCGAATCGACAGCCACTCCGATCATTTGTAATGGTCTGTTCTTTGTGAGTGTCCGTCCATGATCGATCAGAAAGCCGCAGCGGAAGTGAACTATCCGCTCCCATTGGCGCCCAAAGGCTGGCGGCGAGCGAACAGGTGCGTAGCTTAGTGGGGAAGGGCGAAGGTCATAAAGCCGATTGAAGCTGGTCTTCCAGGGGTAATAAGGGTCACCGGTGTAGCGCGACCATTGTTGCGCGTGTTGGATAGCTCGTGAGAAAGCCGCCAAGCAACCGAACCGAGGTGCGGAGCATTTATGTCTAAAGGATGGCCGCTGCAGGTCGCGTCGTGTTGCTTCCAGCCACTCGGAAGTGAGCAAGACGCGCGTATCGATTGCTAGGGTTTACCCTTTCATCAACCGATGACCCCAACGCTTACGCGGGAGGCCGCAAATAACCGCAGGTGTCAGACCATGCGCGCGGACATGGCAGAAGTGCGAGCTAATTCCTAATGTATTGTTTTTGTTGAGAAAAAGGCTGTGCAGCTACAGGTTGGGATGCTGGCTACGAGTTCAGAGTTGGATGAACAAAGTTCAAAGTTAAGTGAATCTCGACATTAGGTGAATCTCGACAGCCGCTCCTTCCCTCCTTGAAATTGTCAAACTCGATCCATATAATTAGCACTCACTGCACGAGAGTGCTAACAAGATTGCCGTCCGGCGAGATCGATTCTCAACGGATGGGTTTTCCCGCGTTTTCAGTCTCAATCAAGAGAGGAGTGTGTATGAACCTTCGTCCTTTGCACGATCGCGTCATCGTCAAACGTCTGGACCAGGAAACCAAGACCGCATCGGGCATCGTGATCCCGGAAGCCGCGGCAGAAAAGCCGGATCAAGGCGAAGTCCTGGCCATCGGCCCGGGCAAGCGCGATGACAAGGGCGTGCAGAACGCCCTCGACGTGAAGGTGGGCGACCGCGTTCTGTTCGGCAAGTACGCTGGCCAGACCGTCAAGGTCGACGGGCAGGAACTGCTCGTCATGCGCGAAGAAGACATCATGGCCGTTCTGGTCAAGTAAGCATCCTTCCTGCACGTTCGGCTTCGCCATCGAGCCGCAGCCCCGTTCGGGCGCGCTTGAGCGAAGCCAGCAAACCGAATCGAATCAAGGAGTTTGGATATGGCAGCTAAAGAAGTCACTTTTGGCGATACCGCACGCGCCAAGATGGTCGAAGGCGTGAACATCCTGGCCAACGCGGTCAAGGTCACGCTGGGTCCGAAGGGCCGCAACGTCGTGCTCGAGCGTTCGTTCGGCGGCCCGACGGTCACCAAGGACGGTGTCTCGGTCGCGAAGGAAATCGAACTGAAGGACAAGCTCCAGAACATGGGCGCGCAAATGGTCAAGGAAGTGGCTTCCAAGACCAGCGACAACGCAGGTGACGGCACCACGACCGCTACCGTTCTGGCGCAATCGATCGTTCGCGAAGGCATGAAGTACGTCGCGTCGGGCATGAACCCGATGGACCTGAAGCGCGGCATCGACAAGGCCGTGGCCGCAGCAATCGAAGAACTGCGCAAGATCAGCAAGCCCTGCACGACCAACAAGGAAATCGCGCAAGTCGGCTCGATCTCGGCGAACAGCGACACGTCGATCGGCGATCGCATCGCTGAAGCGATGGACAAGGTCGGCAAGGAAGGCGTGATCACCGTCGAAGACGGCAAGTCGCTGGAAGACGAGCTGGACGTCGTGGAAGGCATGCAGTTCGACCGCGGTTACCTGTCGCCGTACTTCATCAACAACCCGGACAAGCAAGTCGCCGTGCTGGAAAACCCGTTCGTGCTGCTGCACGACAAGAAGGTTTCCAACATCCGTGACCTTCTCCCGGTACTGGAACAGGTTGCGAAGGCTGGCCGTCCGCTGCTGATCATCGCTGAAGACGTCGAAGGCGAAGCGCTCGCAACGCTGGTCGTCAACAACATCCGCGGCATCCTGAAGACGGTTGCTGTCAAGGCTCCGGGCTTCGGCGACCGTCGCAAGGCGATGCTGGAAGACATCGCGATCCTGACCGGCGGTCAAGTGGTTGCGGAAGAAACCGGCCTGACACTCGAAAAGGCGACGCTGGCTGAGCTGGGCCAGGCGAAGCGCATCGAAGTGGGCAAGGAAAACACGACGATCATCGATGGCGCCGGCGAAGCCGTGAACATCGAAGCGCGCGTGAAGCAAGTGCGCAAGCAGATCGAAGAAGCGACGTCGGACTACGACCGTGAAAAGCTGCAAGAGCGCGTGGCCAAGCTGGCTGGCGGCGTTGCGGTGATCAAGGTCGGCGCTGCGACCGAAGTCGAAATGAAGGAAAAGAAGGCACGTGTCGAAGACGCGCTGCACGCAACCCGTGCTGCCGTTGAAGAAGGCATCGTGGCTGGCGGCGGCGTTGCGCTGATCCGCGCTCGCAAGGCTGTCGAAGGCGTGAAGGGCGCGAACTCGGACCAGGACGCGGGCATCCGCATCGTCCTGCGTGCTATGGAAGAGCCGCTGCGCCAGATCGTCACGAACGGCGGCGAAGAAGCCTCTGTCGTGGTGGCGGCCGTTGCGGCTGGTCAAGGCAACTACGGCTACAACGCGGCGACCGGCGAGTACGGCGACCTGGTTGAAGCTGGCGTCGTCGACCCGACGAAGGTCACGCGCACCGCGCTGCAAAACGCGGCATCGGTGGCAGGCCTGCTGCTGACGACCGACGCAGCCGTTGCCGAACTGCCGAAGGAAGATGCTCCGATGGGCGGCGGCATGCCCGGCGGCATGGGCGGCATGGGCATGGACATGTAATTCGGCTTCGGCCCGATTACATTGCGCGAGCTTCGAAAGAAGCTCGCGCCGTGCGAAAAAAATCCCGCAGCAATGCGGGATTTTTTTCGTCCATACAAAGGCTATTTGTTCATTTCCTCGCGCAACTTCTGCGCGGCGGCCTTGTAGTCGTAGGTCGGATAGAACTCCGTGCGATACCCGCCCCACGCGGTGCTCTCGATCGCGCGGTTCACTTCGCGCAGGCGGTCCGCGGGCACGCGCAGCGTCACCACCTGACCGATGCCCATCATCACGTACCACGACACCACTTCGACGCCCGGCGGCGGGAACTGCTTGAAGTACCCTTGCTCCTTCAGTTGCTGATTGATCTGCGGCAATGTCTTCGACTCGTCATGCTTGAGGAAGATCGTCAGCAGGAAGGTACCGTCGCCGGCGGGCGTGGCGCCGGGCGGCGGCGCGGTATTTTGCGCGTGAACGGGCAACGCGAATGAGAGCAGCAACGCGGCGAGCGTTGCCGCGAGCGGACGAGCGAATCCTGCCGGCATATGCATCGGATGATCTCCAGCGAGAACGTCAGACTTTGTGATGAATCCGCAGCCGCTCCATCAGATGCAGCGCGTTGGGCTGCGCATTGCCATCGGCTGTGTTGTCGAAAATGCACCAGACTTCGGCCGTCTTCTTCGCGCGCGTGTGCAAGGTGCGGGCGAGATCGTCGAGATAGGTGTAATCGTAGGAAGACTTGTAGAGTTCGGTCGCGCCGTGCAGCCGCACATAGACGAGCGACGTGTCCGCGCGATGCCTGATCTCGCATTCGTCCGGGATCGGGTCGGCGTCCACATAGGCGATGTGATGCGCCTTCAACAGCGCCGCCGCGTGCGCCGTGAACCAGCCGGGCTCGCGCGCCTCGCATGCCACCGGCACTTTCGTGCGCTCGCGCAACGCCTTGAAGAAGGCTTCCGCGATGTCGTGATCGAACGTCAGGCTCGGCGGCAGTTGCACGAGCCAGCAGCCCAGCTTGTCGCCAAGTTGTCCGGCTGTCTGAAGGAATTCGTCGAGCAGCGCTTCGGTATCGACGAGGCGCGCGTCATGCGTGATCGCCTTCGGCAGCTTCACCGAGAAGCGGAACGACTCGGGCACGCTTTCCGCCCAATGCGCGTAAGTCTGTTCGCGATGTGGTTTGTAGAAGCTGGAGTTGATCTCGACGCACGTCAGCACGTGTGAGTAGCGTTCGAGATGGGTGCCTTCGTGGGGAAAGCTCGCGGAGACGGCGCCGGATAGACCCCAGCCCGCGCAGCCGATGCGGATCGCGCCTTGCGGGCCGGGCTTGTGCAGATGGGGCAGTCGGTATGGCATGCGCTCGCGTCGCCTCCGTCGTCGGCTTTAGTGTCGGGCTTCTCCGGGCAGACCCGGCGGATCGTCGGGCAGCGCGGAGGCCTCGCCGTCTTCCTCCGTGTCGTTCGAACGCGCCCAGAAAAAACGGTCCGGCAAATAGGCGCCCATGCCCGGCCGGAAAGCGGCGCGGGCGGCCTGGAACACGTACTCCTGCGCTTCGCGCGCGGCTTCGGCGGGTTCCTGACCATTCGCGAGCAGCGCGGCGATAGCCGAACCGAGCGTATCGGTCAGGCCCATGATGCGTTGCACGCTGCGCTCCCACGTATCCTGCCGGACTTGTCCTTCCTCGCTGTAGAGCGTATTGACGTGACGATGCGTGCCGGTTTCCATCGCCAGCACGTACTCGCAGCCTTGCGCCAGGATGTGGGAAATAGCGGAATCGAGCGTCGGCGATTCGGCGTCGCTGTCGGGCTGCGCGAGCTGCAATAGCGTGGCGTGATCGGCAATCAGCATGGTGGTCTGCGGCACGAGCAGATCGGCGAGCGATTCGCGAAGCTCGTCGGCGGACAGCACGTGTTCGTCGTCGAGGGTGAAATCGGGCGCGAGGATCAGCGGCACGTCGTCGTAGTCGGAGACGACTTCGGCGATGGCGGACACGAGCTCCGCGCGCGTCGCCGCGCCGATCTTGAAGGCGGCGACCGGCATGTCCTCCAGCAACATGCGCGCCTGGGTGGCGACGACGTCCGGATCGAGCCCGGTGACTTCGTCGCAGGTGGCGGAGTCGCGCACCGCGTAGCCGGTGAGCACGGTCACGCCGTGGCAGCCCATGCTCGCGAGCGTCAGAAGGTCGGCTTGTACGCCCGATCCGCCCGTGGGATCGGAAAGGCCGAAGGTGAGTACGATCGGTGGGGAGTCGCCGGTCATGGCAAAAGCGGACATTATGATATTGGATGCTTGAGTGAACGATCGGCTCGGAGCGAACTCGTCCGCGCTTTCGGGCGCGCGAGCGAAGACCCGCTCAGTCATGTCTGATTATGCGGCCTAATGTCGCCCGCCAGTTCTCTTTGCGCACTTTTTTCCGGCGCGCTAGCCTTGGGGTTGCGGGCTCGCCGGGACGGCCGTCTCGACCGATGTCACGATGCACACCACCCCGGGTGGGCAGCTTGCTAGGCATCGACACGGCAACACGGTACCATCATGTCCTAATTTCAACCGACCAATCGACGCGGCATAAGTATGGAATACAGAAGCTGGATGTGCCTGATCTGCGGCTGGATCTACGACGAGGAGGCGGGATTGCCCGAAGAGGGCATCGCGCCGGGCACGCGCTGGGAGGACGTCCCCATCAACTGGACCTGTCCCGAATGCGGAGCCCGCAAGGAAGATTTCGAGATGGTTCAGATCTGATCTTGTCGTTCTGCCGCGCCGCATGACTCGCGTCATGCGGCGCGCGTTTTTTGCGGACCGCGTTTGGCTGCGGCGAGGCGGGAACGCGCATGGGCAGCCGCCGTGCGGCGTGCCCGATTGGTCAGATTTTGCAGCGTAAGGCGAGTTTGTTGCGGCGGCTCCGGCGTCGCGTGGTGTTGGCGAACGAGGTGCGAAATGCCTTGGTGCGTACGTTCGATTTCCGCACCGGCCCGTTAAGGCATACGCTTGAATGGCGCGCGGCGATCTCCGTCACCGCCTGTCGATGATGCATTTCAACCGCGTGCGACGGTGGCTTTCGATCGCCGCGCCGCGAACCGGTTTGTGAGCGCTTGTTATGACTTCTCGTCCCGATCTGCCCGTTCCGTTCGAAGCTCTGCCCAATCCGCGCGGCGGATCGGTGCGACTTGCCGAAATGGCGTTGACCGACGCGCTGCACGCGTTCCAGCGCCAGGGCGAAACCGGAGCCGCGTTGAAACGCGCCATCGCCGCGCTGCATTCGGCGGGATGGCTGCCCGCGCAGCGCTTCGCCGAGGCGCTCGCGCTGGTCGCGCCGCTCGGCGAGGAGTCGGACGCAAGTCATGCGCGCGTCGCCGATGCGCTCGCGGCATTTCGCGCGGCGGTCGAGCGCCGCAACTTGCGCGAACTCTCGTGCTCGACGGCGCTCTTCGAACACTATCGCGGCTTGCATGCGCTGCTGGCGGCGCACACGCGCGTCGCGCCGGTTTCCTACGACGACCTCGCGCTCGCGGGCCGCGCCATTGCGCCGGCGACGCTGCGCGGCATCGCACCCGAGCGGCTCGCGCGCGTGCGGGCGCATTACGAGGAAACGCTGCTCAAGCTCCTGCGCGGCCCGGCCGAGGAATCTGCCGATGCCTTCGCACGCCTCGACACCTGTCTCGACGAACTTCGCGGCGCCGATCCCTACGACTTCTGGCGGCTCGCGTCTTCGACGGTGCGGGCGCTGCGTGAACGCGCGCAGCGCAACGGCGGCGAACTCGACCACATCGCCGATGCGAAACGCCTCTACGCGCGCTTCAACCTCGTGCTGGCCGATCAGGCGCATGCGCTGACGTACGCGCCGCGCTCGCTGGTGCGCGCAACACTTGCGCTTTTGTGGCGCGATTTCGCGCTGTACGGCGCGACCTCCGAAGATGCCGAGCACGTCGACGTGCTGCGCGACTACGGCCTGACCGTGGCGTGGCATGTCGCGGCAACGCAGGCATCGGAAGCGGCGTGGGAAGAGGGCGCGGCGCAGGCGGGCGAAGAAGCCTCGCGCGACGCCGCAACGCGCGACCTCGGCGTGCTGCGCGTGAACGCGGCTGCCTACGAAGACTTTCTGCAGAGCGCGGAAACGTCGATCGACGCGCTGGTCGAGCGTGGCACGCAGGCGAACGAAACCGGCATGGTCGACGAAGCGGCGGCGTTGTCCGCCGCGAATGCGTCGCACCGGCTCGGGGCGGCGGCGTGCGCGCTGGGGCTCGGACACGTCGCGCTGCTCGCGGACACGCTCGGTCTCGCGTGGCGGCGCGTCGCGCATCACGGCGAACCGCATGCCGACGGCGCGGAGGGCGCGACGCGCGGCATCGACGCCACCGTGCCCGAACGCTCCGCGCAAATGCTGCGCTCGATGCTGCATCAGGCGGCGGCCGGCATTGCGCCTTCCGAAGGACGCGGATCGATTGTCGCGCTCACCGCGATGATCGAAAAGCCGGCGCCGGTCACGCGTTAATCGTCCTCGGGCGGCGCGGCGTGCTTCGCGCCGGGCTTGCGCACGACGTCATACCGCGCGAGGGTGCGCTTTCTGGCGGCGTCATGATCGACGACCGGTTGCGGATACTCCGCGCCGAGCGAAATTTTCGCGGCCTTGAGCGCGTCCGGTTTCGCGAGCCACGGCGCGTGAATATCGCGATCGGACAAAGCCGCGATCTCCGGCACGTAATGCCGGATGAACTTCCCGGCCGAATCGAATTTTCGCGACTGCGTGACCGGATTGAAGATGCGGAAGTAAGGCTGCGCGTCGCAACCGCTCGACGCGGCCCATTGCCAGCCGCCGTTGTTGTTCGACAGCTCGAAGTCGTTCAGGAGCGCTTCGAAATAGGCCTCGCCGCGCCGCCAGTCGATGCCGAGATCCTTCGTCAGAAAACTCGCCACGACCATGCGCAGCCGGTTGTGCATGTAGCCGGACGCGTTGATCTGCCGCATCGCCGCATCGACGAGCGGATAGCCCGTTTGCCCCGCGCACCACGCGGCGAAGTTCGCGTCGGCCGCGTGGCCGGTCTCCCAGCGGATGCGGTCGTACTCCGGCTTGAACGCGCGATGATCTCCGGCCATGCCGACGTGCGGAAAATGGTGCAGCACGGAGAAATAGAACTCCCGCCAGATCAGCTCGCCGAGCCAGGTCTCCGCGCCCTTGTCGCCGTGGCGCTGCGTGTCGTGCGCGGTGCGGGCGAGCGCGCGGATCGACATCGTGCCGTGCCGCAGATGCACGCCGAGATAGCTCGGGCCTTTCAGCGCGGGGAAATCGCGCGTGCGGCCGTAATCGGTCATGCGGTCGCGGAAATCGTCGAAGAGTTCGTACGCGCCGCTCGCGCCCGCCGGAAACGCGGGGCCGTGGGCATCGGCAAAACCGAGCGCGGCGAGCGAAGGCATCGCGTGCTTCACGCCCGCAGGCGGTTTCGCGAGCGCGTCCAGGTGATCTTCGGATGCGTACGGCTTCAGCGCGTCCGGCGTGAGCGTCTGGAGCCATTTGCGCTTGTACGGCGTGAAGACGGTATAAGGCTTGTCCGCGCCTGTCATCACATCGTCATGATCGAAGACGGCCTGATCCCTGAAACTGAAAAACGCGATGTCCAGGCTCGCGAGCTTGCCCGCGACGGCTTCGTCGCGCACTTTGGCCGCCGGCTCGTAATCCCGATTGGCGAACACGGCGTTCGCGCCGCATTCCCGCGCGAGCGCCGGAATATCGTGAACCGGATGACCGTGCCGCACGATCAGCGCGCCGCCCGCCTCGCGCAGCGTGCGATCCAGCTCGACGACGCTCGCATGGATGAACGGCACGCGGCGGTCATTTTTATCGAGCGGCGAGAGAATCTCGCGATCGAAAACGAAGGCGCACAGCACCCGACGGCACCGCGTAAGCGCGTGATAGAGTGCAGCATTGTCTGCCGCGCGAAGGTCCCGCCGAAACCACACCAGACCCACATCAAAGTCGGCCATCTCGCAGCGCCTTTGTTAAAATTCTGAATTATGTCCAAGACTTCCGATCGCATCAATTTGACGAATCAGTTCCTGATTGCCATGCCGAGCATGGTGGATCCGACGTTTTCAGGAACGGTGGTCTATCTTTGCGATCACACCGAGAAGGGCGCGCTCGGCCTCGTCATCAATCGGCCGACCGACATCGATCTCCAGTCGCTATTCAATCGCATCGATCTCAAGCTCGAGATCGAACCGCTCGTCCATTTGCCCGTCTACTTCGGCGGTCCGGTGCAGACCGAGCGCGGCTTCGTGCTGCACGAAGCGGGCGAGGGCGAGCCGTACAGTTCGTCGATGAGCGTGCCCGGCGGCCTCGCGATGACCACCTCGAAGGACGTGCTCGAGGCAGTCGCGAGCGGCAAGGGCCCCGAGCGCTTTCTGCTCACGCTGGGTCACGCCGGCTGGGGCGCGGGCCAGCTCGAAGACGAACTCGCGAAGAACGGCTGGCTTACGGTGGAAGCCGATCCGCGCATCATCTTCGACGTGCCCGCCGAAGACCGCCTCGAAGCGGCGCTCTCGCTGCTCGGCGTGTCGCGCTCGATGTTGTCCGGCGAAGCAGGGCACGCATGAGCCGCGAAGCCACGCTGCTGGCATTCGATTACGGCGAGAAACGCATTGGTGTCGCCGTCGGCAATACGCTCACGAAGAACGCGCGTGCGCTCGCCACCCTGGAAAACCGCAATCGAGAATATCGCTTCGTCGAAGTGGGCAAGCTGCTCGATGAGTGGAAACCCGACACCGTGGTGGTCGGCATGCCGATGCATCCCGACGGCACGCCCCATGAAATGAGCGCGCTCGCGAAGCGCTTCGGCAATCAGTTGAACGGCCGTTTCAACGTGCCCGTGCAATGGGTGGACGAGCGCTACTCGTCCGTCGACGCCAAAGCCGATTTGCGCGAACGCGGCGTGCGCACCAACGCGCGCGGCCGCTTCGACGAAATCGACGCCGAAGCCGCCCGCGTCATCCTTCAACAATATCTCGACGGACTTGCCGACGATCATGAGTTCCATTGACGCCGAGGCGCTGTATCGCGCGCTCGTCGACCAGATTCGCGCCGCGTACGGACCCTCGCTTGCCGCGCCGGATGGCGCCGTGCTGGCGGGCATCTACAGCGGCGGCGTGTGGCTCGCCGAGCGGCTCGCGCAGGATCTGAACGCGCCGCACTTCGGCGTGGTGAACGTGGCGCTGCATCGCGACGACTACGCGAAGAAGGGCCTGCACAGCCAGGCGCGCCCGACCGAACTGCCTTTCGACGTGAACGGCCGCCGCATCATCCTGATCGACGACGTGCTCTCGACGGGCCGCACCGTGCGCGCGGCGATCAACGAGCTGTACGACTACGGCCGCCCGGCGTCCATCGATCTCGCGGTGCTCGCGGATCGCGGCGGGCGCGAAATGCCGATCGCGGCGCGCTTCACCGGCGGCGCGGTCGAAATGCCCGCAAACGAGGATCTCGTGCTCGCGCGCCGCGACGACCACACGCTCGCCTTCACGACCGAGCCGCGCGCGGACTGACGCGCACATTGCGGCTGCTTTGCGCTTCTTTCCAAAGAATCATCCGGGAACATCATGAACACCGCCCCTCAGAGCGCTGCCGATCCGAGCGCGCCCGCATCGGATAAATTCCGGTACGGCTTTCTCAAAGGCAATCCGCAGCTCACGAAGAACGGCGAGCTGAAGCACTTGCTGACCATCGAAGGGCTGCCGCGCGCCATCGTCACGCATATTCTCGATACCGCCGAACAGTTCGTGAGCGTGACCGACCGCGAAGTGAAGAAGGTGCCGCTGTTGCGCGGCAAGTCGGTGTTCAACCTCTTCTTCGAGAACTCGACGCGCACGCGCACCACGTTCGAGATCGCGGCCAAGCGCCTGTCGGCGGACGTGCTGAACCTGAACATCAACGCGTCGTCGACGAGCAAGGGCGAATCGCTGCTCGACACGATCAACAACCTCTCCGCGATGCACGCCGACATGTTCGTCGTGCGTCACGCGTCGAGCGGCGCGCCGTATCTGATCGCGGAGCACTGCGCGCCGCACGTGCACGTGATCAATGCGGGCGATGGCCGGCACGCGCATCCGACGCAAGGCCTGCTCGACATGTACACGATCCGCCATTACAAGCGCGACTTCACGAAGCTGCGCGTGGCGATCGTCGGCGACATCCTGCATTCGCGCGTCGCGCGCTCGGACATTCACGCGCTGACCACGCTCGGCGTGCCGGAAGTGCGCGCAATCGGGCCGCGCACGCTGTTGCCGGGCAACCTCGACCAGATGGGCGTGCACGTCTATCACAATCTCGACGAAGGCCTGAAGGGCGTCGACGTGATCATCATGCTGCGCTTGCAGAACGAGCGCATGAGCGGCGCGCTGCTGCCTTCCGCGCAGGAGTATTTCAAGAGCTGGGGCCTGACGCCCGAGCGTCTCGCGCTCGCCGCGCCCGATGCGATCGTGATGCATCCGGGCCCGATGAACCGTGGCGTGGAAATCGATTCGCAGGTGGCCGACGGTCCGCAGTCGGTGATCCTGAATCAGGTGACCTTCGGCATCGCCGTGCGTATGGCGGTGATGGGCATCGTGGCCGGCAACAGCGACTGAAGAAGACGACATGAAGATCCAGATTCAAAACGGCACGATCATCGACCCGATCGCGGGCACGGAAGAGCGCAAGGACGTATTCATCGCGGCGGGGCGGATCGTTGGCATCGGCGCGGCGCCCGCGGATTTCAACGCGGCGAAGGTCATCGATGCGTCCGGGCTGCACATCGCGCCGGGTTTCGTCGATTTGTCCGCGCGGCTGCGCGAGCCGGGCTTCGAGCACAAGGCGACGCTCGAATCCGAAATGGCCGCCGCGATGGCGGGCGGCGTGACGAGCCTCGTGTGCCCGCCCGACACCGATCCGACGCTCGACGAGCCGGGCCTCGTCGAGATGCTCAAGTTCCGCGCGCAGAAGCTGCATCTGGCGCATGTGTATCCGCTCGGCGCGCTGACCATGGGACTCAAGGGCGAGGCCATCACCGAGATGGTCGAGCTGACCGAGGCGGGCTGCATCGGCTTTTCGCAGGCGGATAACCCGATCGTCGATACGCGCACCTTGCAGCGCGCGCTGCAATACGCGACCACCTACGGCTACACCGTCTGGCTGCGGCCGCAGGACGCGTTCATGTCGAAGGGCGGCGTGGCGGCGAGCGGCGCGGTGGCGTCGCGGCTCGGGCTGTCGGGCGTGCCGGTGGCGGCGGAAACCATCGCGCTGCATACCATCTTCGAACTGATGCGCGTGACGGGCGCGCGCGTGCATCTGTCGCATCTGTCGTCGGCGGCGGGCGTCGAACTGGTGCGCGCAGCGAAGGCCGAAGGTCTCGCCGTGTCGTGCGACGTGACGATCAATCATGTGCATCTGACGGATATCGATATCGGCTATTTCGATTCGCAATTCCGCCTCGATCCACCGCTGCGCTCGCAGCGCGACCGCGACGCGATCCGCGCGGGGCTGGCGGACGGCACCATCGACGCGATCTGCTCGGATCACACGCCGCTCGACGACGACGAAAAACTGCTGCCCTTTGCCGAAGCGACGCCCGGCGCGACCGGCCTGGAACTGCTGCTGTCGCTCACGGTGAAGTGGGCGCGCGAGGCGAACGTGCCGCTCGCGAAGGCGCTCGCGCGTATCACCTGCGCCCCCGCCGATGTGCTCAAGCTGCCCGCGGGCCGCATCGCGACGGGCGCGCTCGCCGATCTGTGCGTGTTCGATGCGGCAGGCGAATGGCGCGTCGATCCGCAAAAGCTGAAGAGCCAGGGCCGCAATACGCCGTTCCTCGGCTACGAACTGCCGGCGCGCGTGCGTGCGACGGTCGTCGGCGGACACGTCGCTTACGAGAGTCGCTGAACATGCGCTTCGTGCTGCGCAAGCTGCGGCTCACCATCCACTTGCTGTACGGCATGTGGGTCGTCGCAAGGCGCTTTCCGCGCGTGTCCGCAAGCGAGCGCGCCGAGCTGAACCGCGTGTGGTCGCTCGAGATGCTGCGGCTCGCGGGCATGAAGCTCGTCGTCCACAACGACGAAGCGCGGCTCGATGCGGGCGTGCTCGTCGTTGGCAATCACATCTCGTGGATCGATATCTACGTGATCAACGCATGGCGTCCGACGCCGTTCGTGTCGAAGGCCGAGATCCGCAAGTGGCCGGTCGTCGGCTGGCTCGCGCATCAACTGGGCACGGTGTTCGTGCAGCGCGAGAAGCGCAGCGACGCGAAGCGCATCATGCATGAGCTTGCGAACCGGTTGCTCGCGGGCGAGATGATGTGCGTATTCCCCGAAGGCACGACCACCGATGGTCAGTCGCTCCTGCCGTTTCACGCGAACATGTTTCAGGCGGCGGTGTCGGCGTCGTGTCCGGTGCAGCCGATCTGCCTGATGTACGAAGATGCACAGGGACGGCAGTCGACCGCGCCCGCGTATATCGGCGATATGTCGCTCAACGATTCGCTGAATGCGCTGCTGAGCGCGGGGGCGCTCACCGCGCATCTGTACGTGTGCAACCCGCTGGCGCCGGGCGCCGACCGGCGATTGCTCGCGAGCGAGGCGCAGGCTTCTGTCGACGCGGCGCTTCAGCGCATGCGCGTTGCGCCAGCGGTCGCCAGCGGGGCGCACGTCGCCGAAGCGGTTGCTACTTCTTCATCGAGCAGCTCACCTGCGTGAGAATGCGCTGCGCGGGATCGGCGGTCATACGCACCGCCGACAGCTTGTTGCCCCACACGCAGCCTGAATCGAGACACAGCACGTCATCGCGGATCATAAGGCCGAGCGCGGCCCAGTGGCCGAACACGATCGTCACGTTCTGCGTGCGGCGCTCCGGCGCGTCGAACCACGGCATGTAACCGGGCGGCGCGGCATCGGGGCCGCCGTTGTTGGCGAATTCCATCGCGCCTTCAGGCGTGCAGAAGCGGATGCGCGTCAGCGCGTTGTAGATCACGCGCAGGCGATCCGCGCCCGTGAGCGTGTCTTCCCAGCGGTGCGGCTCGTTGCCGTAGAGCGTTGCGAGCGTCTCCTTCCAGTTCGGGGCGCGCAATGCCTGTTCGAGCTCGTGCGCGAGTTCCATCGTCATCGTCGCGTCCCATTGCGGCAGCACGCCCGCGTGAACCATCAGGATGCCGCTCTCGAAATGCGCGACCGGTTTGTGGCGGACCCATTCGATGAGATCGGCGGCGTCGGGCGCTGCGAGGATTTCATCGAGCGTGTCGCCTTTTTTCGGCTTGCGCAGGCCAGCGGCGACTGACAACAGGTTCAGGTCGTGATTGCCGAGCACGACGGTCGCGCGCGAGCCGAGCGCGATGATCTCGCGCAGCGTTTCCAGTGATTTTGGGCCTCGGTTGATGAGGTCGCCCGCGAACCAGAGCGGCGTGCCGGGTGCGGGTGCGGCCTTCTTCAGCAGACGCTGGAACGGATCGCAGCAGCCCTGGAGATCGCCGAAGACGAGCGGAGCGAAGGAAACGTCGATGCTGGAGGTCAGGGCGTCGGTCATACCTTGAGACAAGCCGTGAAGCCGGCTCGAAATTAGATTAATCGGGCATTATGAAACAGACGGTGAATACTGTCTGTCATAAGAAATGTCTCGGGAGTGTCGCCGTTACACGTTACAACGCGATGCACTCCGTAGGTGACGGCTGTATCAAGTTGTTAGGCAGGTAGTTTTCGCATGGGCTAGCCTTATAATTCAGGGTTGTCCAAAGGGCGATGCAATGCGGATGAGGTGGTCGATATTTCCGAGTTGCCGTCCATTGATATGTAAATATTTCTTGAATTAGAATTTGCGTCCTGCTGGCGAATTGCGCCGAACGCAAACAGAGAGGGCATTTCATGATTCTCGTGACGGGCGGTGCCGGTTTCATCGGCGCCAATTTTGTTCTGGATTGGCTCGGTGGCTCGGACGAGCCGGTCCTGAACGTCGACAAACTGACGTACGCAGGCAATCTGGGCACGCTCAAGTCGCTCAAGGACGACGCCCGCCACGTGTTCGAGCGCGCCGACATCTGCGATCGCGCCGCCATCGATGCGTTGCTCGCCAAGCACAAGCCGCGCGCCATCCTGCATTTCGCGGCGGAAAGCCACGTCGACCGCTCCATTCACGGTCCGGCCGATTTCGTGCAGACGAACGTCGTCGGCACCTTCACGCTGCTCGAAGCCGCGCGGATGTACTGGTGCAAGCTACCCGAAGACGAGAAGCAGGCGTTCCGCTTCTTGCATGTGTCGACGGACGAAGTGTTCGGCTCGCTCTCAGCCACCGACCCGCAATTCTCCGAAACCACGCCGTACGCGCCGAACAGCCCGTACTCGGCGACGAAGGCCGGCTCCGACCATCTGGTGCGCGCGTATCACCATACGTACGGTCTGCCAGTGGTGACGACGAATTGCTCGAACAATTACGGCCCGTACCAGTTCCCCGAGAAGCTGATTCCGCTGATGATCGCCAACGCGCTCGCGGGCAATCCGCTGCCCGTTTATGGCGATGGCCAGAACGTGCGCGACTGGCTGTACGTGGGCGACCACTGCGCCGCGATCCGCGAAGTGCTCGCGCGCGGCACGCCCGGCGAGACCTACAACGTCGGCGGCTGGAACGAGAAGAAGAACCTGGAAGTCGTGCACACGCTGTGCGACCTGCTCGACAAGGCGAAGCCGAAGTCGAGCGGCTCGTATCGCGATCAGATCACCTATGTGACGGATCGTCCGGGTCATGATCGCCGCTATGCGATCGATGCGCGCAAGCTCGAACGCGAGCTCGGCTGGAAACCGGCGGAGACGTTCGAGACAGGTCTCGCCAAGACGGTTCAGTGGTATCTGGACAACCAGGCGTGGGCGGACGAAGTGGCTTCCGGCGAATACCGGAAATGGGTCGAGACGAACTACGCGCAGCGCGCGTGAGGGGCTGAAATGGCGCGCAAAGGCATCATTCTGGCCGGCGGTTCCGGCACGCGGCTGTATCCGATCACGCACGCGGTGTCGAAACAACTGCTGCCGGTGTACGACAAGCCGATGATCTACTACCCGCTGTCGACGCTGATGATCGCGGGCATTCGTGACGTGCTCGTGATCTCGACGCCGCAGGACACACCGCGCTTCGAATCGATGCTCGGCGACGGCAGCCAGTGGGGCATGAACATTCAGTACGCGGTGCAGCCGTCGCCGGACGGGCTCGCGCAGGCGTTCATCATCGGCAAGGAATTCGTCGGTAATGAGCCGTCGGCGCTGATTCTCGGCGACAACATTTTCTACGGTCACGATCTCGCCAAGCAACTCGAAGCGGCCAGTGCACGCACCGATGGCGCGACGGTGTTCGCCTATCACGTTCACGATCCCGAGCGCTACGGCGTGGTCGAGTTCGATCGCGAGTTCCACGCGCTGTCGATCGAGGAGAAGCCCGCGAAGCCGCGCTCGAACTACGCGGTGACCGGGCTCTATTTCTACGACAATCAGGTGTGCGATATCGCGGCGGACATCAAGCCATCGGCGCGCGGCGAACTCGAAATCACCGATGTGAACTCGCGCTATCTCGCGCTGAAGAAGCTGGACGTCGAGATCATGGGACGCGGCTATGCGTGGCTCGACACGGGCACGCACGATTCGCTGATCGAAGCGGCGACGTTCATCGCGACCTTGCAGAAGCGGCAAGGGCTGGTGGTGGCGTGCCCTGAAGAGATCGCTTATCGCAAGGAGTGGATCGGCGAGGAGCAGTTGCTCGAGCTTGCAAAGCCGCTCTCGAAGAACGCTTACGGTCAATATTTGCTCAATCTTCCGAAGGACCAAGTCGCATGGCCATCCAGGTAACCGCTACCGCTCTGCCCGAAGTCAAGATTATTGAGCCGAAGGTGTTCGGCGATGCGCGTGGATTCTTCTATGAGAGCTTCAACGCTCG
Organism: Caballeronia sp. NK8; assembly: GCF_018408855.1. Lineage (GTDB taxonomy): Bacteria > Pseudomonadota > Gammaproteobacteria > Burkholderiales > Burkholderiaceae > Caballeronia. Next base: position 2,321,430 of record NZ_AP024322.1, on the reverse strand, counting down.
CGAATTCGCGGAGTATGTCGAGGCGGGCGTCGAATTCGTGCAGGACAATCATTCGCGCTCGGCTAAGGGCGTGCTGCGTGGGCTGCATTATCAGATCCAGCACGCGCAGGGCAAACTGGTGCGCGTGGTCGAAGGCGAAGTGTTCGATGTCGCCGTGGATATCCGCAGGAGCTCGCCGAACTTCGGAAAGTGGGTGGGCGTGAATCTGTCGGCGGAGAATAATCGGCAACTGTGGGTGCCGCCGGGGTTCGCGCACGGGTTCGTCGTGTTGTCGGAGACGGCGCAGTTTCTCTATAAGACCACGGACTACTGGTATCAGGCGCACGAGCGCAGCATCGTCTGGAACGACCAGGAGATTGGCATCGAGTGGCCGATCGACTTCGAGCCGATGCTCGCGGCGAAGGATGCGGCGGGCAAGCGTTTGTCAGAAGCAGAGTGTTTCGAGTGAGCGAAGCGATGACTAGAGATGCTCAACGCACGATCCTGCTGACGGGAGTCAATGGTCAGGTTGGCTTCGAGTTGGCGCGCAGCCTGCAAGGCCTGGGCAAAGTCGTTGCGCTGGACCGCACCGGGCTCGACCTCAGCGATCTCGATCAGATTCGCCAGGTCGTGCGTGACGTGAAGCCATCGTTAATCGTCAATCCCGCGGCTTACACGGCGGTCGACAAGGCGGAAAGCGATGTCGACGCCGCCATGCGCGCCAACGGCGAAGCGCCCGGCTTGCTCGCTGAAGAAGCGAAGCGCCTCGGGGCCGCGCTCGTTCACTATTCGACCGACTATGTTTTCGATGGAACGAAGGAGGGCGCTTATGTCGAAGACGATGCGGTGAATCCGCAGAACGTCTACGGCAAAACCAAGTTGGCGGGCGAACAGGCGATCGCAGCTTCGGGTTGCGACCATCTGATTTTTCGAACGAGTTGGGTCTATGGCGCGCGGGGCAAGAACTTCCTGCTCACGATGCTTCGGCTCGGGGCTGAGCGCGACGAATTGAGCGTCGTCGGTGACCAGATGGGCGCGCCGACGTGGTCGAACACGATCGCGACGTTGACGGCGAATGTGTTGGCGCAGGCGGTGGCTGCCGATGACGGTTGGTGGTCCGGGAAGTCGGGCCTATATCACCTCACGGCTGGCGGCTCGACCTCATGGGCAGGCTTTGCCAAGACGATTTTCGAGCTATCTTCGTCAGAGAAGAAGCCGCAGGTCAGGGACATTCCAGCCGCATCGTATCCCACGCCAGCCCAACGGCCCAGCAACTCCCGCATGTCGAACGACAAGCTCTACGCGGCTTTCGGCGTCCGAGCACCTGACTGGCGCGAGGCATTGCGTTTGTGTCTGACCACGCGTTGACGAGTGCACCGCCCAGCGCGGGGGCGGTGGTGGTGTTCTTTCATCCTGATCGCGCATGTGTTGAGCGGGCCAACAGGCTCGCGGCGGCGACTCGCTGCGTCGTAGTCGACAATACACCTGAATCGTCAGGCGCCGCGGCGCTCGGTCTCGATCCAGGCATCACGTATATCGCGAACCGTGCGAACGTGGGCATTGCACGCGCTATCAATCAGGGCGTCGAGGCATTGATTCGCGCAGGTTGTTCAACGGCTATTCTGTTCGATCAGGATAGCGAACCGCCTGCCACGCTCATAACCGAACTTCCCCAACAAATCGCCCGATCTGAAGCGGCCGGTGAACGCGTCGCGCTCGTTGGACCCGCCTATGACGATCCTCGCTTGCGTGGCGTGGCGCCTTTCGTGCGCTTCGGCTGGTGTAGGCTCGACCGCGTCGCGCCTACGGGTCATACGCCGCTAGATGTCGACTTCCTCATTTCATCCGGCTCGTGCATCAATTTGCGTTTTTGGCGCGACATTGGCCCCATGGAGGACGCACTGTTCATCGATTTCGTCGATCTCGAGTGGTGCGTGCGCGCCAAGCGCAAAGGCTTTCGCGTGCTGGGCATTCCCTGGATCCGCATGACGCATGAGTTGGGGGGCGAACCAGTCAGGGTGTTCGGGCGCGCTTATCCCATGCACGGACCACTGCGCCATTACTACCAGTTTCGCAACGTCATCGCGCTAATCAGGCGCGCGTCCATGCCTATGACGTGGAAATCGACGGAAATTGTCAAATTACCCGTGCGCATGGTCATTTACTGCATGTGGCCGACGGAACGCGCGCGCCATCTCAGAATGGCGCTGCGCGGGATACGCGACGGATGGCTCGGGCGTCTCGGACCCTACGATGGGGACGACACCTGAACGCTGCGTTCAGTGCGGCGCATTCGGTCCGGTCGCCGGGGTTCAGTCGAACATGTCGATGCGCGGCGGATAGGCAAGCGAGAACGGCGCTACCGCTGTGCTGGTGTCGAGATTGGGGTTGTAGGCCGGATCGAACAGCAACGCGTCGCCCCAATGCTCTTCCATCCAGCGCACTTCTTTGACGAAGCGCTCGTATTTGTCGGGATGCATGTCGGAGCCGCGCGTTGCCGATTCATGGTGGTACAGCTCCGCATGGGGTGTCCAGACATTGCGATAGCCGGCATTGCGCACTCGCAGACAGAAATCGACATCGTTGAAGGCGACTGCAAGACGCTCGTCGAGACCTCCGACCTCCTCGTAGATCGACTTCCTGATCAGCAGACACGCGGCCGTCACTGCCGACAGATTCTGCGTAACGACCGCGCGGCCAAAGTAACCGAAGTGTCCGCGAATCAGATTGCTGTGCATATGACCTGCCACGCCACCCAACCCGATCAGCACGCCGCCATGCTGGAGCGTGTTGTTCGGATACCAAAGCGCAGCGCCCACAGCGCCGTTGCCTGGCTGCGAAGCGATTCCGACCAATTCTTCGAGCCAATCGGGCGAGATGACCTCGATATCGTTGTTCAGCAGACAGATGTACTCGCCCTTAGCGAGTGCGGCGGCGCGGTTGTTCAAGACCGAGAAATTGAAAGGTGAGTCGTCGCGGAGCACTTGCACGTTGTGCGTCTTCTTGATCTGCTCGAAATACGCGAGCGTTTCCGGCTGCTCGCTGCCGTTGTCGATCACGATGATTTCATACGGCCGGTAGGTCGTCTTCGCGAGGATGCTGCTCACGCACTGACGCAGCAATTCGACGCCATCTCGTGTGGGAATGAGGATCGAGACCAACGGTGCGAGATCGGGCAGGGCATAGCGTACACGCAGCAGCGGTAGGTGACTGAATGTCTGCTCGACATGCGCCTTTACATGCGTTCTGCTGAGATGCTCTTCGATCGACTTGATTCCTGCGACGACCGCATAGGGCTTCTCTGCGCCGCTGCCGGCTGTGCTCCCCGGCGAGATTCGCCAGTGGTAAAGGATGTGCGGTATGTGAACGATGTTGTCCGCACCCGCGATCTCCGCGCATCGCAGCGCGAGGTCGTGGTCCTGACTGCCTTCGAAGCCGCGCCGGAATCCTCCCGCGCTTCGCACGAGCGCCATCCGGTAGACGCCGAGGTGCGAGAACATGTTCTGAGCGAGAAACAGCTCGGGATTCCAGTCGCTTTTGAAGTACGGACTCACGCGCTTGCCATCGGGCGTCAACTTGTCTTCATCGCTATAGAACATCGATGCATCCGGATGACGGTTGATATAGCGCACGACCATCATCAGGGCATGGCGCGGCAGGATGTCGTCGTGGTCGAGCAGGGCGATGTATTCTCCCGTTGCAATTTCCAACGCGCTGTTGCTCGCCTCCGAGATGTGACCATTCTGTTCTCGAAAAACGACTCTGATGCGTGAGTCTTGCTTCATCTCGCGCTTCAGCACCGCGCGCACATGAGGCGCGGAGGAGTGATCGTCGGCGATGCACAACTCCCAGTTGGTGTAGAGCTGATCTTTCACCGAACGAATCATGTCGGCCAGGAAATTCTCGTCGCTGTTGTAAGTGGGAACGACGATCGAGATGAGCGGCCTCAAGGCGAACGCGCTCATTAGTCCGCGCGCGCGCGCGAGCCGTTCATCGGTAAGCGCGTCGTATTGCTCGATCCAGGCTTGATACGACGCATCGGTTAATTGTGCGTCGCCGACTCCGGCGTTGCTCATGCGCTGAATGCGCCGGCGAATGCCTTGCCAGCCTTCTTTACGCACGACAGCGCCGTAATACCTGAACACGTGAACGAAACCGCCGTGCACCTTGCTCTGCCGGCGCAGGCTGTCCGCGGCGAGCCGAAGCACGACGAGCATGCGCGACACGGAACGAAGCGGCGCGGTGACGCGCCAAGACATCGATGCCTGCAGGGCTTGATTGTCATCCAGCGCGCGCGTAAGCCGAGCCTGCAGCGTCGACGCTGCCCTGGCTTCGGTTTTTGCCTTCTTCAACTCCGATTCGAGTCTGGCGATTTGCGCCTGCGCGGAAGCGAGTTGCTTACCCGGTTCGAGCAGGCTTGGCTGCTCGTCACGCGAGTGTTCGTGCCTGTCTATCTCGGGCTTTGGTCCAATATCCATTTTCATCGACCGAAGTCCTCATGATGTGTGCAGATGGACGACCTCTAAGGAAATCTCGTGCATAGGCATTCCAATGAGGCCGGTCGACGAGGTCGCCGCGTCTGACTTGAAGAGATAGACATCATGCTGCCAATGCAGCACCTGTGCGTCGCGGGGCCGGGCCGCGTCTGCGATCGCGACGTCCACCGCGTAGTCGCCCGGCAGCAGAATCGGCATGGCGAAAGCGAACTCCGCCACGATGCGATCTCCGGTTGTTACGCCGCCTCCGGAGTCCCGCGCCACCCAGAACGTGGTGTCGCCGAACAGCGGGCGGCCAAGCTTGTCTTTGATGGTGAAACCGAGAACCGGCTCTTCCAGCGTTTCGAAAACTCGCGCCGTTACTTTGAGCACGACGTTTTCCTGGCCTGCTATCCAGAGTAGTGTGGAGCCGTCACCCTTCAGCATTTCGACGCGCTCGATGGTGGCCGCGCCCGAGCCGGAATGCGAATGCTCCGGATCGAAGACAAAGTTCCGAACCGCGCCGTTCACTTGAGTTCTGTACTGGTCGCGCCGATCGCGCCGCTCGGTGGCTGCCAACACTTCCGTCTTCTCTGCTGTCGCGGACGAGCGGCTCTTTCCCTGATGCTCTTCGTAGTAGGCCTCGAGATAGCGATTGCAGACCTCTTTCGCTTCGCCAATCTCGATGACCTGACCATGATCCATCCACATCGCGCGCGTGCAAAGGCTACGAATGGCGGATGAGTCATGACTCACGAAAAGCACCGTTCCCGTCTGCATGAACTTGCGCAGGAAGCGCATGCATTTCTGTGTAAAAAACGCGTCGCCGACGGCGAGTGCTTCGTCGATGATCAGCACGTCCGCATCGACGTGCGCGATCACCGCGAAGGCCAATCGGACGAACATCCCACTCGAATAAGTTTTGACGGGTTGATCCAGGAAGTCGCCGATGTCCGCAAACTCCGCGATCCTGTCGAAGCGTTCGTCGATCTGCTCCTTCGTGAGGCCGTGCAATTGGCCGTTCATGTAGACATTTTCCCGGCCGGTGAACTCGACATCGAACCCCGAGCCCAGTTCCAGCAACGCCGCCACCCGACCCTGTGTGACGACAGTGCCTTCCGTGGGTGCGAGTGTTCCGCAGACCATCTGCAGCAGCGTGCTCTTGCCAGAACCGTTGCGCCCGATGATGCCGACCGTTTCTCCGCGGCGTACTTCCAGATCGACATGGCGAAGCGCCCAGAACACCCGTGCGCATTCGATTGCGCGGAGGCTCAGTCGTCGTTTGAGGGTCTTGAAGGGCGTGAGCCGTGCGGCGAGCGCATACAGCGTCTGCTTCAGCCTGTCCGCAGGGTGCTCGTAAGACCGAAATCCCTTGCCGAGGTCGGCGACCCGGATGATAACGTCAGACGACATCGGCGAAGCCCTTGCGAGTCTTCTGGAACCACGCGAAGCCGAACCACGCAACGCCGACGCTTATCAGGACGTAGACACCCCAGACGGTCCAATCGAGCGTTTTTCCCCAAACGAGGACATTGCGGCTTTGCTCGATGGGAAACGTCAACGGATTCCAGTAGACGTACACTCGAATCTTCGGGGGCAGCGACGACACGGGAAAGAAGATCGGCGAAAGGAACATCAGCGCCATGACCGCGATACCGATGGTCTGACCAATGTCCCGGAGATAGACGCCGGTGGCGGACAACGCCCAGGAAATCCCGAGGATCAACAGGCATAGCGGCGCGTACACCAAGGGAAGCAGAAAGGCAGTCGGCGGCACGTAGCCTTGAACGTACCACTCGGCAAGCAACAGAATGGCGATGCTGACGCTCGCGTGGAAGAGTGCGGAGAGCAGGTTCACGCACGGAAGAATCTCGAGCGGGAAAATGATCTTCTTGACGAAGTTGGTATTCGAAAGAATCATCGCCGGTGCTCGATTTACGCACTCGGAAAACACATTGAATACGATCATGCCGGCGAAAAGTACGACCGCGAATTCCGCATGCGAACCGGTTTGCACACCGCCGCCTGCCCAACGGGATTTGAAGATGCCGTTGAAAACGAAGGTGTAGACACTCAACATGAGCAGCGGCGTGAGCAGCGACCAGAAGATGCCAAGGAACGAGCCTTTATAACGACCGACTGCATCCCTTCGGGCAAGGTCGAACATTAGGCGGTGATTCTTGACCAACGATCTGATGAGAAACGTTGGCGAGGCACTGAAACTTTGCATGAGCGTCGACAGAAGTGGCTAAAAGCGCGCGACGTCCCCCGTTCTGGCGCTCGAGGCTCAAAGCGAGCGTAATGGCGGCAAAGGCCCTGCGCGCGGGGGGCGAGGACAATGCGTCGTCGTTGTTTGTCGCGATACGCCATCATTATGACATAGCGGTTTTCACCGCTCCCAGCCAAATCCGCTCTCTCTCCCGACGGGGTCGCAGGCCTGCGCGTCAGATGTAGTCAAATACCTTCAGCGCTTCGTGGGCGCTCGACTCGCAATGTTCGATCTGCCCGGGGGTGAGTTTAGAACGCCAGGCATGGGCGCGTTCGGGAAGAAACGGGCGGCTGAGATTGAGATGGCTGGGATTCGAGCGCAACGACATTCCGCGGCGCTCGGCGTCGAGCATCCCAGGCACGAAGTCGAGTCCAAGCAGTTCGACGAGCTGTTCGACGACCGGACGCGGTTCGGCTACCAGCGTCTCGTACTTGAGCATCATGTAATTCGGTGCGCCGGACATCGCGCGATACAGGTGAAGGTTGGTGTAGTTCCAGATTCGCGGGAAATACTCCTCTATACCTTGTGGCGCCCAGTCGACGTTCAGGAGCGACGCCAGGGAGCCGCGTACATCCCGGACGATGTGAATGAACTTCAGGTTCGAGGTTAAGAGGCCCGCCTGCTCGAGCTTGCGGATAGAAAGGAGATCATCCGGAGATTTGTCGCCGCAGATGCGCTTGCCGAGCTTGCCTGCCATCGCTCCATATAGCGCTTCGAGCACGCCGGCAAGTCCCGGCTGAGCGCCCATGACGGCCGACCGGACCTCGTCCTTGCTTAGGACCGAACCGAACGCGCCGGCGTAATCGTCGGATTCTGCCGCGATCTCGGCCAGGATCCTGACGGCATGCTCCCAGGAACTGACGCTGCCGATCACGTGGGCGGCCGTGCTGATGAACGTGGTCTGCATTGGAATGAATATATCCGGATGCAGATTCAGCGTTTCCTTGAGCAATGTGGTGCCCGAGCGTGGCGATCCGAAAACAATGAACATGGTTTTTTTGGGTTACCAGGAACAAGAGAGTAGAAAAGAAAGGCCCGGCGCATGGTGCACGATGAGTCGCAGCGCCGGCTTTCAGCCGGGCGCGAACCGTTCGGTGATGTAGCGGGTCAGCAGCGTGACGCATTCCGAAGCCGGCAGATTGCAACTGTCCAGCATCAAGTCTGGCGACTCGGGCGATTCATAAGGTGAGCTCACGCCTGTGAAGTCAGCGATTTCACCATTGAACGCTCGGCGATAAAGCCCCTTTGGGTCGCGCTCGCAGCAGGCGTCGATTCCTGCATTGACAAACACCTCGTGATAGCGCGGGCCGATGATCTCTCGGGCGCGCGTCCGATCCGAGGCGAACGGCGCGATAAGCGCGACCAGCACCAGGAGCCCGGCATCGGCGAGCAGCGCAGCCGCGTGCGCGGCGCGTCGAACACTCTCCTTACGATCCTGCGCAGAGAAACCGAGATCGGAATTTAGGCCGGTTCGCAGAGTGTCGCCATCGATGATGAATGTGCGGTAGCGGACAGCCCGCAGTTGCGCGTCGACCAGGCCGCTGATCGTGGATTTGCCGGCTCCCGACAGTCCCGTGAGCCAAATCACCCCGGAAGATGGTCGTTCGGCCTTAAGAGCCGCGTCCGACGTCTTTTGCGGCGTAACCGCATCCGCGCTGGCTGAAGGAACATTCCACATCGCTGTACGCGAATCTATTGTCACGGGCAGCTCCGCTTCGACAGTTTACGTTGGATATTTGCCTCACGAAACCGCGTACCGCACTTGTCCCGGCCAGAGCGCGCCTCGCGGCCATGCCCTGATGCGGCACCTTGGTCCCATCGACCGTAATGATTATGTCACTTAACTACTAAACAGGCGGCGGAATTGCCGTTCACGTAACGCAACCTCACAAAAAACATATTTGGTCACATTTTTATTACAAATCAGGCGGCGAGGCGAAAGGGTGATCGGTTCGGGTTCAAAGGGTCCGATCGCCATTTGGCCAACGCAATTTTGTTAAACTAAAAGGTCGGGTCTCCACGGGCGAGCGTGAGCTTGGAACTCAGCGCCGTGATTTTCGTGGGATATGTCAAGGGAACGGGATGAAATGGCGAGTGATCGTGTAATCGACGCGGTAAACCTCACGAAGGGATTCAATTCCTACGAGAGACCGCTCGATCGTTTGATGCAGGGGGCGGCCAATATGGCCGCCCGCGTGTTTCCGGCATCCTTACAAAACCGCAAGTTTCATGATGGCGCCGCGAACAATGTCTTTTGGGCGCTGGGCGGCGTGAGCTTTTCAGTGGCGAAAGGCGAGACCGTCGGCATCATCGGCCGAAACGGCTCCGGCAAGAGCACGCTGCTCCAGATCATCTGCCAGACCCTCAGTCCGACGAGCGGGGACATTCAGGTCGAAGGTCGTGTGGCCGCTCTGCTCGAACTTGGCTCTGGGTTCGACCCCGAATACACCGGGCGTGAGAACGTCTATCTGAACGCACAATTGCATGGCCTCACGCGGCGGCAGGTGGATGAGCGCCTCGTCGACATCATCGCGTTCGCCGACATCGGCGAGTTTATCGATCAGCCGGTCAAAACGTATTCGAGCGGCATGTTCGTGCGGCTCGCTTTCGCGGTGATCGCCCATGTCGATGCCGATATCCTGGTGGTGGATGAGGCGCTTGCCGTCGGCGATGCGTTCTTCAATCAGAAGTGCCTTCGCTTCATGAGCAAGTTCCGCGAAACCGGCACCATCCTCTTCGTGAGTCACGACACGTCCACAATCAAGCGATTCTGTTCGCGCGTGATCTGGATCGATCATGGCAAGGTCGTGCGCGAGGGACGACCGGACGAGATCGCCGAAGCCTATCTCCAGGCGTATTTCGAGACATCCAACGCGGAAAGCGCGCTCGTTGACAAATCCACGACGGAGTCTTGCAAAGCCGTCGAGCAGATTTCCATCGAGGCGGGCAAGCGATTGCAGCGCATCAACGCTTCGGCGTATCGCAATGATATTCAGGTGATGCTCTTCGAGCCCCGCGCCGCGTCGTTCGGGCGTGGGGATGCGCGCATCATCGCGGTGGAACTGGTCGATGAAGACGGCGTCCCGCTTTCCTGGGTCGTCGGGGGAGAGTCGGTGACCTTGCGGATCAAGGCGGAAATACACGAACGGATCGAAGCGCCGATCGTGGGCTTTTTTTTGAACGACAGCATTGGTCAGGCGCTATTCGGCGACAACACGTATCTCACGCATCGCGGCAAGCGGCTGACCGGCCGGGAGGGAGACGTCGTCATCGCGCGGTTCGGGTTCGTGATGCCGATTCTTCCGGAGGGTACGTACTCGATCAATGCCGCAATCGCGGAAGGCACGCAGGAAAACCATGTGCAACTCCACTGGATCCACGATGCCCTGCAACTGCGTGTGAGCTCGTCCAGCGCCGCGCACCATCTTCTCGGACTTCCATCGCTACGCGCGAGCATGTCGACGCAGCGCATTCCGACCACATCATAGGCTTCTCATGGCGAATCAGTTTTTCGAAAACAACGCTGACACTCAACCCGGCTACGAAGCCGAAGCGGATGTCGGGCAGACCCAAGCGCGTCCGGCCATCGCCGACGCCGGGTCCGAGGATCTTGCCTGGGACGGCGAACGCTATATTCCCGGAATGTCGACCGAGATCGAGCTCGAACACATGCACCGGTATGTGGTCGCGCGCAAGCTCGCCGCTGGCAAGCGTGTGCTGGATATTGCATGCGGAGAAGGTTACGGGTCGTTCGCGCTCGCACATGCGGCGAGTTCAGTGATTGGCGTGGATATCAGCGAAGACGCCATCCATCATGCGACGAAAGCCTACTCGCAGAACGGGCTACCCCTCGAGTTCAAGATTGGGTCGGCTGCGGAAATCCCTCTTCCCGACGCGAGCGTCGACCTCGTCGTGAGCTTCGAAACGATCGAGCATCACGACCAGCACGAGGAGATGATCGCGGAGATTCGCCGCGTGCTGAAGCCGGGCGGCTGTGTGATTATTTCCAGTCCGAATAAGTATGAATATTCGGACGTGACGGGCTATGCAAATCCGTTTCACGTGAAGGAACTCTACCTCGAAGAATTCGAGGCCCTGCTTCGCGTAAAATTTCCCAACGTAGAGATATACGGTCAGCGCGTGCTGACTGGCTCGCTGCTCGCGCCGCTCGATGAGCGGACCGTTCATGTGCGATCCCTGCCTGGCGCTGAAGCGGACGCCCAGGAGTTCACGGGTGTCGCGCGACCACTCTATTTCATCGCCGTTGCATCCGATGCGGCCTTGCCGACGCTCGATAGTTCCGTGTACGAGGCGCCGGATGGCGCCACCGCCGACATCGGCAAGGTCGCGCAAGGACGCGTCGAATGCAAGTTGTACTGGCGCGCAGGCGAAGAGAGCTACTCCGAACTGAAGTCGATGGGCTGCCTCACGCTCGGCGATGGCACGCTCCAGACCGTGAGCCTTTCGATCCGCGAGCCGCGTGGCACCGCGGCAGTTGATTCTCTGCGCTTCGATCCCAGTGACCGGCCCGCAGCGATCCGGTTTGACTGCATGAGCTTGCAGACGGCAGACGGCGAGACAGTATGGTCGTGGGACCGCAATCCCGCGTCGCTGCTGAACCTCAGCGGGGCATTTTTTCTAGCGACGGCCGACCAACCGACGCTTGTCAGTTATGGGGATGACTCCTGGTTCGAACTTCCCATTCCGGAGGATGTGGCCCAGCGTCTTGGCGAAGGTTCGAAACTGGTGGTCCGCTTTTGCGTGCGTGGCGAGGTTTCGTTCCTCACGCAATTGCTGGCGGAGGCGGACTCGGTGCTCAGCGATTTCACGGACGCCCTGAATCAGGCTCAGGCCAGCGTCGGCGTGAGCAGCGCGAAGGCCGACCGCGCGGGTGACCCGCACGGCGTTGCATCACGATCGATGACCGGCGGAGCAGGGCAGCGTGTTCCTTTGTTCGAGCGTGTGCGGGATGGTGTCATGTGGACCCGGGCGGAATGGGCGCAACTCCTGCATTTCAGGCAGGTCCTCCAGGAATCAACCGCCGCGCTCGCTGAATCGCGTACGGCATTGAAGGCTGCGGAACGAGCCTATTGGGAAACAGAGAAAACCCTCCGCCAGGGTGCCGCGGATCTGGAGAACCGTCTGCTGGCGCAGACGAGCGTGCTTGCCGAGCGCGACAACCGGATCCTCGAGTTGACGCGCGCACTCGAGACGTTGACGAGCGAGCGCAGTCGTCTCGTGTCCGAACTCAACACTCGCAATGCGGAGACGATCACTGCGAAGGCGCGGCTCAATGACGTGCTCGGAAGCACTTCCTGGCGCCTGACAGCACCGATTCGCTTTGCCGTGCGTCTTGCACGCGGCGGTAGCGAGCGTGCCGCCGCGGTTCGGTCGGCCTCGAAGGTGATCTATCGCCGCGTCCCGGTTCCCGGTTCGGTCAAGCGCAAGGTCAAGGGCGCCTGCTTTCGCCTTATGCCGGGCATCTTCTCGCATACGAAGGCCTACAAGGATTGGTCCGAGTTTCGCAGCAAGATTCGCGAGGCGAGCGCAACGGCGACGGCAGGGTCTGCTGCGCTCGATGCGGGGCAGGCGGCCATGTCTGCAGCCGGCGTGTCGGGACCGCCCGCGACGCCGGTCATCGACGAAGCGAATCTGTCCTTCCAGATTCTGCCGGTGCCTTCCATCGGAAACCAGAGCGACTATCAGGCGTTTCCTCCTGTGGCGCCGCAGCAGGTTCCCGTTCGGGCAATTGCGTTCTATCTGCCGCAGTTCCATCCGTTTCCGGAGAACGACGAATGGTGGGGACGCGGCTTCACCGAGTGGACGAACGTCACGCGTGCCGTACCGCAATTCGACGGCCACTATCAACCGCATCTTCCGGGCGAACTCGGCTTCTATGACCTGCGCATTCCCGATGTGCAGCGCCGTCAGGTGGAACTGGCGAAGGCTGCCGGGATCGGTGGATTCTGTTTCTATTTCTACTGGTTCGCCGGAAAGCGGCTCATGGAGGCGCCGATCCGCCAGTATCTCGACCATCCCGAATTCGACTTGCCGTTCTGCCTGTGCTGGGCGAATGAGAACTGGACGCGACGCTGGGACGGTCTGGATCAGGAGCTCCTGATTTCGCAGCATCACTCGCCAGAAGACGATCTCGCGTTCATTGCGCATATTTCGGATTACTTGCGCGATCCTCGTTATATCCGCATCGACGGCAGGCCCGTGCTGATCGTTTATCGCCCGACGCTTTTGCCGGACGCGAAGGCGACTGTGGCGCGCTGGCGCCAGTGGGCGCGTGAGAACGGATTGGGCGAACTGTATATGGCTTATACGCAGTCGTTCGATCGGTTCGTTCCGAGCGAATACGGCTTCGACGCCGCGATCGAGTTTCCGCCGAACAACGCGCATCCGCCTTCGAAGGCCGGTGAAGTTACGCTGCTCAACCGCGATTTCAGCGGACACATTCTCGACTGGAACCATTACGTCGAGAAGAGTCGCGCGTACGATCCGCCCGAATATCGCCTCTTCCGTGGCGTGACGCCGTCCTGGGACAACGAGGCGCGCAAACCCGGACGCGGCACCGCGTTCGTCGGCTCGTCGCCCAAGTTGTATAGCGAGTGGCTGTTCAACGCCGCCGCCGATACTGTGCGCCGCATCGCGAATTCGGACGAGCGCCTCGTATTCGTCAATGCATGGAACGAATGGGCGGAAGGCGCTCACCTCGAGCCAGATCGGAAGTACGGTTACGCTTGGCTGCAGGCGACCCACGACGCTCTCACGCGCGCCAATACCGTGTCTAAGGGACGGCGCATCGTCGTGGTGTCGCACGACGCCTATCCGCACGGCGCGCAGTTTCTGGCGCTTAACCTGGTGCGGGCGCTTTCGACTGAGTTCGGCTTCGAAGTCGCCACGGTCGTGCTTGGCGGCGGTCCGCTCAAGACGGAATTTGCCCGCTGGAGCGAACTGCACGATCTCGAAGGCATCGATCCAGAAGGAGAGGAAGCTACCCAACTCGCGCGAAGACTCGCATCGCAAGGGTTCCATGCGGCGTTGTGCAACACGACCGTGTCCGGGCGCTTCCTGCGCACGCTGAACGGTGCGGAAATCCGATGCGTCGCGCTGATCCACGAGCTTCAGGGCATGCTCGCCAAGTATCAGCTCGAGCGGCACGCGTCGCTGATCGCGCAGCATGCCGATCGCGTCGTGTTTCCCGCGCAGAGTGTCGAGCGCTCATTCGGGCAGATCGCGACGGTTTCGCAAGCGCGCACGCTCATTCGGCCGCAAGGCCTGTATAAGCGTAACCAGTTGCGCGGAGAGCGGGCGCGCGGGCATTCGGCACTGCGCGAGAAACTGCATCTTCCGGCGAACACCAAGATTGTTCTCGGCGTGGGCTTTGCGGATCATCGCAAGGGCATCGATTTGTTCGCGCGAGCGGCCATACGCCTGCGCGAGAAACAGATCAATGCACGCTTCGTCTGGGTCGGGCACTGGGAAGCGAAGATCAAGGAAGAAGTCGATGCCTGGCTCGCGCAGCATGACGCAGCCGATGCCGTAATCTTCACGGGACTCGAACTCGACACGGACCTCTATTACGCTGGCGCCGACGTCTTCGCGTTGACGTCGCGTGAGGATCCGTTCCCGTCCGTCGTGCTCGAGTCGCTGGAAGTCGGCGTACCGGTCGTCGCCTTTGAAGGTGCAACGGGCGCGAGCGAACTTCTGAACAAGGATTGCGGCCTGTTGGCGCCTTTGGAGAACGAGCAAGAATTCGCCGCGGCCATCGAGCGCCTTCTTGGCGATGACGACTTGCGCGAGTCGCTTGGCGCCCACGGCGCGCGCCTCATCGCCAACGAATTCTCGTTCCGGCACTATGTATTCGATCTGCTCGACATGCTCGGCTGCGGCTTGAAGCGCACATCCGTTGTGGTGCCGAACTTCAACTACGAACGTTTCATCGAGGCGAGGCTGGATTCGATTTTCACGCAGGGATACCCGATCTACGAGCTGATCGTCCTTGACGACCACTCCACCGACGGCAGCGTTGAACGCATTCGCGCGAAACTGGCCAACCAGCCGGTGGATACCCGACTGGTCGTCAACGGAACGAATTCGGGCTCGGTTTTCGCACAGTGGAAACGCGGTGTGGAACTCGCGCGTGGCGACTACGTGTGGATCGCCGAAGCAGACGATCTCGCGTTGTCGGATTTTCTCGCGCGCACCGCCGACGGCCTGCGTGACCCGGACGTCGTGCTCAGCTACAGCGAGTCCAAACAGATGAGCGAGTCTGGCGAGGTTCTTTGTGAAGACTATCGAGACTATGTTGGGGACATCTCTACGAGCCGCTGGAATGACTCGTATGTCGACTCAGGCATTTCAGAGGTCGAACACACGTTGGCCGTAAAGAACACGATTCCCAACGTCAGCGCTGTGGTT
Source organism: Caballeronia sp. NK8 (assembly GCF_018408855.1). Lineage (GTDB taxonomy): Bacteria > Pseudomonadota > Gammaproteobacteria > Burkholderiales > Burkholderiaceae > Caballeronia. Next base: position 2,306,280 of record NZ_AP024322.1, on the reverse strand, counting down.
TTTCGTCGCAAAGATTTAGCACATGTGCTTGCTGAGCATTTCGACGAGATTCGGCGCTTCCGCGTCGCGGGTGACTGGATGGTCTATCTCCGCTTGCTCGAGCGCGGCAAGATCGCTTATCAGCCGGAGTCGTTGAATTTGCATCGCCGACACGGACGCAGCGTGACGATCGGTGGATTCGGTGAGGCACAGCTCAGGGAGATCCGCGGAATTCAGTTGTGGGTGCGCGAGCACCACAAGCTGGACGAGGCGGTCATCGAGACGGCCGATGCCTATGCGCGCAAGCTTTGCATGGACTTCGATCTGGATGAGAGTGTCTTGAGCTAAGTGCATGCGTTGAGTATCGTAGCTCGGTCGGTCCGCGCTTAGGCGCGGATCGACCTGTGCACGTATGGCAAGTGTGGAAGGCCAGCGGGCGGTGGTGAATCGGCAGTCTTCGGGAAGCGATCCGAACACGCGTTTGAATATTCTTGGAAGGGGACAATACCTGTGGTCGTCATGGCAAAAGGCCTTCGATCCGCACCTGGATTGACCAGCGTGGCGGAAGCTTCAACGCCGCAACCTCCCAAGCTCGATTTCATCGACTCCATGAGAGGCTTCGCGGCGCTATATGTCCTGTCCTTTCACTTCAGCCTGATCACGGATCCTCGTGCGGTCGCACCCCGCTGGCTTGCACCCTTTACAGCATTCGGCGGGTCGGGTGTGACGCTGTTCTTCGTGGTAAGCGCCTTCACGCTGTGTCTTTCAATGGACACGCGTAAGGAAAACGAAGCTACACCGCTCCTGAACTACATCATTCGGCGCTTCTTTCGCATAGCACCGCTTTTCTATCTTTGGATCATCGTCTACTGCATCAGGGACTGGGCGCTTTACGGGGTTCAGCACTCAGTATCAGAGATCGCGCGTAGCGCATTCTTTTTGCTGAACCTTTTTCCGGGCAAAGAACAAGGATTCGTTTGGGCCAGTTGGACCATCGGCGTGGAAATGCTCTTTTACGTCCTCTTTCCCGCCATATTTCGGATCGCAAGCAATGTAGGGCGGGCCGGGGCACTCTTTCTCGTCGCCCTTTTAGTTCGTGCGGCCTGGCAAGCCGCTCTTCCGACGCTGGTGAACAATCCGTCGCTTGCGAACACCTATTTCAATCTCAGCCTTCTTTATCATCTTCCGACCTTCGTCTTAGGCATCTGCGTGTACCGCATTTATCGGTTGATGGATGTGAGAACGGCGAGTCATTTTGGCTTGGGATATCTCCTGGTTGCAGGCGCGATCGTTGTCCTGATTTCAATTTCATATGGATTGATTCCCTTCGGTGCCGTTGATCCGCTAACTATCGAGGCGATCAATTATGGTGTGCTGCTGCTCGGGTTGTCGATATCGGCCCCCAGGTTTCTCGTCAACTCAGTGACGCGATTCTACGGAAAAATTAGCTACTCCGTGTATTTGTCGCACGCCGTGACGATTTATTCACTGTCGAAAGTGTTTGCGGTGATATATAACAAGGTACCGTACGTTACCGTTTCCTACGGTCTATCGATTGCCTTGGCCCTTTCCCTCGTGACACTCATCTCATGGATTACCTACACCCTGATTGAGACGCCTGGTAATCGGTTGGGACGGGCCATTATTCGATTTAGACGGACGAAGCGATACAACGCGTCGGCTGTTTGACGTTAGTCCCCGCACGACAGTTGCTGCCACGATTCAGCAAGGAATCGCGGAATGACGTTCTGGAGAAGCAACGGCGGCCCGTCTCGACGCAGGGCTGTTCGCGACAAGCGCAAGCTCTTGGACACGCGGAACGAATACCGATGGCTTCAATCCACTTTTGACTCGTCAGATGAGTATGCTTTGGTCAAGAGGGATTTGCTGTATGATGCCGCGACAGTTCGGCCACTCGTTTTTCACCTCACAATGCCAAAGCTTTCGCTTCCATCGCGTTTTTTCCTGTTTGTGGCTGGTCTGATTGGAGCGATGTTTGTAGCTTTTCTAGTCAACGCAACGCAGAACTCTGCACCGGTGCCACTGATCGGCGCCGGAAACAGTTGGAGCGTCACCGGGGATTTCCCGAAATTCTCGGAGAAACTGCCGCCGCTTCAAGTTCCGCCAAGTTTTGAGGACACGCCCGAGTTTACTGCGTTCAGAAGCTGGCGGCCGGGTGGCGTCACTCAAGGGAGCGTTGCGAGCCCTCCATTCGTAGCACCGGACTACATCGCCGTGCCTTACGCACGTGGAGGCGAGCGGGGATATCCAGATGCAGACGATATCCGAATCGAGTGTATGGCCAACGGAGCCTACCTCGTTATATCAAGCACGCAGACATTCGACGAGTGGAGCGTTGCTTATCGGAAGATCCCCGAAGGTTTCTGCGGTGGCAAGGTCCGCCTCGTTGCGGTGGCGCGAGCAGCAACCGGTGGCTCGTACATCGGCGTAGCGACCCCGTTCGCGGTGTCTCGTGCGATGTACTATGCTCATTCCGGATTCTATGCGAAGGGCCTTGTCGTGTTCGCGACCTGGTTCATCTTCTGCGCGATTTTCCTGGCTTCCGCGCTCTCGTGTCGCGCATGGGGCTATCGACTGGATTCATTCGGAGTTGGGGCTCTGAGCGCAGGTGCAGCTGGGATGATCGTCTTTGTATTTGGAGTTGCCCAAGCCAAACTCGCTGAGTCTGCCGCGGTTGCGCTATTCACTCTTTCGGCGGCTGTCGTCGCCTATTCGTACGTCAGGCGGCGAAGTACGTGGAACGAACTGATTTCAGAGCTACGTCTCCCCCTCTTTTGCTGGTTAGCTGTTTCAATGACCTTGGTCGCGTTCGTGTGTGGCGCCGACAGTGGCGGTGGACGTTGGGCAGTCAACGGGTTGTTCTCGCCTTTGAGTTGGTCTGTGGACAATCAGAACCCGGTCTTTTTTGCGGAATCCTTCGTACGACGCACTTCGAATCAGTCGCTTACCGCCGGTGCATGGCTGTTCGATGATCGAACGCCCCTGCTTACGCTGCTGTTAATTCTTCCGCAAACACTGATCATCCATCCGCTGACTCACTTGTTCGGGCTTGATTTCGCATATGAAGGCGACAGCGTTGCTGCGATCACGCTGTTGAGTTTCTGGATGCCGGTGCTCGTCTGGTTGATGCGAAAGCTGCGATTGAGTCATCCGCGTCTTTTCTTTTACATAGTCGCTGTCTCGCCATTCCTGCTATTTAATACCGTTTACACTTGGGGCAAACTCTTGGGCGCCGCCTACGTCATTCTGGCGGTCGGGGTGATGCTCAGCATGCCGAGAGATAAATATGCATCGCGCCCCAATCTGGGTCTGATCCCGCTCGCGTTCGCGCTTGCGTACTTGGCTCATGCTGGAAACGCGATCGCAGCCGCTGCTTTCCTTTTGATGTTTGCGCCGACCTTGCGCATGCGCGACGCGAAGATCTTGCTGATCGGTACCGTCGTCGCGGTTGTGGTGTTCGCTCCCTGGTTCTACTGGACTCATTTCGTACAACCCGGTGGAAATGCATTAACGCGGTTTCAACTCGCGGATGATCTCGGCTTCGATCATCGCTCAAAGTCCGTGCTTGCAAGTGTGACAGAGCATCTCAAAGCGTTGGGCTGGTCGCAGTGGGTGTATAGGAAGGAGCAATCGTTTCGGCTGCTCGTCGACGTTTGGGGTCGCATGGGACCGTTCGGCCGGCCCATTGACACCGCGAGCCCGACGATGCTCGGCAGTCAGCGTGCCATCGACTTCATAGTTGTATCGCGTACTATTGGTATTGCATCGTTTGGAGTTGTGGGTATCGTGCTCGCATCCATCCTCCCGGGACGCAGACGTGCAGATCCGCTCGCTGTCCGACTTGCGTTGTGCGGCGTGGTTGGGCTCGTCATGATGACGCTGCTGATTACCCAGATCGGCGTGACTCATCACCATTCATACGCGTCGGTGATGATGCTCGGCATTGCAGGAGCAATGTATATTTCGGAAGAATGGCCACGTTTGGGAAAAGTGCTATACGTGCTCTGGCTTCTGTATTTCCTCGTGGCATGGATCATTGACCCGGTGCGAAATGCCGATCAACTGCATCCAGGTGCTTTACTGTTTGGCTTGACTTGGCTTGTTGCTCTCTGCTGGGCGGTTGAACAATCCTCAATTCGATCATCTACGCAAGCCGACCATCGCCGTCTGTGGACCGGCGTTGATTCAATGCCGTGACGTTCGCTGTATCTCGCTAGCCATTGCCGAATGGCTAGCGACTGTCGTGTCCCGCACTCACACCGGTCGCAAGAACACGATCGTCTGATACGCGTCCTGAAGATTGAATTCGACGCCGGCCACATTCCAGCCCTTCCAGTTCTCCCTGATATAGTCGAGTGTCATCGACGTATCGCCGTAGGTGATGTCACCATCGATTGGCTCACGGCCGTGCGGTGTATAAGCGAAGCCATTCACCGCGTGGTCGCGCTGCATAGCTTTCACGTCCACAATATTTTGTTTCTGGTCGTGGATCTCCCAATACGACTGAGGCCGAATGGTAATGACCATCAAGCCGTTGTCGGCAATCGATCGGCGGCACACGTCCATCACTGCCTTACCGCTTCTCGCGGAGAGGTGCGTGAACACCGAGAATGCGTAGATCAGATCGAACCGCTCGCCTGGAAAAGGCGGTTCCGTCGGAATGTAGGCGGACTGGATCAAGTTGGCTGCGAGGCCGCTTTCCCGACACAAGGCAATCGAGCGGTCCCACGGATCGCAACCATGGAGATTCTCGGGCGCAGTGAACTTATACATCAGGCGTAGCAGGCGGCCCCAGCCACATCCATAGTCGAGGATCCGGGCGTCATCCAGTGATCGATTGGCGTAGCGCCGATAGCCGTTTTCCAGAACGCGTACGAAGGCTGCACTTTGCAGCAGAAGCGGGTAGCCGTGACTGCCAGTCCAACTGTCCTGTACTTCGTCGGTAGCCATTCGTGGCAGTGCCTCTCGAGCCTTGCTATATTCCGGCGGAATATAGAGCAGTGCATCAGCAACGGCATCGACCGGCAGTTTTCTCAGGGCAGCGAAAACATCGCCGCTCGAAGCGCCTGATTCGATACTCTGATAAATCTCAGTACGGTCCAAAACGTTCTCCTTTCTAACCCACACATATCAATTGCGTTGCGAAGCTTCTGTTCTGTTTATCTCATCATTTAGCTCGCGAAACCAGGCCTGCCGAAAACGATGACATCTTGATGATCGGCCCAGCCTCGTTCGACATAGGAAAATATGCGCAGATTTCCTATGGATTCGACATCCCGAATCAGCTCCGACGCTTTCGAGAGTGATACGCCGTAGCTCCCTTCGATATAGTCGTGATTTTCCTTTCGCTCATAGTCTCTATAGCCGAAACCGCTGCTCCGATAATCCAGAACAATGCCGGCCCACGCCTCGTCGTTGATATATTTGAGTTTCTCGCCCAATATCTCGCACCATCTACCATGCGCAGTGGCAACGATGATTCCAGTCGGACTGAGAAATCGCGAAAGGTGCGTCAGCCATCGTTTCATGACCGGACGCGATGTGTGAGTGAATAGCGATCCAACCCAGATCAGGTCGTATTCCTCGGGAAATTCGATTTCCGACAGCTCTTCCTTCGAATAAATGCCTTTGGCAGCACCTAACACATCACAGCAAAAATCCACTCCGGAGCGATCGAGGTCGCATGCATGAATGCGCGCATCAGGGAACAGGGCCATCAAGTGCCGAAGCACGCGGCCATGTCCGCAAGGGAGATCCAGGACAGTATTGACCCGATGTACGAAACTGCTTAAGTAGGCATTGACAATCACCTGAACCGCGCTGCATCCGATTTCCAGATACCATTCGTTGAACATCGTCTCGCTCGCCGATATCTCGCGGTTCAGCGCTGCTTCGTAATAATGGCTCAGACATTGCCCGATGTATTGGAAACGACTCGTTCTTTCCCGCCAGTGCTTCGATAAAACCTGTTCCTGCAGACTCGGACATTGCGCGCTCATTCTGTTTCCTTGGCGAGTCGAAGAGCCGTCGTTGGACGGGCGAAATCAATTTATTGAAATCCTGCGGCGGCCAGAGAGTGTCGCGTCAAAGCCTGTTTCCCAGCATGGCGATATGCGAGTAGGGGCTCTGAAACTGCCGGATATAGTTTCCCTCGTGCATGAATTCGCTATTCTCCAGCGAAGTGGATTCCCAGCCAGAATATGCTTCACGTCTGCAGAATGTCGTCAGGCAATCCGTGCAAGGACCTGCGCCCCAGTTGATCATCTCCTGTATCAACATGCGGCCGCCGTGCAAATCAATCGTGTCGAGCACTGCACGATGCGAGACATCGATTGCACGGCCGTGATCGTTCGGAAGCCCTTTGCCAGCATCGAGCCAGTTGGAATGGTGAATGAAGGCCGCACCCCGAGAGCTGAGTTTGGCGATGATCTGCGGAATATAGGCGTCGAGTACATCGGTCGATGCATGCACCAGCGAATCGAAAGAAAAAATGAAATCGATCGAGCCATCGGCCACGGTTTCGAGCGACGAGCCATTATTCTTCATGAACCGTGCGTGCGGTGCATTCTCAAAGCGTCGGATGCAGGCGTCCACGCATTCCTGCGAAAGATCGATGCCTTGGTAACTGTCGCTTGCCGCAAGCAGAAATCTAGTCCATCTGCCGAAACCGGGCGCGATTTCCAGAACGTTCTTCGCAGGTAAAAAAGCGCTCACCCGCGGATATAGCGAACCGAGCCATTGCGCCCGGCTTCCGCCCCACATCTCACTCCATTCTTCGCCACCGCCATTCCAATCGTATGAACCATCCCAATACCGGGAGTTGAAATCGACATTCTCCATTTAGATCTCCATTTGCGAAGCAAAGGGTGTAAGCCTGTCGGTTGCACGGGAACGGTTCCTCCGAATGTAGGTTGCATATATTGAAACGAACGGCCCCGCTACTTGACTGCAGTCGAAGCAGTTGCCGGTCTACGTATTGAATGACGTGCAAGTACGGCCTAAGCCTACCCGATTTTAGTTTTAAATTGTGTCGGGTGATCTACTGGCATCGGTGCATGCAGGACCAGCTGGTTTCGAGTGTGTGAGCGCGAACGAGCGATCGCGCCCAGAATTTCAATCGACGAACACGGTGCTCACTGACTTGTTGCCTGCGGTATCCGCATGCGCGAGATTTGCACCGGCACGCGTTTCGCCCAGAAGATGCTCGAGCGCACATGTGGGACGATGCGGATCGCAACGGGTCGATCGAGCGTCGGCGCTCGCCCGGCCGTCGCAATCAGCGTCGCGAAGTCGGCGGTGTTGCGCACGAGAGGAGAGATCAGGAAACTCGTCGCGCCGATCGATGAGATGTAGCGAAACGACTCGATATGTCCATCCGCGAACGAAAGCTCGATGGTCACCTCTGGAATGGCGAGAAGAATGTTCGCGATCTTTCCTGCCAACGACGGTGCAAGGTCGATCGTCACCCAAAGCGGATCTGCGGAAGCGGGCAACAGCACGAATTCGCCGAGCTTCGTCTCCATGCTTGCGAGCGGAACGAGTTCAGCTGGCCGAATGGCCGACGAGTCGCGCCGCAGCACGAGGAAATCGCCTGCGCGACCTTCCAGCCGATAGCCGCCGAGCAAGCCGAGCCAGCTCAGACTATCGTCGAAGGCGGGTAGACGCCGGTCGATCGGTGACACACCGAACAGGACGTTGGTCGGTCCCTTACCGGACAGCAAGTGTGCCGCGTTCACTTGGGCGAGTTGCGCACCGTATGCGGAGTAGCTCTGAAACACCGGCCGTGGCGACCATGCGACGCCATTGGCGAGCGGCACGTTCTGGCTGACCGGATACACGTCCCACGACCCGCCCGGCGACGGCAGTGGAAGCGCTTGGCGAATGGCATTGATGCTCGCATCGTAGTGCGCGCGTAGCGCCAGGCCGCCGTTTAGACGCTCGCCGATGCCGCGACCGATTGCGCTCAGCGTGTTCGAAACGCGCGTCGGCAACGTATGGCGGTCGAAGTACCGATTGTCCGCGTGATATTCGGCGGTCACTGCCAATATAACGAGTACCAGCGCTCCAACGGGCGGGCACTCGAAAGCTACGAAAATCGCTATGAAAAGCAAAGTGCCGAACGCGATGAGCGCGTGCGCATCGTGACGGACGAACCCCGCCTTGAACACGATGAACAGGCTGATCGCCAGGCCTAACGTCACGGTGCATGCAACGAACCTGCCGCTCCGACTTGCCCAGCGAAAACTCAGCCACAGCGCAATGATCGCGACTCCCCCATAGAGCCACATCTCCGCGGGGCGTCCCGACAAGGACATTGCGTCCGTGTAGCCGGAGATGATTGGCTGCATCGAAATGAAGTAGTGCGGCAACGCTGCGAAGGGCTGGCCCGCCGCGACCCATCCGCCACACAGTGTGAGCGCGAAGAGTACGACGCCGCACAGAGCGCGCGACGGACTGCGGCGCCATTGCAGCAGAAACGACAGCCCGCCGATCACCAGGCTGAGCGCGCCGAAGGAACCCTTGACGAGCGGAAGTAGCCCGAGCGATGCCGCTAGCAGCGCCTGCGCGACATCCGTCAGCCACGTGGCATGCAGCGCGAAACGCTTGCCGTGGGCGACCGTGAGGCGCGCTGTAACGAACAGCAGCAAGGGCGGAATCGCAAGGTAGAGGGGGTCGAGCAGCACGCTCGTGTAAAGACCTGCCAGTACGAACGGGAGCGGCCATTTCCGGCTGTTCGCGGCCAGGCACAGCAGGCCTGCCGCGAAGCCCAGACCGGTTAGCAGATTGCCCGCTATGCCGAGAGCGTCAGTGGCGGGATGGTACTGGCGCGTATAGACCGGGGCGAATGGTCCAAAAGTGAAGATGATGTCGCGGCCGATGACGAGATGCCGCGCAATCGCCTCGTTCATGGCGTATTGCCAGGCGGAGTCCAGGCTGTCGATCGGAAAGCCCGGCGCGAGCGGCAGATAGCAAAGTATCACCGCCACGAAAAATAGCGCACCGAGCACACCGTGCGCGATCGCGCACGCGCCCGTCATCCGGCCACGATCGGCAGCAACTGAGACGTTCGCATCTGATGGAAGCTTGGGCTGCATCGAAAAGCGGTTGGTCCGGAAGAAGATGGCGCGGCGAGCCGTCGAGGGCTCAGTGTTTAAAGCTGAATTTCTTATGACCGATATAGCTCGTGAACACCGGAATCATTACTCCGATCAGATGCGCGATCTCGCGATCGTGCCAAGTGATGCCGAGCCGCGGAAAGACATAGTAGGCGAGCCCAACGCTGACGGCCCACGTCTGCAATATCCCCACGAGATTCACAAGCGTGAAAAATAACACGGAGCGCCCAGCGCTTTGCGTGCTCTGCCGAAACACGAAGATCTTCGCGAGAACGAATGCTGTGATCATCCCCGCGACATACGCGACAACGATCGCCGCCGAATAGGGCATCCACAAATTGAAGACGATGCGGCTTCCCCAGTTGACCGCGGCCGCAAAGCCGCCGGTCAACAGGAACACGAAGAACTGCTTCGAGACGAAAGTCTTCGCGACGACGGTATGGGCACGCGTCATAGCATCCTGGCCATCTTGCGCGACAGATCGATGCTCTCCGAAATACCGCGATCCTCCGGATAATAGTACGACGTATCGGCGACCAGCAGGCCCTCCACCGGTAGTTGAATCGGCGGCAGACGATCCAGATAGCCGGGTTCGCAGATGGGCTGCGCGAAGCGATAGCGGCTCGCGCGTACATCGATGAAGTCGTCAGCCGTCAACGCTGGATTGATCTTCATGAGATAGCGCTTCGTCTTGTCGATGAATATGCCGTCCGGCTCCTGATACTTCGGATGCTCGCCGGGCACATAGAACGGCACATAGACGATGTGCTGATCGAGCGGCCGCAAGTTCGTGTATTCGACGATACCTGGAATGTCCATTTCCGGATCGTTGGTGTTGAGCCAGAAGTTCTCCGTCACCGGCTTCTTCAGCTTCGCGATGACGCAGACGCACGCGACGTTCTTCACGCTCTTGAAGGCGTCGAGAATGTTCGACGGCAGATCGGGCATGACGCGCGGCACATAGGGTAACGGAATTGTGCTGATGACTCTGTCGAACGAATGAAACTCGCCGTTCGCCTCGATGCCTTTTACCGCACCGTTCTCAATTACCACTTTTTGAGCCGCTGTCGACAGCCGGAACTCACCGCCGTTGGCTTCGATATAGCGGCGCATGCATTGGAGCAGCGTGTCCGACCCGCCTTCGAGAAAGCCGAGCTTCTCGTGGAAGAGGTTATAGCGCGAGCGGCCGATGCGCCGAATCCGGCTCCAAATCCACGCCGCGGACAAGTTGTACCCGTAGTCGTAGAACTTGTAGTCGAACAGACGCCGCCACAGCACTTCCCATGCTTCCTCGCCGATCCAGCGGCGAATCCAGCCGGTCGCTTCCACTTTATCCAGCGGCTTCCAGTCGTTGCGCTTGGTCGAAAGAAAAGCGTGTAGTCCATAGCGGAATTTCGCGACGAACGAAAGCCCCTTGAACTTCAGCAGCGCGACCGGATTGCCCCACGCCTGCACGCGGCCCTGGTAGTAGTAGCCCATCTTCGTTTCACGCCACTGCATCTTGTCGGCGAGCCCGAGTTCGTCGAGCACCTTAAGGAATGCGTGATCCGAGATCGCATGGAAATGGTAGTAGCGTTCGATCGACAATCCACTGAAATCGAAGCATGCCGCCATGCCGCCGACGCGATCGTCAGCTTCGAAGATGACAGGCCGCTTGCCGTCCTTCACCAGTTGGTAGGCGGCGCCGAGACCCATTGGCCCGGCTCCGAGTACTGCGATGCGTTCTCCGCTCATGTTCTCGTTCCGCTCAAAACTCGAGTGCAATATGGCTGTAGGTGGGATCGTTGAAGGTTTCGTCCATCGCGTTCGCGAACGGGGTCGGGCGAATCCTGAAGATGCCCGGCCAGTCGATCACTTCGAATTCGTCGCCTGCGGTGAGCGCTTTCAACTGATCGGAGGTGAACGGCGGGTTCTTGTCGAACATCGCGTAGATGCGCAACAGCACATCGAAGAGACCGTAGGGAATCTTGATGATGGCGCAGCGCGCGCGCGTGGCGCGTTTGATCTGACGGATGATGTCGATGTAATCGACTCGCTCAAGGCCCGAAATGTTGTAGGCCGAGCCCTTGATCCGTGAGTCGATGCAACTGATGATCACGTTGCAGAAATCACCGACATAGAGCGGCTGGCGCATGTACTTGCCGCTGCCGGGAATCGGAAACGCGGGCACGCGTTGCATGAAACGCGAGAGCCAGCCAAGGTGCTTGCGGTCGAACCAGCCAAACATGAGCGTGGGCCTGAGCACGACGCAGTCGATGCCCGAGGCCACCACGATCTCTTCCTGTTCACGTTTTGTGTCGGTATAGAAATCGTTCGCAACGGAGTTCACCACCGACGAACTGATGTGCACCGTGTACGGCACCTCGTATTGCTTGATCGCCGCAAGCACATGGCGCGTCGCAGTGATGTTGTTGCGGATGAACGGCTCCAGTGTGGGCGCGCCGATCTGCGCCTGAAGCATCACGACGACATCCGCGCCTTCGAAGTGCTGCTCCCAGCCGCCGGGCTCGGCGAGGTCCGCGTAGATGGCCGTCACGTCGGGATGCGTCGCGCGCAGGATGCCGAGATTCGCGCGGAATTTGTCGAGTACGACGAGATTGTGGTAGCCCTGCGCCTTCAGTCGGGCGACGAGGTTCTGGCCGACGAGGCCTGCGCCGCCGGGAAGCACGATACGGGTGTCTTTCATGCGTTGGTTGTCGTTTGATTGCGTCAATTCGGTTCCGTCAATTCGCGAAGGCTCGCCTTCGCAATCAGGGTGTGTGTCCGACGGTGGTGCCGAGCATCGAGCAGAAGGTGCCGTTGCTCAGCCGCCCCGTCACGCGGAACACGGATTCGGGTGACGCAGCGAAAAATGCGGTCCAGGCAGAGAAGCGGGCATCGTCGCCGTGCATGGCGCGAACGTCGTCGCGCGGGCCTCCGCTGACGCCGGTCCCGATCGAATCTCCGTCCGGATTGACCACGATCACGTCCCTAGGCACCTGCCGCGACTCAGCATTGTAGATCCAGCCGGAGGCGCCATAGATGCCCGACGTCCCGGTGAGCCAAACGTGATCGACGTAGCCGTCACAGCGCGCGGACGCCGGAACGTGCGCGGGCGCAACGTAGAAATCCTTCTGATGCGGCGAGAAAATGCTCAGACCGGCCGCTTCCGCCTCTTTGGCGGTCCGGATCAGCCGGTCCTCGAAAGGATAGACGGGCTTCGTCACCGCGCTATCGTACACGTGTGCGCGCAGGGCGAGGCCGCTGACGTTGCGTTCATATCGCTCGTTTTCCCCGCCGCGCAGGGAGAGCCACTGAAACACGACGAGCGTCGCGATCGCGATGCACCCCGCCAGGACGGTCATGCGGCGGCCACGCACACTCTTCGAATTGGCGAGTGAGAACAGCATTAGCGTCAGGGCGCATAGCAGGGAAATGGTCGTATAGCGCGACGCAAGCGCCGATTCCATGCCGTAGACGAGCCGTCCCGATGCCGTCATCAGCGCGTTGGCCGTGCCGAACAGGGCGAACGCGATGTGCGATCCGAGCGCCTGTTCAGCGCTGACGAACAGCCCGAGCGCCTGCACAAGCACTGCCAATGCCACGATGATGCCCCAGACATAAGCGCCCGCATACGCCAAAGGCGTGTGTGAGCCGCCGGAGCCCAAATATAGCAGCACATATTCGACGAGGCGGACCGGATGCCCCTGCGCGACTGCGAGCGCATCAAAGGACGCATCCGCAGGATGCCAGTGGCGCAGGTACAGCAGCCAGGTCGCGGCGCCGACGAGAAGCGTGAGGCCAACGCGCGCGGCTCCGATGCGGCGGTGCGCTGCTTGCATGGCCGCCACGGCGATCGCGAGCAATCCGCTCGCCATCGAGATAGCGGCGGCGATCGCGCAGAGCCACGCCGCCAGCAGCCAGCCGTTCCCCTGCGTACGGTCGCCCGAGCGTAGCCGGTCGGCGCATCGCTCGACTGCTTCGAATGTCCAGAGGGCGAAGAGGCATACAGCAAACCACTGATTCTGAAACCCCCACGTGAAGTTCTCGAACTGCATCCACGAGAACGTGAAGATGAGGGTCGCCCCGGTCAGACCGAGCCTTCGAGCGCCCGAAAGCGCCATGCGGCTCAACGCAACATGCACGATCGTGAGCGCGATCAGGCCGGTCAGCGCGATATTGGCCGCAAGCAAGGAAACGTTTCTGCCGCCGAAGTAACGGACGTCGAGATAGAAAAGAATGCGCGAAAAGATCAGGCGATGCTCGTTGTGCTGCTCGAACCAGGCGCCGAGCGGATCCTGCTGGGTGCGCAGATAGAAACCGATCGTGCCGTCCCACTGATCTCCGAGCGGCACGGGCGTGAAATGGCGTACCACGCCAACGGTCGTGGTGACCACCGTGAACACGCCCAGCACGAGCAGCAAATGATGCCACGTGAGTTGTCCACGCGACACCTTCGATGCACTCACAAGGACGCTCGTTTGAACAGGAACTGCGGCACATTACGGATGATCGTCATGATGCCCCACCAGAACCACGGCGTATAAAGCACGTTCTTCTTCCTGTCGATGCCGCGCACGATATCGCTCGCGACCTTGTCAGGTGTAGCGACGAGCGGCCCGGGCAGCGGCAGGCCGGCGGTCATCGGCGTGGCGACGAAGCCCGGCTTGATGGTCAGCACGTGGACGCCCGCCTTGAACAGCCGCGCGCGCAAGCCTTCGAGAAACGCGGAAAGCGCCGCCTTTGCGCTGCCGTAAAGATAGTTCGACGGCCGTCCGCGATCGCCCGCGACCGACGAAATCACCGCGAGCGCGCCGTGACGCTGGCCTTCGAGCGTGTTCGCGAGCGGTGTGAGCAGCGCAATCAGCGAGGTAGCGTTCGTGCTGAACTCGCGCACCGCGACGGCCGGATCGGCTTCGCAGGCTTTCTGATCGGGCAGCGTGCCCGGCGCGACCAACACGACGTCGAGCGAAACGAGCTCTGCCACGCATTGCGTGAGCATTGCGGCATGCGCGTTCAGATCGTCGACGTCGAGCCGGTGGCACACGGCGAGCTTTGCGCCACGCGCGGTGAGATCCGCGGCGACCTGTTCGAGCCGCTCGCCGTTGCGTGCGACGAGGAAAAAGCGCGCGCCCTTGCCCGCCCAGACGCGTGCGCAGGCGATGGCAATCGCCGACGTCGCACCGATGATGACGATGTTCTTCATGATGATGTGGTCACTCGTTCCCAGAAGCGCGACAAGAGCGCGGGATCGCGCAGCGCTTCCAATTCCTGCCAGCGTGGAAAGGCCGTGCGAAAGTCCGAGCCTGACATGTGCGCGTCCTTCGCCGGATAAAGTCGGCCGCCTGCTTCCCGCACGATTCGGTCGAGCGTGGCGAACAACGGGCCGTTACGCGCCCCGTTCTGCGGAAAGTCGAGCGCGAGCGACGCGCCGGGCATCGGAAACGACAGCAGTCCCGGCGACGCAATGTCTCCGCAGCGCTTCAGCACCGCGAGAAACGAGCCGGTGCCGCTTGCCGAGATGGCCTGCAGTATGGCGCGGATTGCTTCGCGTGAGCATTCGCCCGGCACGACGCATTGGTATTGCTGAAAGCCTGCGCGGCCGTAGATTCGGTTCCACTGGAGCAGACTGTCGAGCGGATAGAAATAGCCGTCGTAGCCGACACGCGACCATACGCGATCGTCGCGTTGACGGCGAAAATAAAGTTCGTTGAACGCGCGCAGCGTCGCGCCGTTGATCGGTGAGAAGGGCGGCGTCACGAGCACCGTGTGTTTTTTGCGGCGATCGACTTCGAGGCGGCCGTGGATCGAATGATCGCCGACCATGAAGATGCCACGTCCCAGCGCGCTGCCGCGGCTCAGGCAATCGACCCAGGAGACGCTGTACTCGTGCCGCGCATCGAGTTCTTCGGACAGCGCGAAAAACTCGTCGAGATTGCCGAAGCGGATGCTCGTCACGTCTATGAGGCTCGAACGCACCGGAATCAGCCGGAGTTCCGCCCAGATGACGATGCCCGTCAGCCCGAGACCGCCAATGGTCGCTTCCCACAGCGCCGCGTGGTTGGAAGGTGTGCAGACCATTTCCGCGCCGTCGCTGCGTAACAGACAGAACGCGTTGAGGTGCCGCCCGAACGTGCCGCGCACATGATGATTCTTGCCGTGCACGTCGTTGGCGATCGCGCCCCCTAGCGTGGCGTACTTGGTGCCGGGCGTGACCGGCAGCATCCAGCCTTGCGGGATCGCGATTTCGAGAATCTGCTCGAGCGTGATGCCAGCTTCCGCTCGCAGCACGCCGGTTTCCGGGTCGAAATCGATGACCCGGTCGAGAGGCAGCATTTGCACGACATGTCCCGACGCGGCCAGGCAACTGTCGCCGTAGCTGCGCCCGTTGCCGAAGGGCAGGGTGGTGCCCGGCCCGGCGGCATCCCGCAGCACGCGCGCGGTCATGTCGCGCCATGCGACCGCATGCGGCTGCTGCGGCGCTTTGGGATAGCGTCCCCAGGACAGGAGCTTGGTCATGGCTCAGATCGCCAGCCAGAAAATGAGCGCGCACAAGGTGATGACGCACAGGCTCGTCCGGTCGCGCGCGGCGAATACGATGGGATCGTCGTCCATGCCGCCGCGGTGCGCGATGATCCACGTTCGGCTGATCCAGTAAAGCAGCAACGGGCACGCGAGCCAGATGATCTGCGGATGGCGATAGAGCGCCGTGGTGCCACGATCCTGAATGTACAGCGCCAGCACGAGAACAGCGAGATAGCCCGAGGATGTACCGAGAGACGAGATCAGCGACAAATCGCTCGCGACGTAACCTCGTCCGCGGGTTTTCACGAGGCCGCGCTCTTTCATCGAATGGAGTTCGGCGTAGCGCTTGACGAGCGCCAGGCTCAGGAAGATGAACATCGAGAACGCGAGCAGCCAGAACGTCAGATGGGCGCCGATGGCAGCGGTTCCGGCGACGATGCGCACCGTGTACAGCCCCGCGAGCACGACCACGTCGACCATCACGCGGCGTTTGAGCACCGTCGAATAGGCGAGCGTGAGCACGTAATATCCGCCGAGCACGGCGCCAAACCGCCACGGCAGGAAGGCGAATGCAATTCCGAAGGCCGCGAACAGCAACACGGGGAAAAGCGTGAGGCCCACAAGCAGCGGCATCGCGCCTGCGGCGAGCGGACGCTTGCGCTTCACCGGGTGGTGGCGATCGTCCTCGAGATCGAGCAGGTCGTTGAGCAGATAGACGCTCGACGCACACATACCGAAAGTAATAAAGGCGATGATCGCGGCGAGCACGCGGTGCGAGTCGTCCGCGAAATGCCCGGCGAGCAGCGGCAGGAAGATCAGCAAATTCTTGAGCCACTGGTGCAGCCGCAGCGACTTCGCCCACACTCTGAGCGTCGACGGGCGGCTCTCGAACACGCGCTCCACATTGCCGTTGCCGTGCGCCGCGCGCGCCACGCCGGGAAGCGGATTGACCACGTACGCGCAATCTGCGGCCTGCCAGACTGGAACGTCGTCATGGGAGTTGCCGACATAGTCGAAGCCCTTTTCGCCGTATTCGGCGACCAGGGCGTCGCGTTTCTTTCCGGCCGAAAGATTGATCGTCTCGTTGGTCGCGAAAACGGTGTCGAAGATCCCTAGGTGATCGGCGATGCCCTTGGCGAAGCGTTCGTGACTCGCAGTGGCAAGCACGAGTGAGCGTCCCGATTCGCGCGCCTCGCTCAGCCATGCGATGAGTTCGGGGTCGTAGGGAAGAACGCTCACATCGATATTCGCGTGCTCCGCAAGGCGCGTCTTCAGCATGGCCTTGCCCCCGCGCGCGAGCCACAGGAGCGGTGCGTAGAATCGAAGTGGGAATGCCCTTAGGAACGCAAACCCGCTTTCAACCAGTACGTCTGAACGGATGAGCGTGCCGTCGAGGTCGACGACGATGGGTTTGCTGCGCATGCAATTGGCCACGGAATCAACAGTATGGAGGCGTCATTCACCTCGAAATTTGTGCAAATGGCATGCATTTGCATGTTATGCGGGCGCTACTTTACTATCGGTGACGCTAGAGCACAAACCGTGCCCCAATTTTTTTTAAAAAATCTGCCTTGGCACAGTTGACTCGAATAAGACGTGAAATAACAGTCCGACAATTGCGAGTGCGCGACCTTTGAGACGCAAAACCGAGAGCGCAGGTATGACCGAGGTAGATTTTCAATGTTTGACCGTTCCTTCATCACCGGTTGCGATTCGATGGCCCTTGGTGCGAGAACGCGTCAATCAGGGCATTGGGACGGCTTATCGATTGTGCACGGCCGCCTCGGTAGACGGGGCCCACTGCTCAGGTCCACTGTATCTAGCATGCGCAGTCGAGCAAGCAAAAACCCTCAAAATTTTGGGTAGCTTTTGACGCGGCCTTTCTTGAAGCGGGCGCCGGCCGACAACAACCCTGTCGTCGTGAGTTCCGGCGGCCAGCCTCCACGTTGTACCACGACCGCGGTACCGGTGTAGTCGTTCGAGAGTTGTAGGCTCGTCCGTCAAAAATAATGGCTGGGCGCCCCGGGGCCGAGGATGCGATGCCGTTGCACCATCGCGATTCACGAGCTAAACTAAGTCCATTGAACTAAGTTTAATGAGATCTAGATGCGCGTATTCAACATGCACGAAGCGAAGACCAACCTCTCAAAGCTCATCGATGAGACGGTGAATGGCGGACAGCCGTTCGTTATCGCGAAAGCGGGCAAGCCGTTGGTCAAGGTTGTCAGGATAGACACGGAGGCGGAGAAGCCGCGCAGACGTATTGGATTCATGAAGGGGCAGCTGAAGGTGCCTGCTGACTTCGATACGATGGGTGCGGACGAGATTGCTGATATGTTCGAGGGCAAGTCGAAGTGAAACTTCTTCTCGATACGCATCTGCTCATCTGGGCGGCGAGCGATGATCCGGCGCTGTCCGGGCAAGCGCGCAGTTTGATCGAAGATCCGAACAACACGCTTTATTTCAGTGTTCAGAGTATCTGGGAGATCGTGATCAAGGGCTCGCTCCGAAGTCCCGATTTCCAACTCGATGCCCGCGTTTTTCGAACGAATCTTCTCGACGCCGGATACAACGAGCTCTCGATCGAAGCTCATCACGCCCTCGAGATACTGCAGCTTCCGCCGATTCACGGAGATCCGTTTGACCGGATGCTAATCGCTCAGGCGATCTCGGAAGGCATCGTGCTCCTAACGCACGATGACATCGTGCGGCAGTACCGTTCTGCCCCCGTGCAGTACGTCTAATCGCTTCGACTAAGGCAGGCAGGATCGTCGAGGCTATTACACATACACCACGTTGCCTCATCATTGGCCGCAAGAGCACGCAACGTGGGCGACGATCGCACCGCTATGAAGTTGAATGTAAGTGGGCCGGGACATACTTGTTAGGCCGCAAGTAATCTTTGCGAGCAATGGCCGTCAAATTCACGGATGCTCGCTTCTGTCACTGACCGGCATATTCGAGCAACTCCGTGATTGGCGCATCGAGCCAGTGCATGATCGGCGCAATCGGACCACGCGATGTTGATTTGCACTGAATTCGCACCCCGGTGGGTCAGATTTCGGTGCAAATCAACACACGCGATGGTTGGCGTATTGTAGCCTCCGCAGGATCGGCGTACTCGAGCCACTGAGCGGGCACAGTATTCTGTCGGGCGGCAGTCAAGAAGTGAAAAGCGCATTTCTAATTCCTGCAACCCGGTACCTTCAGTCCACAGTGGTACCTGGCGCGGGCAAAGAATTTCCTGCCAGCCTGCCAGCGCTCGTTCTCGCGATGTTCAACGACAAGGTGCCAGTCAACCTGCGCGGCGCGCAAGGCGTCGCGGAGTCTCGCGAGAAGATCGGCGATCATCGTCGAGTCACTTGATCGATGCAACCGTCGAACGTCGATGGGGCGCGGAGTTCTCGCCCTGCTTCTTCAGTTGAGGTCGCGCGGCGAGAGCAGAAGAAGCTCGACGTTCGGCTCGCCAGCGCTGGCCTTTTCCCCAGGAGGTTTGAGAGCTCTGACTTCGACTCCAGGGCCGAACTCATGGGCGCGAATTCCACCGACACCATTAAAGCGGTAAGCATGAGACCGCCAATCGTCAAGATGGAGAGCAACGTTTCGACTCGTTGGCACCGCTGGGCTGATTTTGCATGGACATTCAGAGCCCCGTGGCGAAAGCTGTATTGAAATCGATAGCTTTCCATCTATCTTTGCGCTTCGCAGGGCCTAGTATCCTAATCACCTATCGCGTCAACGACGCATCGACCCGAGTGCAGCGCACTCCATTCGTACCACGCTTCGCGCTCGATGAGCGCAACCTCACTGAACGGCAGCGACGCTGCCCATTGAGCTGGCCGTGTCATGTCGGAAACTGAGTTCAACCAGAACCGCATGAACGCTAGCCTTTCCAGCAAAACGCAGGACCTCATCGACTGAGAACAACCTCGCACGGACAGTGCGAACGTCAACTTCCCTTTCGTCTCCGGCAAACAGCCAAGTCTGATTCACGCGGTCCCGATTCGAGGCGACCGTGATGAGCAAGCTCTTGAGACGGGAAATCACTTGCACCCTCGGTGCGGATTTCTTCATCTCTTTCTGTCGGCCCGCGCAGCCGAAAACAAAATGCGCAACAAGAATTGCTTGGCTCGACAGGCTTGTGGCTGCGGTCAAGTAGCCGTGCTGCGGATTCGTCCGTAGCGGGATCATCAGGCCGCAGTGCTTCCCTGCGCCGGGTGAATCGAAAACCTGATCTCTAAGATCCCGGAAAGCAAAGCGTGCAGTATTCCAACCACCCCGGGACGTTCTTCTGATAGGTGAGAACGTCGCTTTTCATGCGACAGCTGTGAAAATCCAACTCAACTTTTCGGCACTGTTGGACAACGCCGGGCTGCCACAGCGGCTCACGAAAGAACTCACCGAACTCTTTCAACACCACCTAACCAAAGCACACAGCAAGACCCGCGTGACCTCCAACGCGATTTCCATCAAGACCCAGACGTACCGCGTGCGACATCTCATCGCCGGCTTTCGCGAACTCAGAAAGGGCGGCTTCGCGCTCCAATCGCCGTGGAACCTCTCGGAAAAACACATCGCCCATCTGGTTAAACTCTGGGTCACCGAGAAGGAACAAGCGCCGGGGACGGTCGAGAACAAGCTCACCTACTGGCGCACGCTTGCAGCGTGGATGAAAAAGCATCAACTCGTGGGAACCGTCGATGACTACATCAAGCGGCCCGATGGATACCGCCGGTACTATGTGGCGCAGGAAGACAAATCGTGGGAAGCGGCCAACGTCGACGTCAATGACGTCATCGCACGACTTTGCGAACGCGATCGCTGGGTCGCGATTCAAGTCGAGTTGCAGGCGACCTTTGGGCTACGCGCGCAGGAAAGCATGCTCCTGCGTCCTCTGCAGTGTCTGCGCGTTTCAGGCCACCTCCATGTGATTGACGGCACCAAGGGCGGCAGGCCCCGACTTGTGCCCATCGATGCCGAATGGCAGTACGAGGTGCTTATCCGTGCAGCCAGGCTCGCCAACCCACGCACCGGGTCGATGATTCCCGAGCCTTGGTCGCTTAAGAAATGGTATCGCCATTTCTACCATGTTCTGCAAAAGGAGGGGATCAGCCGCGCCGGATTGGGCGTAACGGTGCATGGCCTGCGCCACGCGTACCTTCAAAGGATGTACGAGCAAATCACCGGCGTACCGGCGCCGATCAAGAAGGCTGACTACCGGCCCGATCCGGAACTTCATCAAAGGGCCATGCAACAGCTAGTCGAAGCCGCAGGACATAGTCTTGCTGGGAAGGCGACGGCGTATATCTCGACGTTTGCCACGGCCGAGCGCCTATCGCGACCCGTGATCACGCCCGAACAGGTGATCGCCGCCCTCACTGCTGCGAACGGCGTGAAATCTGAAGCCGCGAAAAACTTAAAGATA
The DNA here is from genome assembly GCF_018408855.1 of Caballeronia sp. NK8. Taxonomy (GTDB): domain Bacteria; phylum Pseudomonadota; class Gammaproteobacteria; order Burkholderiales; family Burkholderiaceae; genus Caballeronia. The sequence continues at coordinate 2,285,235 of NZ_AP024322.1, read as the reverse complement.
TCGAGGCAAGCGCTTTACCGTATCCTTGCCAAGTGCGCTCCGTCGCAAGATTCTTCATCTAGGGATTCCGCTGCCGCAAATCCGCGGTCAATCGGAGCGTTTCTTGACGACCCGTCTATGAACGAACCTGCTAACGGGTGCCGTGACAATCCGGCGCCTGGGCAGTTGTTGCTGCTTGACGATCGGTCGAGCTAACATGAATCTAGCGACAATGATCTCGGCCGCATGATTACGGGGAAGGGCGTCGCCGAGATTGGTCGGCGCCCGGCCGTATGCACGGTCATCGTCGGTAGGCGATCCCTTCCTCATGCGAGCGCTCACGCGGGCGAGACGCTCATTCGGTCCGCAGAAGTCCAAGCGGTCACGATGGACTGCACCGCTCTCCCAAAGCCCGCCAAGGCACACTTCTTTCTCTGGATCTGCTGTGCCCTGCGTGAGTCAGCGCAGCGCGCAGAACGATCCCGTAACCGAATGACGGTGCCGTTTCCTTGTTGGTTTCGTTCCAGCCTGTCTGCAGTATTGTCGCGCTCGCTCTCACATCGGAGACCCGTCGCGCGGAGATCGCTTGTCGCGATCGGCTACACCGAACAACGAATATTGCATGTGGCTGAACAGCAGCGACTCCATGCTGCGCCTCGCGCGTCGCCTTGACGTCTATCTACCGGATGGACACAACGGTTTTCGATGTTGAGCTTGCGAATCGTGGACACCCTCGGCCTGCTCATCTCGGCGACCAACGCTATCCGGATAGCGCTCATATCGCAGAATGACGGCGTTTTTCTGCTAGCTTTTCCTCATACGTCTTTCATAACCCTTTCGCTAAGGGACGCTGCACGGCCTGGTTGCTATCGGGACAACCTCCACCCCATGTGCTGCAACTTGCTTCCTCGCTGAGCCGGTACCTCGTACTGAGCGTCAAACACATGGCCCTCGCGTCTAACTTGAATCATCTTTCTAGTCCCTCGGTTCCTGAGCCGAGGCGGCGGACCGCGGCTCGAGCTTCGCTCTTGAAAGTGCGTTGTACGCCGTTTGCCGTTAAGACAGCGGGTGCACTTTTCAGAGACATGATTGAGTGCGTCGGTTCACCGCCGCCCGCTAGGAATTATCATGATATTTGTGGATCGGCGAAAAGAGATACGAAAACGCATCGCTTCCCAACCTATAGCTTCTCCTCGAGCGGTTAAAGCCATCCGACGGCAGCGCTTCAAATGAGCGATCTGCCGACATGGTTGTCCGTGCCGATCTGCCCGCCGGTACAGGATGCGTTCTCCTCGCGCGGCACCGCAGTTATAAGCAGCCGCTCGAGGGAACCAGAGTCAGCATCACAATGCCATGCGCAAGTTCGATCGAATCTGCTTTCGACACGCGCGTGCTGCACATTGACGCCGTTGGCGCATGGCTAGTCGAATTCGCTAGCAATATCGAAGCGGTCGCGCCAAACGACGCCGGCCGCATTAGCACATTAAGAATTTTGGGGCAGCGGCTTGCGCTCATCGAGCGCCGCGCGCGGCAGCATTCGCTGGCTGCGGCGAAAGAGCTATCGAATTCGGCGTCATTCCATGCTCTCGATGCTCGCAATCGACTCTACGATTGCTCTTGTTGCACCCCAACGACAAGAGCTGGCTGAACGATTCGCCAGATACAACGGAGCTTCAATCGATGGCAAAACAAACTCCCGCACGCGCTGAAGAGCAGACCACCCCGTTCTTTCCGACCCAAGCTTACCTCGGTTATCCCAAAGATTATGAGAAGGAGCCGGCGCTCAAGAAGCGCCGGCGTGATTACGCCGAGTTTTCGCGGAAGTTGCGAGCGATTCTGGCCCCGTTGATGGTCAACCGTTACGCTCTCCATGAAGACATGCTGGTGCTCACGAGCGAAGGATTTTCGGGGCAGGGCGTCGACGTGGACTGTGTAGCCGTCACTCGCTTCGGCGTCTTTGTAATCACGCACGTCCCTGTCGTTGGCATCATTTCTTCTTCGCAGAAGGCAAACGAAATGATCGTCCTGAGCGAGTCGGGCGCAGCACATACCTTTCCATGTCCTCTTTGGCGTGCGGCACCCGCCGTTCACTTTCTTTCCGCCCTTCTGTCGGATTTGCAATGCCCAGTGCAGGCGATCGCCATCGCCACGCATGAGGCTTGCGCGATCGAACTTGGCGTTCCCACTGCGATCTTCAAACTGCACGAACTGAGTCAGTTCTTGCGGCAAAGTTACGATCGCTACAGTGCCGTCAACTGGTCCTTCTTTGACGTCAACGAGATAAATGCACGTCTACGGAAAGGATGCCAGAGTTGGGATCACGCCGTCGAACAAGCCGAGCGTGACGCGCGCCGGTCCTGATAAATAGGGCGAGCGTCGCTCTGGCACTTCGGCACAGACGCGCATTTTTTCATCGCCTTCGTTCCGACGCTTGCGCCGACTTCCCCGCGTAAGCGAAAAACGAGCCGTTGGCTGCACGAAATCGATTTCGCAATATTTCGCGGTTTTCACATGAAAATCAACGGGTTAGCTGCGCGTCATCACAGAAAAAAGCAATGCTATCCGGACGAACTTCTGCCAAGCTGACTAACGGTGAAATCGAGAAGGGGGTTACAGCGAAAACAGCGGAGGGGTTTTGGCAGCGAAAGCAGCGAATTGCTGACCTGCATTCGAAAGTCCAGTCGTCGAAGTCGCAGTGCCTGGATCAATGTCGGATTCTAAGGCAACTTTCATTGACGCACAAGCTGCTTTCGAATTTCGCAGCGTCTGGTAGCGGACGCGGTATCCGTCGCCGCTTCCATCATCTTACTGCGATGCGCTCAAGTCACTTGTTCGATGATCTCTGTAAATATTTTGAAAAGAGAAAAGTTAAAAGAGGGTGTTTTTTATACGGCTTTCGCTCAGATTAAAAAAAGTTTGTGGCGTCATCTTCACAACTCTCTCACTTTAGCAGCAAGTATGCGATCATCCAGGCGCTGAACGAAAGGAGACCAGATGAAAACATCAAAAAGACCTTATCGCTTGATAAGCCGTCGCAGTTGCTTATTGCTTGCGCAGAATTTTCAAGAAGGACTCAACGAAGGGAAGTGGAAGACGCAACTCGGCGCGTTAAGCACATTGCGCGTGAGCCAGGGAGATTTGTCGTTGGCATTGCAGCTTCACGAGTTGCCCAATGAGGTGCTCGACCTATTCGATGACCGCGTTGGAATCAGCAGTCACACCGTTCGAGTTATTCGCCATACAATCATTCATGATGGGATCAAAACGGTGCTCGGCCGTATCCGGCAAAGCGGGGCGGCCAATACAAAGCATTCGAATAAAACAGTATTGAAGATTGTTAAGGGCCAAGCACTGAATTCCAAGACAATGCTGCGCTGGTCTGGGCAAGACCCCGTAAAGATCGTGGCTCGCGTGCTTGATCTGCCTAAAAACATCTCCGACCGATATCACCTCGGGGTGACGAATGGAGAGTGGGCAAGTTTCAGTGCCTGTGCGAAGGCGCTTGGGGTATCACGACGGAATGTTAGCGTTGCCGTTTCGATTCGGGAGCTTCCCGACGCAGTTCGTCATCTGTTCTATGAGAAGGATCTAACGTTCGCGGTTGGAAAACGACTTCTCACGCTCAAGGACGAACTGGGGCTCGATGAGATGCTTGTACGGGCACGCTGCGTGGAGTCAATGTTCGACGCGAGCGGCCGGACGGCAGCGAACATTCTCTCTGAGCTCAACGCGGAAAATATCCGCCCGTCGACTTTCACTCGTGTTCGCATTAGGAAAGGAAGAGGCCGAAATCGGCTGGTGATCGAATGTAAGGATTCGGAGCTTCTCTGGAAGTACCGCGCTGAGATCGAGAAGTCGATAAGCAAAGTTCTGAAAAAGCGGATTACTAATGCCGAATTTGTTGAGTTTATGCGCGAATTCGGTGGCAGCTTCAATAAAGCTCAGTTCGCCCGCTTGCCCAGCACATTTGCACCCCGTCCCTCCTGAAGATCACATTCAACGATGGGCTGGACGACGGGTCACGCATGCTTGGATCGACAATCGTCAATCTTGGATGTGCTGAGCGCCGCAGCGACAATGTCCCCTAGCGTTGAGCAATCGGCGCCAAGCTATGGCCAATCGACGCTTTGCTCCGGCGGTTTCAAACCGAAGTGTAATGGGGGGTTGATGTTTAGCGCTTTGAGATTGGCTCGCTGAGGCAAGTGTTGCAGCGAAGACCTCGAATGGCGAATGGAACGCGTGGGTTGCGCGCGGCCGGCTGTTCAGGCTGTCGGCGATGGCATCGAGCTCGTCCTGAGTGTAGACCGAGAGGTCAGTGCCCTTAGGCAAATATTGACGGAGCAATCCGTTGGTGTTTTCGCAGGTCCCACGCTGCCAGGGGCTATGTGGGTCGCAGAAGTACACGCGCACGCCAGTGGTTGCAGAGAGTTCTTGATGCCGCGACATTTCTTTTCCCTGGTCATAGGTAAAGGTTTGTCGCAGCGGTGCTGCAATCGAGTTGAGTTTGGCAGAGAAGCCCGCCAGCGCTGAAGCGGCGGTGGCGTCTTCCATCTTGGCGAGCAGCACCAGACGGCTGTCCGGTCGACCAAGACGCCGACAGACGATTGATTTCCGGCGCCCTTGATAAAGTCGCCTTCCCAATGACCAGGCAGCAGGCGGTCCTCGATTTCGGGCGGGCGCACGTGGATACTGACCATGTCGGGAATCTGCCCGCGTCGGTCTGTACCGCGCGTGCGGGACATACGGGTGCTGTGGCCGTGGCGCAGGCAGGAATCAACTGGCGGCGCAGTTCGCCGCGCGGCTGAGCGTAGATAGCCGTGCAGATGGTTTCGTGCGAAACGTGCTGGGTCGGCTCGGTCGGATACATGCGCTTCAGTGTGCCCGATATCTGCTGGGGTGACCATTTCCATTCGAGCAGGGTGAGCACGACCCGCCAGCAAACGCTTTGTAGGCAAAGCTTCGCGGGGCGGCGGCCCGCGCTACGGCGGGCGGCGCTGAGCGCTTCAGCCGGCACTGATGCGTAGCCAGCAGGAGAACTGTTGCGCGTCAGTTCACGGCTCACGGTGGACGGCGAGCGCCCGAGCATTCGGGCCATGGCCTGAATGCTCACATCCTGCAGTCGCAGGCTTGCGATGGCGAGGCGTTCTTCAGGTTGGAGCTGCTGATACGAAGTTTTGCTGGGCATTGCAACACCTTATACGAGACAGGTGTTGCACCTCGCTTTTGAGGCCGCCTCCACTTATGGCCTTGAAGACAATCGGAAAACCCTCACATGCTCACACATGGGCCAAAGGACGAACCGGCGGAGAACACGCAAGACGCTTGTCGGCTGAGTTCAGCGAATCGCTAAACAACGTTTGTAGCCGATGCACTCCGTACGGCAACGCTATGCGGTTAGCGTTGCTTTGGGGAAGGTCGTTTCCCGAGTCCGTTGATTTCTCTCAGTAAGTGTTCGGTTACAAAGTGTGCCGGTTAGTTTCCCCCTTTTCGGCATACCTTCGCCGGGAAATCGATCACGGCCGGAGATGCAACAAGCGGGCGCGGCTAGACCGGCGAAAGCGATACGTTTCTGTGCGTCATTTCTCGAAAGTGACGCTATCCGGATAGCGTTGCCGCAGATGACGTCGCCGCAAGTCGTCTCGCGGGAAGTGGTTCGATCGACAACTGTCAAACTTGGATGTCAGCCGAGCGTCGCAACACCGATGGCCCCCAGCGTCGCGCCAATCATTGCTCCGCGATTGGCGCCTCAACGCTCATGACTCGCCGTCCGCCGCCAGTATTAACGCATTGGTGTCGGGCGCATCAGCGCATTTCGTCCTCTCTATGGTCGCGTGTTCACCCACAAAATCCTGACGTGCGAGGACGCTGAAAGCGCAATGTCACTCCACTGATGTGCCGTCAGCGAGGACGCCCCGCGGACACGGAAATTAGGGCTTATTCGCTTCCGCGGCGTGAGCCCACGCAGCGGCCATGGTGATAGGGGAGTGGCTGATTGCGCCATTCCGGTACCATGCGCCTGAGACGCGCTGTTCGACATCGGCTGGAGACTACAAGCCTACCGTCGAGCCACGGGTACTCTGAACGGGAAAACAAGACCCCAATAGCATGCGAGCATTGCATTAATCGGCTCGTTTCGGTAAAAAAGTTAGTTATGCGAAGCGCGTGCGGGACGTTATGGAGGCCGCGCCTTGACTTCTATTTGTCGTGGGCATGCTGGTTTTGTCAAACCAGTTCTCCACCGCTATGCCAACAACGAAGCGTCTATGTCATGCGTTACCCGCACAACGAGCGCAAAGCGTCGTTCCTAAGCAGCGTATCTCGCGCCTTATGTGGTCCCGAGCACGCACGCGTGACCCGATGCGCGCGCAACGCACTCGCGCTCGCGGAGCCAAATCATGCGTGCGATAAGGCGGCAACCCATCGCAGGGTCCGGAGCGTCCGACCTGAAGCGGCCCTCACGGTGCGCGGACGCCGAATTGACGCATCTCGAAAGCGTCATACGCCACATCCTAAGCGCGAATGCACAGCCTCTGCCGCTTTACCTTGATCGGTCCTACTGGCTTAGGCGGCTCGAGCGTTTAGAGAAAGAAATCTGCCTTGTCCCCGCACAGATGAGGCGTCTATGCGCCCTTCGAAACCTTCTGAATGCGGAAGCATCATGTCGCCGGGAATGTGCGTGAACGTTCACTGATTGAAACGCGCTCAACCGAAATTATCACGAAGCAATGGGACTCACGCGCCACTCTCGGTTGCGCGCGACCTCTGGCTCGATAACCAGGATCGCAAGCAATCTTCGACGTCACGATGCCTATCGCTCAATGTTCTTTGCTCGGTGGGGGCGACACCGAACGAGGATCTGTTAGCAAAGCGTCGTCCATCAACCTGCAGCGCTCTGCCAAGACTGATTGATGACCGCAATAAACCAACCGCGAGAAACGAAATGAGAGATCCAGTTCAGAAACGAGAATCCGCATCCCATTCGTTGAACGATCGAATGCGAAGCGGCGCCGATGACCTCTCTCATCGGCAAGAGCCCGATTCGTTCTTTCGCATACGCCGTCGGCGCGTCTGTCGCCGGTTGCGCCGCCGAATCGCGCCCATATTCGACCGCGTGTGTGAGAGCCAAGTGCGCTTTCGCGAAGAGCTAACCCTCGAACATGCGCCGGGCACCGCAAACGCGACCACATTGGTCCAATGTCTTGCTGTTACGTCTTTCGGCGTTTTTGTCGTCAACTACTACGATTGGAGGGGCGAGGTCAGGCCCGGGACCAACGAAGATGAACTGCTCGTGATTGATGATTTGGGCGGCGTCACGGTGAACACGTCGCCTCTACGGCGCGCAAAGCCGGCGGTGCGCCATCTACGGTCAGTGCTCTCTCAGCACGATTGTCCGGTCGAGAGCATCGCCATATTCGCGGAGGCGGACTGTCGCCTTCATCCCACGGCACCCGACGGCGTTCTAGCGTTGTCCGATTTACATTACTTTTTGCGCACAAGATTGATCAATTTCCGCGCAACACATGCGCGTTATCTGGACGCAGCGCGACTTGACACCCATATAGATCGGACATGCGGTCATGCCGGCGAGGCCAGCCGCGCTATCGATCCTCGGGCGGTGCTGACCCATCGTTTGAGAAAAAGACGGTGACGCGACGAAGAATCGGAACGAAATACAGCGAAAGCGATATAGCGAAACGAGGCTAAGGGTAGGGGAGCGCAGCGTCGATCCAACTCGGGCAACCCGCCGCCACCAGGGCGGGCCATACCCCCGTTCCGGATAAAGGCCGGCGCGGGTGCGAGCAAAACCGGAAAGACGCCGTTTTTTCGAAGCTTTTAGCCTCACTGAGAATGGCTGTCGGTCTATATTGAACTCACCCACCGCGTTTTAACGCATCGACATATCAGGCGAGCGGCTTCTGCTCGTCCGTCACCAGATCTTCATCTCTCGATCCCGGCGGAACTAAAGACACGCTTGCCCTCGCGAGCGCGTCCGACGTGTTGCCACCATTGTCGGTCGCTTTCCTGATGCCGATCAGTCAGCCCCAACATTTATCGACAGCGACGACCCGCACGCCGCTGCACCTCCACTTTATTTCCGTCGTGTCTGAGCTTGAGGGGCGATGGGCTGAGCTGATAGCGGCGCGCATGCCGGCGCCTTCGTTTTTTTTAACCGTTGTAGTCCGCTTTCGGCATAACGCTGAAGGCATGCATCTTTCCACCTAAGGAGGTTTTATGAAAGTCGCTGTACTGGAAGTCCGTTATGCAGGCGGTTTGGATCTGACCGATCATGTCGTGGTGCAGACGTCATCCCGTCTCACGCTCTCGCCGCGTCTGAGTGCGTTGCTCGGCATCCTAGAGAAGTCGGAGCGACAGATCAGTATGAGCGTCAAGGTAGACGGAGTCACCTATCGAGTTGAACGCAAGCAGGACGGTGAATATGTTCTAGGCCCGAAACTTAGCCTTGTCGAGCGCTCGTTGTCCAGCCTGCGACTCTTTGAAGCGCCGACTGAGTCTCAGCGCCGGCTTAATGGACGGTTCGCCCATTTGCTGAGCGCCTGGGCGCTGATCGGTGCAGGCTATTTGGTCTACGCGACGAAGACCTGGGACTTGCGAGTAATCATTGAAACGGCTTTACTTTGCTTCACATCGCTGACGTTATTTGTGGTCGGGCACATTTGCTTTTCGGATGTTCAAACGCCGGGTCGCTAGCCTTGTAGTTCGTCATTGCGCTCGTTGGGTTCGCGGAGCATCGCGCTAGGCCCATTAATAACCAGGCGTGCCGTCAGCGCGCCTGCATTTTTCATTGAAGGCAAGCCGCGCCGTACGGCGCGGCTTGCCCCAATCACCCTGCCAATCACATTCGCCAGGAAGCAAAAGAGCGGATCTCATCTTGCACATTTCAGCGCAAGTCGCAGCCTACACGACTGTAACCGTTCGCGCTGTCACCGCAAGCACCAGTGTCTAGTCCGTGTCTCGTAATCGAATCGACGATTATTTAATCTGCATTGCAAATGCATGGTCTGAAAAAACATCAAATCACCACTCATCGAGAACGGCGCCGCCTCAGCGCGTAGGAGAAAAATAATGGTCGTAAAGATGGGATCCGCAGTAACGTTGAAGGGGCGAGAAATCGTCGCGGAGGAAATCGCCTCTCTCGCTGAAACGAAGGCGTTGAAATGTAAGCATTGCGGCGCTCCTGTTTCTTACGTGCCGCCACATGCGCGCGAGAACAGAGGTAAGGTTCACTGGGTGAAAGGATACTTCCGTCTGCTTCCGAAATGCACACACGAGAAAACGTGCGTCTTCGACGTCTGCGATAAGGTTGAAGTGATCGCACGTCGGTCGCTCGGTCTCTTGCACGCGCTAGAACAAGAACGCTACTGCTTCCGTCTCCTCGCGTTCAATGATGTGCGCGATTTGACCGCTCCCCGGGCGCACGCACCACTCCGGCAAGCGATCGGTGCAACGCATCAAACCGGCCCGCTTTTCTCACATGATTCACGAAGTTTTCTATCTGCATACCTTAACACTGCGAAGAGAGTTATTTCACTTCGCGCCCTATGTGGAGACGACAGCGAATTGACGGATCGCCTTAAGTTGGTTTTCAATGGGGCGTTCGTGTGTTGGAACGACTTCTATCATGAGGAAGAGCGTTTCCTTGCAGCCTATCGCTGGATGGGTCAAACATCGGTCTTCTTTCCTGTTGCTCTCGTGGGCCATGTGTTGGCGATCCAGACCATCTCACGCAAGGACCGGTCATTGTATGTTCTAAAGCTCAAGCGCCCCGCAGCCACGCCTTGCGTCCGTGGTACGAACGTGGGGGAACTAACCCAAGTTGAGGTATGGACGAGCCGACTCGAATGGCTACGAACGCTTAACGAAGGCGACAAGGTGTTGGTGTTCGGACATTGGCGACACGCCACAGCGCCTACTCATACTCGTCTGCATCGGGGCGGCGACACGGCGTTTCGGAAGATCTTTGAGCGTCGCATGTCAATCTGGTTGTATGCAAACTCCCAGATTGCGAAGATATGTGGACGAACAGCAAAGGCGTAACAGCGCGCTGCGTCGCCAAAGTGTATGCGCCTTGTCGATCTGATCGGTGTCATCTGCGATGGCGAATCTCGGTCGGTAAGGGCAAAGGGCCGAAGCTGTCTACGCAATCGCTTGCTGTAGCGACCCTTCATACGTGCCTGCGAACCGAGTCGACGGGCAGCCTCCCGTGATTTTGCTTCCTGCGAAGCGGAGACGCCGAGGAGCCTGAAGGCGCCTGCAAGTCGCCAGAAATCCCGCTTACCTGGACCCATATGACACGCGGCGCGGCTCACTTTCAAGCGCGGCGACAGATGACGCGGACTGCAGCCTTGCGCCTACACCGCGCGCTATTGAGAAGTGACCGTCGTGAGTGTCAGAGCCAACGCATTGGCACGTTTGGCAGGCGTTTTGAAGCTTCGATAAAAGGGGACGAGGGTATCAAGCGCTCCTATCCGATCTGTGAGTGACGGGAAGCATGGTCTCTAGCCCAACTCGTCCTTAAGCAGAAGAAGGGAATCAAGCAGGAACGGGATCGGTCCCACGCAGGGAGCAGCGGGGGTGCAAGGCTGCTCCATCACTTACCGATTATCTTCTTCGCCGCTCTTTCCCGGCCGATGATGATGGGACGGAGCCGGCATCCGCTTGTCTCTATAGTAAGCGCCGCCGTCACCAACGCCCGCGTTAAAAACCCACGCCCGCGCCTCGATCGGGTAATAGTGTCCGCAAAGGGCGTCTCACCGTATCCGACAGGTTGCGCAGGCATCGTTGGTCCTTTTGTCGAATCCATCGCGCTCGCCTCGCAGTCAGGGGCGATTGATGCGAAAGACGCGACGGTTTCACGCTGTGAGGGGGGCCGCCACGAGATTGCGTCGGGTTCCTTCGATGGGCTGCAGCGTCTGCGGGGCGCCCGCAGCCGACGAAACGTCGGATGTGCATCCGAACTGCCTCCGGTCTTCGTCCAAAACGCCTGTCTCGGAGAAGAGGCACCCGGGCTTAGTGGAAGAAGAACTTGGCTCAGTTCCTGATCGAATGGTCTGCGGCATTACACTGGGGCCTGCCGTAACGGACGTCGCAACGGGCGCTAGCTGGCTGGTCGGACGCTGTTGCGCAGCGCGTCCTGGGCGAGGCGCTTAAGTAATGATGCTCGTTGCCTTGGATTCGGAACGGCAGACACGGCGCGGAACAAGTCTGGCGTGACAAACTCGTTGATGGTTACCTTTATTTGCAATCAAGTCGTCGTGTGGTCATTCCATCGTTGGGTTTCTTCTTTTGCATCAAAGTTGCCTTGCCCGCCGCAGCGAAGAAAACGCTCGAGTTGAGGGAGCAGGGAATTGCCGTGGGGATTGATCTGCGGTTCAAGACGCTGAAGGCTGAAGTCGCACTCCAAGAAAGGGGTATAGCGCCTGTGGTCACGAGGCAGGAGCATTTACTACTCGTGTGATTTCGAGTTTTCGACAGTTCATCGGTAATCATTTGCGATGCAGGGGCTTCTGTGGAATTTTGTTTCATGCCGTCGAGGCGACTCTTCGTAGGCAGTTCAGAGCCGACGGTCAGGTGCACTATAACGGGGTACATATGCATGCGAGCAAGCGAAAGCTTTCGAAAAAGGGGTAGCTTTTGAGTTTTGTCTTTCGTTGCTGACTCAACGAGATTGTCCAATGTTCGCGTGCGCCCGAAGTAGGACGTTAAAAGCGAAAGGTGGTCGTCGAAAGTCAATCGTGTCGAGTCATTAACTCGGTGACCTCGCCGGTTCTATTCGCACCCGTTGTTGGTCCGGTGTCAAGCGTTCAAGAGCCTGGTCTGGTTGGTCCCAAGCAACGCACAACCCTTGTATCTTTAAGTCTCGGACCAACTCGGGTAACCCGATAGCCCTCGGGGTGATGTTTCAAGCCCGTCTTTGAGCGTAGGGTGCCTGGGTTGGACCGTCCTTTCTTGCAGCCCGAACGGTTGTAGGAACATAGAGTTCGCATAAACAAGGATGGGAGCGAAGGGACATGTCCGAGACTGCTTTCGTAGGAATATCGAGCCAAACGCTGGAGGTGGCCGTGAGCACCCTGGCGACGAACTGGCAAGCCTCCAATGATGCCCCGGGCATCGAGCAGTTGGTCCAGCAACTGCTCCAGCTTGGCCCGACCCTGATTGTCCTGGAGGCCACCGGCGGCTACGAATTCGAAGCCGCGTTTGGGTTGCAGGCCGCTGGTTTGACCGCGGCCGTGGTCAATGCGCGCATGGCGCGTGATTTTGCCCGTTCGATGGGGGCGCTGGCCAAGACCGACACGCTGGACGCGCGAATGCTGGCCGCTTTTGCCCGTGTGTTGGACCAGCATCCGCAGCGCGAGCGCTTCATCAAGCCGCTGGCTGATGCCCAATTGCAGCGCTTGCAGGCGCTGGTGCTGCGTCGGCGCCAACTGGTGCAGATGATCACCAGCGAGCGTCAGCGGCTGCGACTGGCGCACGCGGCGGCGCGCCCCAGCATTGAACGAGTTGTCGATTTTCTGCAGCGCGAACTCAGTGACAGTGATACCGAGGGTGCCGCACACGTCGAACAGCATCACGCCCAACTGGCTCAGGCGTTGCGCAGCGTCCCCGGTATCGGCGCGGCGAGTGTGGCTGTGCTGCTGGCCGAATTGCCCGAGCTGGGCAAGCTCGATCGTAGGCGCATCGCCGCGCTGGTGGGCGTTGCGCCACTCAATCGCGACTCCGGTCTCATGCGTGGGCAGCGAACCATCTGGGGCGGGCGTGCCGATGTGCGCAGTACGCTCTACATGGCGACGCTGACCGCGGTGCACAACCCGGTGCTGCGCGAGTACTACCAGCGCCTGATTCTCGCGGGCAAGCGCAAGAAAGTCGCGCTGGTTGCCGCGATGCGCAAGCTGCTTACGATCATCAACGCAATCGCAAAACATGGTGTGAACTGGAATCCGTGCTTTCATATCGCTTGACTTGCAAGACGGTTGCTCAAAGCTGTTTGAGATGGCAAGCCGCGACGTGAGGCACGGTCCGGTTGCGCTATTGGAATCGCCTCGGGAGGCTAGATGAGGTGATTGCGCCCACAGCGACAATCAAAACAGCCCGTATGCGATCGCTCGCCTCTTTTTTGGCCTGAGCCGGTGTCGCTAGGTTGTTCCCGAAGGGAATCCAACGAAGTCGGGGCAACTGCCGGCCCTAGGTCATACCTGGCAGGACGGCTCTTGCTCGGAACCACGCTTGTTTTCTCGGCGCGGACCACATTGCCGGTACAGATGCGCGAGTGCTTGGCTAGGCGTCGCAGCATATCTTCAGAACGGTAACGGCGATAATAACCGCGGCGCAAAATTGAATGCGGCTAGCTCCCGAATTGATTGTCGCGCGTACGCTAGCATTGCGATCGAGAAGAACGTCACTCGTTTCGAGTTTGATCTTTAATTATGCACTGTTGCGGTTATTCTAATCAACTGGACTGAGGTCGGTCAGAATTGAATGCGCCCATTCAACACGGAGCTAAAGCCACCTTTCAAAATATTATTGATAGGACTGTGAGCGTCGGACAGGCTTCTGCAGTTTCCAGAGCGGGTAAGCCGTTGGTCAAAGTTGTCAGAAACGGCGAATAAGCGGAGAACCGACACAAAGCGAAACTGATTCTTGAATGGGCAACGCTGGGCGCTTGCCGATTTAAAGTGCCAATGAGATGCTGATTTGTTCGAAGGCGCGAAGGAGAGCAGCTTCTAGTTTATGCCCATCATTTGGTCTGCGTCGCGAGCGACGACCAGCGCTGTCCGAGCAAGCGCGTGGCCTAATTTAAAATCCAGCCAACATGCCGATTCGGAGAGCCGGCCGTGATGCGTCTTGGCGGACGAATTGGCCATTTAGGTGTGCGGACGATGCGCCGTTGAGATATAGATATTGAATCGCGCGCGTCTAATACGTTCTGCCACATATGGGACCAATTAGACAGCGCCTTGCGTTGGGACGGGAGAAACAGCGTACGAATTGCCGTACTATCAAGACTGCATTAGTGACTGGAGTCGCTGCTGGCGTCTGCCTTCCGACGCTGCATCATTTCCGCGCCGCGGAACCAATAGGGGATGAACGTGCCAGAGCGTAATTTCATTGCACCATAGTTAATTCTACGCTGAAAGGATACGCAGAATTGAACGGGCAGTCCGGATGGGACTGCACGGGCACCGTCGAGTGCATTGATTCGATGAGCGGTCCCGGGAGATAGAAAATTTGGCATGAAGGTCGGGTAGTGTGACCGCTCGGAGACGTTCTCAATCCTTCGTTGTATCGAACAGTGTTTGCAACGCAAATGAGCCGGCTGTCTGGCGTCACTCAATTTTCCCTGGTCTCCGAAAAAATGAATCGCATCTTCCGACGGCTCAATCGTTAGGTGCTGTTTCGATGTGGCTCCAAGTTATGCTCTGGCGTTAGACGTGAACAGTTGCGTACCCACTCAACGACGATTGTCCCGTATCGGCCTGCACCGATGTACGAGACGTATTCGATCGCGGTGCCGCGAGCTCACTTCGAATTCGGATATTTATTAAGTTGCAAAAATGCGGTAAGCCTGGAGCGATATTAGAGGGAGCGAAGCTAAACAGAAATTGTGTCAAACAACGCAGTGCGTGGCTGTAGAGCTTGGGATAAGCTAGATGTCTCGACTTAAGATGAGCCAGAATTGCACGTGGTAGAAATGGTGTGGATAGTGCGCTGCCATGACTTCTCACATGGAGGCAAGCGTCGTTGTAGGAGAAGAAAATTGGTTTGCGATGTTTCAAGCATTCTAATATGAGCGCGTAATCTTAGTCGCGTGAATCATTCGTGTTTCGAGAATTTCAGACTAAAGCGTTCGGATTCAACGATGCCGGGAAGTCTAGAAAATGCGTGAACTTCGCAGTTCGGATAAATACGTTGCCGTCTTTGCACTTATTGCCGGGATTGCCACCGTCACTAAGGCACGAGCACGCGACGTCACAACACGCGCCTAGAGTCCCGAGCGCTTCTTCCGATCAGTGCTGTTCGGCACTGGCGCCGGCGGCGCGAACTTCATACGCGAAAAGAAAAATAGATTATTCGCTGCAAGTCCGGAAGGACGCATCATTGTGCCATCTGGGCCACGGTGTATATGATGATGGGGCTCGGCAGCACCGCGACAATCCGCGGGGGGAGGCTCCAAACACATCTTCGGCATGACTGAGTCACAATATTTCGGCGCTCGTGTCTTGTCGCTTTAGGTAATGTGTGCAGCACATAACGTTTTTGAACGCGATAATTGGCACCTCGCAGAACTCCAAGCTGCGTATAAACCGCGACCTTCGTCCTCTCGACCGCGCGCACGATTCCCTAGCCAACCTTCTCCCGCGTCGCCAAGAGCGACGCGGGTAGCGGCAGGGCTGCGGTCATCGGCGTGGCGACGAAGTTGGGCTTGATATCGACTACATGCACGCCGACTTTGAAGTACCGCGCGCGCAAGCCGTCGAGAAGCGCCTGCAGCGCGGCCTTCGCGCTGCCATACAGATACCTCGACCGCCGCGCGCGACTCCCCCACCGACGAGATCACCGCGAACGTGCCGTGCGCCGGCGAGCAGGGTGGGACAGACCGCCACGCTCGACGCGAGCGGCATGGTGCCGGCGGCGAGCGGACGCTTGCGCTTGACGGGATGCTGGTGGTCGTCCCGCAGATCGAGCAGATCGTTGAGCAGTTACACGCTCGATGCGCACAGCCCGAACGCGAAAAACGCGAGCACGGCGAAGCCGATGGATTCCGGCGATTTCAGCTTGTGACCCGCGAGGAGCGGCACAAAGACCAGAAAGTTCTTCAGCCACTGATGCAGGCGCAGCGACTTCGCCCAAACCCGGTAAGTCGGCTGGCGATTCTTGAAGACCAGTTCGATGTTGTCGTGCTTTTTCGCCGCGCGCATGAAGCCCGCATGGGGGTTGACCACGTAGGCGCGAGCGGCGGCGGCCCAGACGGCGAGGTCGTCGTGCGAATTGCCGACGTAATCGAAGCCTTTTTCGCCGTACTCGGCCACGAGCCGGTCGGGGCTTGCGACGCGCCGAGAAATTGAAATGCTCGTCGATGGCGAACACGCGATCGAAGATACGGTCGACTCGAATGCGGCAGAAAAATCCACATTCCGGCGGAATTTCGCGCAGTAATATTGCGCATCGCCTGACGGAAACATGACGCGCGCCTGCGGTTGCCGAAAACTGCGACATTGGGGACAATCTCGACGTTTCTCACTCGTCGATGCGGTCCGTTTTCCTCTCGTGGCGCGGACGCCCTTTCTGTCCGATGAACGCGACTGACCCGCAAAGCCAATCGGAAAATCCGTCCGATTCCAACGATTCCATCATCGCTCTCAGCATATCGATCGTGGTCTACCGGCCCGACGCCGCCCTGCTCGCGCGTACTGTCGAGACGCTGGAAGCCGCGCTCGCGCAGTTGCACGATGTTGCCGGCCGCCCGTGTCTGTATCTGATCGACAACGGCAATCCCGGCGAGCTTGCCGACCTGCCAGCGACCTCTGATGCCGAATTCGACACCGTCGTGCTGAAGGGACACGGCAATGTCGGCTATGGCCGCGGCCACAATCTCGCGATCGAGCGCGCGCAGAGCCGCTTCCATCTGATCCTGAACCCGGATGTCGAGCTCAATGCCGACGGCCTGCGCCGCGCGCTCGCCTTCCTGCGCGATTCGCCGCAGACGGGCCTGCTCGCGCCGTGGATCGGCGGCGACGATGGCCGTCAGCAGTTTCTCTGCCGCCGCTATCCGTCCGTGTTCGACCTCTTCGTGCGCGGCTTCCTGCCGTCCGCGCTGCGCAAGCCGTTCGCGCGGCGGCTCGCGCGCTACGAGATGCGCGATGTCATCGGCGAAACCGACATCGTGTGGGATCCGCCGATCGTGAGCGGCTGCTTCATGCTCTTTCGCACCGATGTGCTCACGTCGCTCGGCGGCTTCGACCCGCGCTATTTCCTCTATTTCGAGGACTACGACCTGAGCCTGCGCACGCGTCGCGTCGCGCGCATCGCGTATGTGCCGACGGTGCGTATCCTGCATCACGGCGGCGGCGCGGCGAAGAAGGGCTCGACGCATATCAAACTCTTCGTCACGTCCGCGTACCGGTTCTTCAGCCGCTTCGGCTGGAAGTGGCTATGAGCGATTCCGGCCGACGCATCGCGATCACCGGCGCCAACGGCTTCGTCGGCCGGGCGGTGAGCCGTGCCTTGCTCGCGCGCGGCATCGCCGTGACGGGGCTCGTGCGGCGCGACGCGCGATGCGAGCCGGGCGTCGACGCACGCGCGATCGACAGCCTCGACACTCTCGCGCCGGACGCGTTCGCGGGTTGCGACGCGGTGATCCATCTCGCCGCGCGCGTGCACGTGATGGCCGACGCAAAATCGCAGGCGCAGGCGGTGCTCGACGCCTATCGCGCGACCAACGTCGAGGGCACGCTCGCCGCCGCCGACGCCGCGCGGCGAGCGGGCGCCACGCGTTTCGTCCTGATGAGCAGCATCAAGGCGCTCGGCGAGCGCGATCCGGGCCGGCCCTTCACGGAAGACGACGCACGCAACCCGCCCGATGCCTACGGTGTCTCGAAGGCCGAAGCCGAGTTGAAGTTGCTCGAATTCGGCAGCCGCACGGGGCTCGAAATCGCGGTCGTGCGGCCGCCGCTCGTCTATGGCCCGGGCGTGCGCGCCAATTTTCTGGCGATGATGCGCGCGATCGCGCGCGGTGTGCCGCTCCCGCTCGGCGCGATCGATGCTCGGCGCAGTCTCGTTTCCGTCGACAATCTCGCGAGCGCGACGATCGAATGCGCGCTGAATCCGGCCGCAGCGGGCCGCCTGTTCCATGTCACCGACGGCTACGATCCAAGCGTGGCGGAGCTCGCGCGCAAGCTCGGCGAGCTTCTCGGCAAGCCGGCGCGGCTCGTGCCGGTGCCGGCGGGATGGCTGCGCGGCGTCGCGCGTGTCACCGGCAAGACGGCGCAGATCGATCGCCTGACCGGAAGCCTGCGGGTCGATTCGCAGCGCATCCGCGACGCGCTCGGCTGGCAGGCGCCGCAATCGCTCGACGAAGGGCTCGCCGCCACCGCCGCATGGTTTCGAAACAGCCACCCGTAAAAGTTAAAATACGCGCTGTTTCGACATCGGCGTTGCAAGACTTCTGACAGGTTCTGTCAGCGCGATTTTCCTTATTCGTCAGATATTTAAAACTAAACCCGGCGAATGTTCGCGTATCCTTCGGGGTTTTCCCGAGAAAAGAATTGCCAGGACGATAGGGCCTCGTTTCGACAACTCGATGACATTGCATGCTGCTTTCGTATTTTGAAGCTTCGCCGCTGCTGACCGCGACGGCGGTCGTGGTATTGGCGTTCGCCGCGTGCGCGCTGATCCTTCGGACGCTGCTGGGCACCGGCCTCGCGTGGCGTCTGGCCACCGACATCCCCAACGAGCGCTCGCTGCACGAGCGGCCGACGCCGCGCGTCGGCGGCTGGGGCGTCGTACCGGTCGCCGTGATCGCGCTCGTGCTCGCCGCGCCGTCGATGTGGCTCGTCGCCGCATGCGCGGTCTTTCTGGCGGCCGTGTCGCAGATCGACGACCGCCGCGGGCTGCCCGCGCGCGTGCGCTTTGCGGCGCATATGGTCGCGGTCGCGCTCGTCATCGTCGCGCATCCGGCGGACGTGCCGTGGTGGGCGCTCGCGCTGGTCGGCTTTCTGATGTTGTGGCTCGTCAATCTCTACAACTTCATGGACGGCTCCGACGGGCTCGCCGGCGGCATGGCGCTGTTCGGTTTCGGCGGCTACGCGCTCGCCGCGCTCGCCGGGCCCGCGCCGCATGCCGATCTGGGTCTCGCGAGCGCGGCGATCGCCGCCGCCGCGGCCGGATTCCTGACCCTCAATTTCCATCCGGCCCGGATTTTTCTGGGCGACGCCGGGTCTATTCCGTTGGGTTTTCTCGCTGGCGCGCTTGGGTTTTGGGGCTGGCAGCGAGGCGCGTGGCCGGTCTGGTTCCCGGCGGTCGTGTTTTCACCGTTCATCGCGGATGCGTCGGTCACCCTGTTGCGGCGTCTCGCGCGCGGCGAAAAATTCTGGCAGGCGCATCGGGAGCATTACTATCAGCGCATGGTGCGCTCGGGCGTCGGACACGCGCGAACCGCGCTCGCATGGTATGCGCTCATGTTGGCGGGCATAATGCTTGCCAACTGGGCACTGCGGTTTTCGTTCGCGGGGCAGTGGGCGGCAGTGACAGGCTGGGCCGTCGTGGTTGTGGCAGCGGGCGCGGCGGTCGATGCGCGTTGGCGGCGTCATGCGACGCGCCATTCCGAACAAACTTGAGGGGCCGGCTGATGAATCGAATAAAAGCATCATGGCTATCGGCGGGCGCATTCCTCTTCGATCTGGCCGCCGTGGCCGGGTCCTGGCTTGCCGCGTACGTGATCCGCTTCAACGGCGCCGTGCCCCACGACTTCCGCGAAGGCGCGCTCGCCGCGCTCGTCTGGGTGCTGCCGGTCTACGCCGTCGTGTTTCGCGTGTTCGGTCTCTATCGCGGCATGTGGGTGTTCGCGAGCCTGCCCGACCTGATGCGTATTTCAAAGTCGATCATCGTCGGCGCGCTCGTCGTGATGGTGGGCGCGGTGATGTCGCAGCCGATACCCATCATCCCGCGCTCGGTGCTCATCGTTTCGCCGCTGCTGCTGTTCCTCGCGATGGGCGGCGCGCGCGCGCTGTATCGCGCGGCCAAGGAGTTCTATCTGTACGGCGGGCTCGTGGGGCAGGGCAAGCCCGTGATCGTGCTCGGCGCGGGCACGGCGGGCGCGATGCTCGCGCGTGAACTGGCGCGCTCGAGCGAGTGGCGCCTCGTCGGCATGCTCGACGACGATCCCGGCAAGCAAGGCCGCGAAGTGCTCGCGCACAAGGTGCTCGGCTCGTTCGGCGATCTGCCGCGCATCGCGGAGCAACTGAAGGTCGACTACGTGATCATCGCGATTCCGTCGGCGTCGGTCGAGGAGCAGCGGCGTGTCGCCACGCTGTGCGTGCGCGCGGGCGTCAAGGTGATGGTGCTGCCCGCGCTCTCGCCGCTCACGCAGGGGCAGAACTTCCTGTCGCGCGTGCGGCAGATCGACCTCGAAGACCTGCTCGGCCGCGAGCCGGTGAAGATCGACATGCCGCACGTCGAGCAGTTGCTGCACGGGCGCGTCGTGATGGTGACGGGCGCGGGCGGTTCGATCGGCTCGGAGCTGTGCCGGCAGATCCTGCGCTTTGCGCCGGCGCAACTGGTCGCCTACGATCTCTCCGAATACGCGATGTACCGTCTCATCGAGGAACTGCACGAGCGCTTTCCCGAGTGCTCGGTGATTCCGGTCGTTGGCGATGCTAAAGATTCGCTCCTGCTCGATCAGACGATGGCGCGCTTCACGCCGCATATCGTCTTCCACGCCGCGGCTTACAAGCACGTGCCGCTGATGGAAGAGCAGAACGCATGGCAGGCGGTGCGCAACAACGTGCTCGGCACGCTGCGCGTCGCGCGCGCGGCGATCCGCCACGGCGTGCGCCACTTCGTCCTGATTTCCACCGACAAGGCCGTCAATCCGACCAACGTGATGGGCGCGAGCAAGCGTCTCGCGGAGATGGCGTGTCAGGCGCTGCAGCAATCCGCGCCGCGCACGCAGTTCGAGACGGTGCGTTTCGGCAACGTGCTCGGCAGCGCGGGCAGCGTGATTCCGAAGTTCCAGCAGCAGATCGCGAAGGGCGGGCCGGTCACGGTCACGCATCCGGAGATCACGCGCTTCTTCATGACGATTCCCGAGGCCGCGCAGCTCGTGTTGCAGGCGTCGAGCATGGGACGCGGCGGCGAAATCTTCATTCTCGACATGGGCCAGCCCGTGAAGATCGTCGATCTCGCGCGCGATCTGATTCGGCTCTACGGGTTCTCGGAAGAGCAGATCCGCATCGTGTTCACGGGGCTGCGTCCGGGCGAAAAGCTCTACGAGGAACTGCTCGCCGACGACGAAACCACTACGCGCACGCCGCATCCGAAGCTGCGCATCGCGCAGGCGCGGGGCGTGCCGGATCATTTCATCGACGAACTGTTGCCGTGGCTCATGCAGCATCGCGTGCTGTCCGATGAAGAAGTGCGCCGCGATCTGCGCCGCTGGGTGCCGGAGTATCAGACGACGACGATGCCCGTGCTGCAGAGCGTGCAGGTCGCGAAGGTGGCGGCCGAGCGCGGCGCGGCGGGCTGAAGCGGGCGGTCACGCATGACGACGCTCGACGAAGTTCATGCGCTGACCCACGCGGGCTCACTGTTGTCGCAGAGCGGCGAGATCGTCGCGCCGTACGATCTCGAAGTCACGCATGCCGATGCCGCCGGTTTTTCCCCGCTTCCCGCCGATATCCTTAACGCGGGCCGCGCGCCTTTCGATGCGGACTATGCGCGCGCGAGCCGCGTTCATCTCGTCAACGCATTCGGCGTCACACTCGGGGATTCGATCATCGGGCTTTCGGCGCTCTTCGCGATCAAGCGGCTGCATCCGCATCTCGCGTTCACGATCTACCGTCCGGCGCGCGCGCCGCGCTATGTGCAGCGTCTTTACGAACTCGCGGCGCCGCGTTGTGGCGGTATCGTCGACTTGCCCGTGCCGCTCGCGCGCCTGCCTGTCGATGAGCTGAAGATCGATATCGGCAATCAGCTCTTCTGGCCGCGCTTCGCCTCGATGCCGATGATCGACTTCTTCCTGTGGGCGCTGGGCGTCGCGCCGCAGACCATCGATGCCGACGACAAACGCAATCGCTGGCTCGCCGATGTGCCTTTGCCTACGCCCGCGCGCGAGGCCTACGCGCTTTTCTGTCCCGATGCCAGCACGCCGGTGCGCAGCATTCCGGCGTCGGCGCGTGCGGGTATCGTGGCGCGGCTCGCGGATGAAACCGGCCTGCCGGTGATGGGGTTCGGCGCGGTCGATCATCCGCGGTATCGCGACATCGCGTCGCTTTCTGTCGATACCGGCGATTTCCTCGCGTGGGTCGGTCGCGCACGCTATCTGGTGACGGCGGACACGGCGGCGCTGCATATCGCGGCGGGCTTTGGCGTGCCGACTACGGCGTTCTTCACGACGATTCCTGCGCTTATGCGTGCGCGTGATTATGCGAACTGCGTCGGTGTCGAGATGGCGTTGCCGCATTTGTACGGGGTTCACGCTAGCGCGCGGCCAGCGGATCTTCATGCGGTCGAGTGCGCGTATCGCGATTACGACTGGTGCGCGATGCCGTTCGCGCGCGGTGTGAAAGCCTAACCCCTGCTGACCTGAAACGTCGGCAACCGCGCATACAGCTCCGCAACCCAGTCGATGAACACGCGCACACGCCGAGGCTGATGGCGATTGGCCGCATACAGCACCGACACCACCCGCGGATACGACGGATAGTCGCTGAGCACTTCCCTGAGCGCGCCGCTCTTGATGAGCGGCGCGAGCGTGTAGCTGGAACTCTGAATCAGCCCGAGTCCCGTGACCCCCGCCGCGATATACGAATCACCGTCGTTCACGGCGATCTTGTGCTTCATCGCGACGGTGCGCGTCTCTCCATCGACGACGAATTCCCAGTTGCGCACGCGCCCCGAGTTGTTCAGCACATACCCGACGGCCAGATGCTGTTCGAGATCCTCCAGCGAAGCCGGCTCGCCATGTTTCTCGATGTAGCCCGGCGCGGCGCACGTGATCTGCGTATACGCGCCGATGCGCTTGGCGACCAGCCCGACATCGCCGACCGCGCCCACGCGCACGACACAATCGACCGCTTCCTCGACGAGATCGACCTGCCGGTCCGTCAGCAGCAGCTCGACGCCGATATCCGGATACGCCGCGAAGAATTCCGGCAGCGCGGGAATGATCGTGTTCTTCGCCATCACCTGCGGCAGGCTGACTTTCACGTTCCCCTTCGGACTCAGCTTCGAATGCGAAAGCGACGCTTCCATGTCGTCGACTTCGCCCAGCACGCGCACGCAGCGCTCGTAATAGGCCTCGCCGTCTTCCGTGATGCTGATGCTGCGCGTCGTGCGATTGATGAGGCGCGCGCCCAGATGGGCTTCGAGCGCCTGCAGCGTGCGCGAGACGCTGGCGGGAGGCAGGCGCAGGGCGTCGGCGGCTTTGGAGAAACTGCCCGCCTCGACGACTCGCGCGAAGACTTTCATTGCAAGAAAGCGGTCCATGCTCGGGGTCCGGAACGTAATCGCGCGCCCCGAACGGCGCGCGCGAAGAATCAGCCAGCTTTTTCAAGCGACGATCATACTTGGGTTCGCCCGCGCCCGCGCCGTTTCAGAACCCCAATCCCTGGCAGAGCCACCCCGAGTAATGTTCGATCATGCGCTGAAACGGCGCGTGATGGCCGTACGCGATCGATGAAACCGCCAGCAGCCCGACACCCGCGGCGAGCGCGCGCGGCATCTTGCGCGGCTGGTCGAAGACGCGCGCGAGGAACAGGCCGGCGATGGCCGCGCCGAGCACCCAGCCCGCGACGACTTCGGCCGGCGTGTGGGCGTCCTGCATGATGCGGCTCGCGCCGATCGCCGCGGCGAGCGCAAGCCCGCCCGCCGCGCCCAGCCGATACCACCCGCCGCCGAAACCGCCGAACAGCAGCCCGCCCGCGACCGTGTAGATCGACGCGGCGAGCATCGTGTGACCGCTGATCATGCGCAGCTGAATCGCCGTTATTTCGACGCCGCAACCGGCGTAGAGAATCTTCGAGAGACCGACGAAGCCCATGCCGATTGCGAGCAGCACCGCCCACCGCAACGCGAGGCGCAGGTCGACCGAGCGCAGCCACAGTGCGCAGACGAGTGCGAGCGGGAGCAAAAAAGCCGCGTCGCCGAGATTCGAAAGGATCCAGAGTACCCTTGATTCCATGCGTGTCCGTTATAGGTAATCTCGCGGGCCCGTCGAACCCGCTTACGAGGTGTCGCCCTGTTTTCGACGGCCCGCCAGCCGGTATTCGGTCGGCGAGATGGAGAGCCGTTTGCGGAAGATTTTCGCGAGGCCGTCGCCGCTGCCCGCGCCGCAACGCCGCGCGATCTTGTCGACGGGCAGATCGGTTGCGGCGAGCAGCATGCAGCTCGCATCGAGCCGGGCGCGCAGCAGATATTCCGACGGCGTCAGCCCGATCTGCGCCTTGAAGCGGCGCAGGAAATTGCGCTCGCTCATCGCGGCGACGCGCGCCGCATCCGTGATGGAAATCGGCCGCACGTAGTTTTCGCGAATCCAGCGCGCGGCGGTCTCGATCTTCTGGCGCACGCCGCCGCTGTCGGTATCGTCGAGCACGGTGGCGAGCTTCTGCCACGCGCCGGGAATCGAACGCTCCGACACTTCCCGCGCGACCGTCGCGCCGTGATCGCGCTTGACGATGGACAGCGCCGCCGCGATTGGCCCTTTCGGATCGTCGAGCGTGAGCGTCTGCTCGGCGATGAAAAGCGGGTTCGTCAACGTGGACGTCAGCGCGGGCGAGTGCGCGCGATCCGCGGACTCCGCAGTGAAATCGAGCGAGCGGTTCTGCACGGAGAGACTGGCCGCGGCGAGAATATGCGCGCCTTCGCCGATCGCCTTGATGAACGGAATCTTCGGCGCGACGCGGCCGAGACGCTTCCTCAGCGCCGCGTCGTTGCGCACATGCCGCGCGCCCACGCCGCCCGCGATGAAGAGCGCGTCGCACTCGTTCATCCAGCGCGTTTCGAGGCTCTCGGTCCAGATGCGCATCGAGCAGCTGCTCGCCACGCTGCCGCCCTCGCTCGACAGGAACAGGAGCGAATAGTTGGGCGCCGCCGCGCGCCCGGCGGCATCCGCGGGCAGGCGAACCTGATTGGCGAGCGAGAACACCTCGGAGATCGAACTGACTTCGACGAGCGAAAAGTCCTCGAAGATCAGGATGCCGATCCGCTTCGCCGCGCTGGCCATATCGGCGGGCGGCGTGTCGTGCGCGACGCCGCGCACGACCTGAAGCCTGCCCGAGCCATTGGCATACACCATCGACGTCTCCCTGTGCGGACCGGAGCCGGCATGTCGGCGGCGTGTCCCGGTCCCATCCATGAAGGAACGAAAGTACGGGAAAGTGGGTTACATGGCTCGCACTATACGCGGCGGCCAACAGTCCCCGGGTCGCAAGTCCGAAATTGACGAACTGTTGGCAGATGATCTCGATACGCGGGGAATATGCTCGCATCATCCGTGACGTCTGATGAAACCGGACGGTCGCGGCACAACAGGTTTCTTGGCGGAAGGGGCGGGCGGCGCGCAGCAATGTGCGCCGTTTGTCCTTTCAGCGCGCGCGTTTGCGGGATCAGCGGAAGTAGGCCTTGGTGTTCTCGTGCACGTCGTCGCGTGAGAGCAGATCGTCGGCGCCAAGCCAGAGATATTCGCTGTGTTGATCGAAACGTCCGATCGGCACGGTGCCGCTCAAGGTCATCGCGTAAGCGAGCACGATGTAGTGCGTGCCGATGTCCGACGCGCCCGCGAAGTTGTCGTCGTAGAGATGCTCGTACACGCCGAAGAAGCGCGTGGCCGAACGCTCCGCGCTCGCGACCCCAAGTTCGTTGTGCACGATGCGCCTGAATGCGGCGTCGAGCGTTTCATCTTTCACGATGCGCCCGCCCGGCACGAACCAGGTGCCCTGCGCAGGACGGTTGCGGCGACGGCCCACGAGAACGCGCCGCTTGCCGTCGGTGACGATCAGATCGATCGCCACAAGCGGCGTCAGCCGAACCACCGTCAGAAAATCCGTGTTGCTCAGCATCTTCGCTCCGTGTCTGTCGCGCGCTCAAGCGCACACGATGACGCCCGCGCCGCCGCGCGACCGTGCGCGCGGGCACGCGGCGGGATGTTTTGTCGGATCGATCGGGCAGGTCGGCCATGTTCGAATCCGCATCGATTCTCACAACTGAAACATCCGACGGATGCCGCCACGCGAGTCACGCGGCACATCGAGGCAGCAAACTTGACCGATGCCGCGCTGCCGCCGCCGCACTAAATCCCGCAGGCGCGGACGTCGACGGTTCGCGCGAATTTAAAACCATTCGCCCGATGATTACGTGGCCAGACATTCGGTCATTCAAAAAGCGGCGTCGCGGCGTGCGCCGCCGCAAATATACGAGGCGGAGATGGAAGTGGCCGCGCGCCGGGTCCGCGTGCGCGCGGCGTCGCCGCCAGCCGGCGCTTATTGCGCCGCAGCAACGTAATCCATATGAAAACACCGCATTATGTCGTTGAATAAAAATCGCGCGGGCCGGTTTAAAATCGACTTTCGACCTTGCGTTCGCTTAATTGAAAATCATCGTTAATCGAAAGGCAGTTCAGCAGAGCTATTAAATAGGCGAATCAGATGTTAATTAGCCAGCGTTTGTAAATGTAACGGTAAATCCAAAATTTTCCGATTTCCTTGATTCGAGTTACTGCGCAGCCTCGGATCGATGTTTCATTTTTGCATCAATTTCAATGATCCTACCGGGCCGATGCGCTGCCCGGAGAACCACGCAGGGCCGTGTATCATGGCGTTGCGGCCATCCGGCTGTCCGATCCGGCGGCTTGCGGGACGAAATGCGCTAACGCCTGCAGCCACACTTTGTATGACAAAACCAATCGTATTTTTCATCCACTGAAAAATGCGCGCCGTTGCGATTTGGAAAAGGCATACCAATGTGCGGTCACCCTCACAGCGGAACAGATTCTGTCGTTCAAACGCGAAATTCCAGAGCACAAAAAACATTGTCTGCTTATTATTCAAGCCAGCGGATCGAATCCGCCATCACTTCGTTCCAATCGGTCACGGCAACCCGGCGAAGTTCGGGATAGTGCATTGATGCGCCGCAATGGCCGAGAAACTCTTCCGCGCACTCCAGGAAACAAAGCAGCAGAGGATGACCATGCCTTACGCCAATGTAGAACCCGCAGTCACGGGTTGGACACCACCCGCGACGAGAGCCTCGCAGGCCGAGGTCCGCCGCATCGCAATCTTGCTGTTCGACGGTTTCTCCCTGCTGGGCGCGGGGATCGTCGCGGAGGTCTTTCACATGGCGAACGAGTTGTCGTCTGCGAAGTCCCGGCCGGACTGCACGTATGACGTGCGCTTCCTGTCGGTCGAAGGCGGCAATGTCGCGTGCTCGTCGTCGGTGCGCGTGTGGACCGACGGGCTCGACGCGCGTCACTACGGCGGCTTCGACGCGCTGTTCGTCGCGGGCGGCCGTGGCGCTGACGACGCCGCGAAGGACGATCGCATCATCGAATGGCTGCGCCGCGTGCAGTCGAAGACGACCGTTGTGCGCGCCATCTCCGAGGGCCGCAAGGTGCTCGACGCCGCCGGCATCGGTCACGCGCAGGAATCGCAGCGCTACGGCAACGCGATGATTCACCTCGTGCGCGAGGAGCAGCAGGGCGATGCGGGCGACCGCTACGAATCGATGAAGGGCGCGCTCATCATCGTCAAGCGCGATCTGGGCATCGACGTGTCGCGCAGCGTGGCCGAGCGCCTGATGCCGGGTTCCGCCGCGAAGCTGGTGTCGATTCTTGGCGACAGCGGCGCGGCGTCGGCGGGCGACAAGATCCGCGCGGCGGCGCGCTGGTTGCAGGACAACTGTGAACGGCCGATTTCGGTCGTCGATGCGGCGCAGGTGGCCGCGATGAGCGAGCGCAACTTTTTGCGCCGCTTCAAGATCGAGATGGGCATCACGCCATCCGATTATTTGCTGCAGGCGCGTCTCGCCGTGACCTGCGCGCTGCTGACGGATTCGGAGCTGCCGGTCGACAAGATCGCGCGCAGAAGCGGCATGGGCAACGGCGACAGGCTCGCCAAGATCTTCCGCAAGCGCCTTCTGATCTCGCCGACCGAATACCGGATGCAGAGCAGGCGCGAAGCAAACGGCTGAAACGCGCGAAGTGTGACGCGGGTCGCTGACACGCCAACTATGGCGTAAAGCGTCGGACATTTGGCCGGACCTCATCGGTTCGGCACTTAATCATTCCCGGACGGTTCACGCCGTTCGGATGAACATGCAGGCAGGAGTCCTTTATGACGAATGAAGCACGCACGGAAGGTGGAGTGGCGCAGGGAGCGGCAGGTGTGGAGGCGGGTCCGGCCGTGATGGCCGGGCCTTGCCGACGCCTCGTCCCGGTCATTCTCGCCGGCGGCTCGGGCACCCGCCTGTGGCCGATGTCGCGTGAACAATTCCCGAAGCAGTTGATCGGCGTCGTCGGTCGTGATTCGCTATTGCAGGCTACTGTTTCGCGACTGAAAGATTTCGCGGGCGACTTCAAGGTCGACGGCGAACCGATCATCGTATGTGGCGAGGAGCATCGTTTCACCACCGAGGAGCAGATGCGCGAGAGCGGTGTCGACGCGCACATCATCGTCGAGCCGGCGCGGCGCGACACCGCGCCTGCGCTCACGCTCGCGGCGCTCGCCGCGGTGAAGAACGGCGCGGATGCGATCATGGTCGCGATGCCCGCCGATCACTCCATCGCCGATATTCCCGCGCTGCATCGCGCGATCTCGATCGCGGCGGAGCACGCGGAGCGCGGCGTGATCGCGACGCTCGGCATTCCGCCGACGCGCCCCGACACCGGCTTCGGCTATATCCGCCTGGGCGCGGCGCTCGATGACGGCGCGCACGCCATCGACCGCTTCGTCGAAAAACCGGCGGCCGAACTCGCCGCGCAATACGTCGCGGCCGGCACGTACTGGTGGAACAGCGGCATCTTCGTGGTGCGCGCGAGCGTGTGGCTCGCGGCGCTCGGGCAACTCAACGCCGACATGCTCGCGGCCTGCACGGCCGCAGCGAAGGAAGGCGAGGCCGACGGCAAGTTCTTCCGTCCGCAGGCCGCGCAGTTCGGCCGCGCACCGTCCGATTCGATCGACTATGCCGTGATGGAGCACATCGGCACGCCGAGCAAGCCGTGCGACGGCGTGGTCGTGCCGCTCGTCGCGGGCTGGTCGGATCTCGGCTCGTGGGACGCCGTCTGGGACGCGATGGACAAGGACGAATCCGGCAACGTCGCAAGCGGGCGCGTCGTGTTCGAAGGCGCGACGTCGAGCTATGCGCGCTCCGAGGGCGGGCGGCTCGTCGCGTGCGTGGGCACGACCAACGTGATCGTCGTGGAGACGGATGACGCGGTGCTCGTGGCGGACCGTTCGCGCGTGCAGGACATCAAGGGGCTGGTTGCGCGCATCCGCGAGCAGCATGCGCCCGAAGCCGACGCGCATCGCAAGGTGCGCCGGCCGTGGGGTTTCTACGATTCGATCGAGCACGGCGAGCGTTTCCAGGTGAAGCGCATCGTGGTGTCGCCGGGCTCGAAGCTGTCGCTGCAGATGCATCACCATCGCGCGGAGCATTGGGTCGTCGTGTGCGGCACGGCGCTCGTCACGCGTGGCGAAGAACAGTTCCTGTTGAGCGAGAACGAATCGACGTTCATTCCGCTCGGCGTGCGGCATCGCCTGGAGAACCCGGGCAAGGTGCCGCTCGAGATCATCGAAGTGCAGTCGGGCAGCTATCTCGGCGAAGACGACATCGTGCGTTTCGACGACAACTATGGCCGATGCAACTGAAGTGTGAAGCAGGACGCGGTATCAAGAGGCAGAGCGAGAGAGACTTGTCTGCATCGGCTTGCAAAGCGAGAAGACGGGCGCACGCGAGGAGGAGACAGGCGGGGCGGTAAAGGGCTGATTGCGTTCGGGGAGAAAACATGCGCGATTTACAGGGATTGCTCGCGCGCCTGTTCGACGTCTTGATGATCGTCGGCGGCGCGGCGGTAGCGTCGCAAATCAGGTTCGAGTACATCGAGGCTCACACTTACTCGATGGCGTTCGTCGCATTCGCGGCGGCGTTTTCGCTCGCGCTTTTTCCTGGCTTCGGCGTCTACCAGTCGTGGCGCGGCCGCAGCAAGCTCCAGCTTGCCTGTCAGGTGTCGCTCGGCTGGCTCGTCGTGCAAGGCTGCGCGCTGGCACTGATGTTTTCCCTGCATCGTCTCGACTATGTGTCGCGGCTCTGGTTCGCCTACTGGACCGCGATGTCCGGCGGCCTCATGATCGCCGGGCGTCTCATCACGCATGTGATCCTCGCGCGCATGCGCAACGCCGGCATGAACCTGCAGGAAGTGGCCGTGATCGGCTGCGGCAGGCATTGCGATCTGATACTGCGCAAGATCGAGCGCTCGCAGGACACCGGCTTTCGCGCGAGCGTGGCCTTCAACGCCGCGCCCGGCAAACGGATCAACACGCGCGTGCCGGTCTACGACAATTTCGATGCCTTCGTGAGCTTCGTGCGCGCGCAGAACGTGCACGAAGTGTGGCTCGCGCTTCCGCTTTCCGAGGAGCGCACGATTCTGCGCTTCGTGAACGAATTCCGCGACGATCTCGTCAACGTGCGCTTCATTCCCGACGTGCGCAGCCTCGCGCTCTTCGAAAGCGGCGTGACGGACCTGCTCGGCCAGCCCGCGATCAATCTGGTCGCGTCGCCGATGTCGCCGTCGGCGCAGCTGCAAAAGGAACTCTTCGACCGCGCGTTCGCGCTCGGCGCGATCATCGCCGTCGCGCCGTTGCTGATCTGCATCGCGCTCGCGATCAAGCTGACTTCACGCGGGCCCGTGCTTTTCAGGCAACGCCGCAAGGGCGCGGACGGCCGCGTCTTCACCATCTACAAGTTCCGTTCGATGCGCATGCACACGGAACAGGCCGGAGTGCTCCGCCAGGCCACACGCGGCGACCCGCGCGTGACCCGTGTCGGAGCGTTCCTGCGCCGCACCAGCCTCGATGAGCTGCCGCAGTTCTTCAACGTTCTGCGCGGCGACATGTCAGTCGTGGGCCCGCGTCCACACGCGCTCGAACATGACGACCTGTATCAGAAGGTCGTATCGGGGTATATCCATCGTTACCGGATCAAGCCAGGCATCACCGGCTGGGCCCAGGTCAACGGTTTTCGTGGAGAAACGGATCGGATCGAAAAGATGGAAGGACGCGTCGCTCACGATTTGTACTACCTGGGTAACTGGTCGTTCGGACTCGATATGAGAATCATCGCCGCAACGATCTTCAAGGGACTACGCCACACCAACGCTTACTGAAGCAGGGGACGACCATCATGCATAACCAACAACAACCAGGCACCACCTCCATGGCCGCCAATACCAACGTGTCGCGTATCTTCCGCCTCACGAGCCTGGCTGCGGCAGCTTCCATCTCCGTGATCCTGACCGGCTGCGGGCTCGCACCGGGCATGCACATGGAAAAGCCGGCCGCGCTCGTCGAGACGTCGAACGACCAGGGCGATCCGGCGAGCACGACCAACATTCCGATCACGCAGATCGATGCCGCGCTCGTGAAGAAGATGCGCACCGTGCAGCCTTCCACCGCGCCCGATCCGAACGCGTCGCTCTACGGCAAGCCGGGACCGTACAAGCTTGGCATCGGCGACGTGCTGCAGATCACGGTCTGGGATCACCCCGAGCTCGTCGCGGCGCTGGGCCAGCCGCTGGCTCAGGCGCGCACCGCCGATGCCGCGCCTGGCTTCGTCGTCGATGCGGACGGCAACATCCAGTTTCCGTACGTGAACAAGCCGCTGCACGTCGTCGGCAAGACCGAGACGCAGGTGCAGCGCGAGCTGTATGCGGAGCTGTCGAAGGTCTTCGTGAAGCCGCAGGTGACGGTGCGCGTCAATTCGTTCCGTGCGGCGCAGGTGTATATCGACGGCGACGTACGCACGCCGGGCGCGCAGCAGATCAACGA
Source organism: Caballeronia sp. NK8 (assembly GCF_018408855.1). Lineage (GTDB taxonomy): Bacteria > Pseudomonadota > Gammaproteobacteria > Burkholderiales > Burkholderiaceae > Caballeronia. The sequence continues at coordinate 2,253,490 of NZ_AP024322.1, read as the reverse complement.
CATTCCGATGACGCTCACCGAGGCGGTCGGCCGCGCGGGCGGCTTCGCGCCGACGGCGGACCAGAGCCGCGTCACGCTGATCCGCGATGGCGTCACGTACAAGATCAACATGGCCGGCATGACCGCGAAGGGCCGCAGTCCTTCGGACATCATGCTGAAGCCGGGCGATGCGCTGCGCGTCGATTCGCGCGACGAAAACGGCGTCTACGTGATGGGTGAAGTGACCCGCCCGGCGACGGTCATTCCGATGCGCAGCGGCAGGCTCTCGCTCTCGGACGCGGTGTCGCAGGCGGGCAGCTTCAATGCTGAAACGTCGGATCCGCGCGAGGTGTACGTGATCCGCAACGGCGCGACGGACCAGCCCGAGGTGTATCACCTCGACGCGCGTTCGCCGGTGTCGATGCTGCTCGCGAACAACTTCGAGCTGCAGCCGCATGACGTCGTCTACGTGGACAACAACGGCCTGGTGCGCTTCTCGCGCGTCCTGAACCTGCTCCTGCCGGCGATCAACGCCGGTCTGACGGCGGCCGTGCTGACGAAGTAAGCGTCTGACCGGCGCGCGCGGGGGCGCGCCGGAAAATCATTGTTCGACTTAAAAAAAGCAAGCGAGCGAGATCATGGCGATGAACTTTGATTCACGATACGCGGACGTATCGACGGGCGACGAGTTGCGGCTGTCCGACTATCTGGCAGCGGTGATGCGCAACTGGAAGCTCGTCACGGTCGTGATGCTTGCCGTGATCGCGCTCGGCACTGCCTACGCCTACACTGCGACGCCGGTCTACAAGGCGGACGCGCTGATTCAGGTGGACGACGGCAGCAAGAACACCAGCACAAACCTCAATCTCAACGCCAACGCGAACACGGCTCAGTCGCTTCCGCAGATGTCCGATGCGAAGTCCGCGACCGCCGCGCAGATCGAACTGCTGCGCTCGCGTATGGTCATCGACGACACGGTGCGGCAACTGCATCTCGACATCGGCGCGGCGCCGCGCGGCTTTCCCGTCGTGGGCGGATTGATCGGCAACGCGCTCGCGAAGTTCGACATTCCGGTTCCGCCGGGTTATCTGTCGCGCTTCGCGTGGGGCGGCGAGCAGATCGAGGTGCCGCTCTTCGAAACGCCGAAGGATCTCTACGAGAAAAAATTCACGCTCGTCGCAGGCGTTCACGGCGCTTACGTGGTGAACGATCCCGAAGGCGTCGCGATTCTTTCGGGCCGCGTCGGCGAGCAGGTGTCGGGCATGACGCCGCACGGTCCGGTGACGCTCAAGGTCGACAGGCTCGTCGGTCATCCCGGCGTGCAGTTCGAGTTGCAGCGCTTCTCGACGCTCACGACCATCGACCGTCTTCAGCAGCGTCTCGCCGTGGCGGAGACGGCAGCGCAATCCGGCATCATCGGCGTATCGCTGGAAGGTAGTAATGCGAAGGAAATCGCGCAGATCGTCAACAGTATCGTGAACCGCTACGTGCAGCAGGATGCCGCGAAACGTTCGGCCGAATCGGAGCACACGCTCGCGTTCCTCGATCAGCAATTGCCGCTCGTGAAAAAGCAGCTCGACGAGTCCGAGCAGCGCTATAACGCGTTCCGCAACAAGCAGGGCACGGTCGATCTCACCGAGGAAAGCCGTCTCTTGCTGCAGCAGGTCGTCGATAACCGGACCAAGCTCACGGACCTGCAGCAACAGCGCGCGGAACTGTCGCTGCGCTTCACGGCGAATCATCCGTCGGTGCAGGCGCTCGACGCGCAGATCGCCGCGCTCACCGCCGCGCAGACGCGCCTCGGCAAGAACGTGTCGACGCTGCCAGATACCGAGCAGATCGCGCTGCGCTATATGCGCGACGTGCGCGTGAACACCGAGCTGTACACGAACCTGCTCGCCAGCGCGCAGCAACTGCGCATCGCGAAGGCGGGACAGGTCGGCAACGTGCGTATCGTCGATCTCGCGCAGGCCGCCGACGATCCCGTGCGCCCGAGGCGCATGCTCGTGATCCTGATCTCGGCGGCCATCGGCCTCGTGCTCGGCGTCATCGTCGCGTTTATCCGCAAGGCGCTCTATGGCGGCGTCGAGCGTCCGGAAGACATCGAACGGCAACTGGGCACGCGTGTTTTCGCGATCGTGCCGCGCAGCACGCAGCAGCTTCGCCTGCAACGCCAGGTCGGCATGCGGCGCGAAGGGCTGCACGTGCTCGCCGCGAAGGCGCCGGAGGATGCGGCGGTCGAAGGCATCCGCAGCCTGCGCACGTCGCTGCAACTGCAACTCGGCGATGCGCGCAACAACGTCGTGATGATGACGGGCTCGCGTCCGGAAGCGGGCAAGTCGTTCCTCTCGGCGAACCTCGCGACGCTGGTTGCTTCGACGCGCAAGCGCGTGCTGCTGATCGACGGCGATATGCGCCGCGGCGATATCCACTCGCACTTCGGCGTGCGCCATTCGCCCGGCCTCTCGGACGTTTTGATGGGCGCCGACGTAAGGAGCACGATCCTGCACGACGTGCTGCCGGGCGTCGACCTCATCACCAAGGGCTCGCTGCCGTCGCATCCCTCGGAGCTGCTGGCGAGCGACCGGCTGGGTGAAATCCTCGCCGAGCTGAAGCAGTACTACGACCTGGTCGTCATCGATACGCCGCCGGTGCTCGCCGTGACGGACGCGACCGTGATCGGCAGGCACGCGGGCACGAGCCTGCTGGTCGTGCGGCATGGCAAGAATCAGGTGCAGGAGATCGGCGAGACGATGAAGCGTCTGCATAACGGCGGCGTGCAGATGAAAGGCGTGCTGCTCACCGATGTGCCGCAGTCGAAGGTGCTGATGGGCAGCACCTACGCCGGATATTACGGCTACGAAAGTATCGCGGAATGAAAGCCCCGGCATCCGGGCGTCAAGGCCCGGATGCTCAATACGGCGACTTGTAGATGTCGCGCGCGCGTGCCGGGTTGTTCGCCGCGGGAACCTTCAGGCCCGGCGGCGCCGGATAGAGCGTCGCGGCCGCGCTCTTGGGCGTCATCATCGATTTGGCGTCCGCCTTGGGCGCACTCGGGCGCAGCCGCGCGCCTCCCGCAGGATTTCCCACATAACCGTTCTGTTGCGCGAGCAGCTTGTCCGTCGGCGATGCGTCGGCGACATCGCCTGCGTGCGCGGCCGTGGGCGCGAGAGCGGTCATCGCCAGCGACAACAGGGCCGTGCGTAGCGCGTGCTTCATGATCTCCTCCGGGTGTTGTTCGATGCGTCGGCGCGCATGCATGAAAACAGGATATTGCGCGCCGCCGCCGATCGACGCCAAAAGCCATGCGCGAGCGGCCATTTCACGCGGGCGGGCGCGCGCCGCGGTGGCGCTTTCGGCGCGGCGAAAGCGGGCGTCGTTATAATCGCCGTCCGACCTGGTTTTTTGGCTGTCCGCCCGTGAAAAAGCTCATCGCTCTCGCCGTCGCTTCGATCGTCCTCACCGCCTGCTCGTCCGCCGAGAAAGAACAGCAGAAGGAACGCACGTTCCTGCTCTCGCAGCAGTCGCTCGATACGGCGCAACGCAATGCGACCGTCGCATGCCGCGACGCCGCGCAGTGCGATGCGGCGTGGAAGCTCACGAAGACCTACGTCGAGCAGAATTCGAAGGAACGTCTGACGCGCGCCGACGATGCCGCCATCGAAACGGACGTGCCTTCGGGTTCCGGCAAACCGGTGTTTTCGGCGACGCGCATCGCCAGCGGCAACGGCGCGACCATCTCGCTCTTCGCGCAATGCAAGGGCATGTTTGGCGATGAACGCGCGCGAGGCTCCGACTTCGACGACTGCGCGACCAAGATCATCGCCGTGCAGAACGGTTTCGCTCCGTACCTCAGGGAGCATATGCCCGCTCAGTGACGCAGGGGCACTATCGATTGCGTGGGCAGCGACGCGTCTTGCGGCACGTCATAAAAGGCCGTTGTGTGCTGCGTGGGTCGTCCGGCCGCTTCGGCGGCGCGCAGGCGCATCGCGTGCGAGATGCGCGCATACGACGCGACGACCAGCCCAAGCGCGACGCCGAACACGAGGCCCGAGAAACGGTCGCCCAGCGGATTGCCGCCGATCGATGTCGCCGGCAGCGCCGCGAGCACGAAGAGCGCACGTCCGAGCACCGGCAGGCCGGGCGCGTCGGGCGCGCGATGCCGCCACGCGCGGTACGCCATCGAGCCGCGCCAGAGCGCCCACAGGATCGCGATCGGCAGCGCGAGACCGAACAACAGGCCGCCCGCGAAGAACTGATAGACCCAGAAGTCGTGGCCGGCCGTCCATTTCCGGAGCGCGTAGTCGTGGCCGTAGCCCATGCCCACGGTCATCGAGAGCGCCGATGACGTCGTCTGATCGTACTGGTCCTTCATCTCCGCAAGACGCGTGATGGTGGCCGGATCGCGGACGATTCGCGCGTCCTGCGCGAACGGCACGCGCTGCACCCAATGCTCGGCGACGGCCGGGAACAGCGCCGCCGATGCCGCCGCCGTCGCGCCGAGCAGCGTCAGGATCATGACCGCGCGCAGGCCCCGCGTGAAGAACGGCCTGATCGACGGCGCGGCGAGCCACGTCGCATAAGCGAGCAGCAGCACGGTGCCGACTAGCACGCTGCGCGTCATGCTGACGAGTTCGATGGCGATCGTCGCGAGAAACAGCAGTACGGCAAATATCGTGATGCGTTTCGCGAAGACGAATTCATGCAGCAGCAGCCCTTGCAGGCAGAGGAACGTGACCGGGACGCTTATCGCGCCGACGTTCTCGATCCCGCCGCCCGCCGCGATGCCGACACCGTAGCCGAACACGAGCGACGCGATGATCGACCAGACCATCGCGCGTTCCATCTGCTCGAGACGCTGCGGTTCCCACGGACGGCCGCCCACGAAAAATCCGAGCAGCATCAGCAGGAACGGCAGGATCACGCGCAGATAGTTGCCCGGGTCGTTGCCTTGCAGCCATTGCGTGGCGACGCTGCCGATGAGCGTCAGCAAAAGGAGCGCGGTGACGAGCGTGCGCAGGCGCGAGCGTCGTGCGAAGCGTGGCGCGATCAGCAGGATCGCGCAGGCCGCGGCCATCGAAGCCACGGTGAGCAGTATCTCGACGACTTTGCTGTAAGGCCCCGCGCCACGGAAGTCGAACGCGAGCGGAATCAGACAAAGCCAGATCCAGACGACGGCGAACTTGTTGCGCATGACGTCCCCGGAAATCCCCGTATTTTTGCGATCGAATATATCAGCGGCCCTCCGCGCGCGCCGTGACGGCGGCGTCTCGCGACTAGGCTTCGGCGCGAAACGACGGATGCACATGTGTGCCGCAGCACGTTTCTTGCGGCGCAGGTGCGTGGGTCGGAGGTGTGTCCGTAAAACACGGGATTCTGGCGGACCGTCGCGGATTTCCCGACCGAAGATTGAATCGCCGGAAGCGGTTTGGTCCGGCGTGAGACCACTCAATAAGCGCGATGTGCGTGCGCGTGCCGGTACGAGGTCACCCGCGCCTGGCGGGTTAGCAGGCCCACGAGGACGCGCGGCTTTGGCCGCGCGAGCCATACGAGAACGAGCGACCCTCGCAGAAGGGAACGGCACGGGCCTGTTCGGCACGACATGCATGCAAGGACCCGATCGGTCGATCGAATTCGATTTCATCCGGGGACTCGCGATCATCGCCGCGTCGGCCTGCGTGCGTGCCGGCTTGCTTCGGCGCGCGCCACTTTTCCCTCAGCATTAGCCATTCGGACTAGGTGCATGGAGACGCCTGAAGGCCGATGATATGCTTCATCGCGATAACGCACAGGATTACGAAACGTCTGTTGCGAGCAATGAATTGCTGATGAAGAACAATCATTATGCCGAGAATGGCTGCGCGGTACATGCTTTCGGAGTATTGGGATGGGTTTCTACCGGTCGATCCGACCGTCATCGCGCGTGCCGCGCAAGTGACGGTCGAGCACGATCCCGATCTGGGTGACGCTTTCGGGCGCTTCGAATTCTTGGATGGACGGCCGCATATCTACACGAACCCGAATGAACCGGAGATGCGTCAGCGCTTTACCATCGCTCATGAATTGGGGCACTTCATGCTGGATCATGGCGACTGGTTCGTCGATACGGCTGATGAGTTCGCAACGGTGCAACTCGATGCGATCGAGAGGCAAGCCAATATATTTGCCCTCGAGTTGTTGATCCCCGGTTTTGCCGTCGAAATACTTATCGAGAAAAGGAATATCGGCAGCTTCGAGACGTTGAGAGAAATGTTCGGAGTCACCGAAATTGCTCTGGAACACAAGCTCAAGAGACTAGGTTGGGCGCCATGAATACTGACCCACCAAAGGAGAAGAGCGCGCGCGCTGAATTGTCCGCTCGTAGAACCAGATTGTCCGATGATGAATGGTCGGTCAAGCGGTTGTCTCTGGTCGAAGAATATATTGCCGACCGACGGCAGTTTCGCAAATTCCGGAACTATGCTTTCTTCGGAATGGTTGGCCTGATCGTGACGTTGGTGGCCATGTTCGCGCTGTGGGTTCGCTCGTTCGGCTTGCGCGTGTTCAGCGAGTCGCTTCGGGCCGATCAGCCTCAGGCGATCCTGTTGCTCATGCCGCTCGTCGTCATCGCGTCGCTTGTCGCGGTGGCGTTGCTGCCCCTCGTTCGCCTCGTCTTCCGGGAGACCGGCGACAAGGAAGACGACAAAGACAGTCTCACAATCTGGCAGACTCTGGTAAAGGAACTGGCCGACCTGCTCAAGCAGTACGTTGGCCGATCCAGACCCACCGCATGACTTCAGGCAATCTCACCCTCACCCAAGAGACTCCCATGTCCGACATGCTCAGCATCTCCACCCCCGACGGCAATTTCGACGCCTACGTCGCGTACCCCGCGCAAACGCCCGCGCCTGCCGTGGTCGTGATCCAGGAAATCTTCGGCATCAACGCCGACATGCGCGAAACCTGTGACGAATACGCGCGTCAAGGCTACGTCGCGCTATGTCCCGACCTGTTCTGGCGGCTCGAGCCGAACGTCGAGCTCACCGACCGCACCGAAGCCGAATGGCAGCAGGCGCTGAAGTACTACAACGCGTTCGACGTGAACACGGGCGTGGAGGACATCGCGGCGACCATCGGCTTCGCGCGCGGGCTTTCGCAGGTGCAGGGCAAGATTGGTTCGGTCGGGTTCTGTCTCGGCGGCCTGTTGTCGTTCCTGAGCGCCGCGCGCACCGATGTGGACGTCTCGGTTTCCTACTACGGCGGCGGCACCGATCAATACCTCGCCGAGCTGCCGAAGATCAAGGTTCCGCTCATGCTGCATCTCGCCGAAGAAGACGAGTTCATTCCCGCCGAAGCGCGCAATCGCGTGCTCGCGGCGGCGCAAGGGCACGCGAACGTCGAGGCGTTCACCTATCCGGGCTGCCATCACGCGTTCGCGCGCAACCAGGGCGCGCATTACGATGCGGCCGCCGCGAAGCTCGCCAACGGCCGCACCGCCGACTTCTTCAGCAAGCATCTGAAGTAAGCAAGGCCGCAAACGAAAACGCCGCCCGGAGCGGGGCGGCGTTCATCGCGCGACAAGACAGCTCATTTCTTCGCGGTGTGCGGCCGGCGGAACACCAGCCAGCGCGGCGCCTTGAAGCGCACGATGCTCATGTAGAGCCACACATACGTCGCCGCGAACACCACTACAAAGCAGAACAGATGCACCGTGTGCCGCCAGAAGAGTGTCGCGGGAATCACCGCGATCAGGCACAGCAGCCACAGATACGGCGACGTGAGCGAATTGCGCCGCGTGAGTTCGTGCGCGTTCTTCGCGCCCACGGCCCAGCGCATCAGACGCTTGTAGACGAGCATGTGCAGATGCACGCCGTCCGGAATGCCCGGCGAGATGCCGCGAATGAACTTCTTCCGGTAGATCGAGAAGCACGTCTCGAAGATCGGGTACATGAAGAGCAAGACCGGATACCACGCGGAAACATCGCGGTTGCGCATCACGAGCATGATCGAGAGTTCGCCCAGCATGAAGCCGACGAAGTACGCGCCGCCATCGCCGAGAAAGATCAGGCCGGCGGGGAAGTTCCAGATGAAGAAGCCCATCACCGCGCCCATCATGATGAGCGAGCCGGACAGCACGACCGGATCGTGCACCTGGAACGCCACGTAGGCGAGCGAGGCGAACATCATGAAGCTGACCATCGACGCGAGGCCGTTGAAGCCATCGATGATATTCACCGCGTTCGCGAGCGCCGCGACGGCGAGCACCGTCACCGCGCACGAAATGATCGCGTAGGACAGCAGGAAATCGAGCGGCGGCACGCTGATGCGCGTGACCGCGATATTCAGGAACGCGTAGGCGAGGCCCGCCGCGGCCATCGTGCAGATGAGGCGGGCAAGCGGTGAGACGCGCTTGGTCAGGTCTTCGATGAGCCCGGAGAGAAACGCCGGCAGCCCGCACGCGACGATGCCGAGAATCCCGCCTGACACGGCCGGATAGCCCCATCGCAATTGCACGGCCGATGCCGTCAGTCCGCACAGGATGCCGACGCCGCCGATGCGCGGCACCGGCCGCGCGTGAAACTTCTGCACGCCGGCGAGATCGGTGTCGCCAAGCACGCCCTCCTGCAGGTGTGCGAAGCGCACGATCAACAAGGTCACGAGCAGCGAGACCAGAAAAGCAAGCGCGAAACTAAGCATGAAATAGAACCGGTTGGGGAAAGCAGGCCCGCATCGCCGAAAACGCCGGTGCGGGCCGCAGCGAGACTTTACGCGAACCCTTGCGGATTTTGCGACTGCCAGCGCCAGTGGTCCGCGCACATGCGTTCGATGCCGTGCTCCGCGCGCCAGCCGATCAGCTTCGCGGCGGCGGCCGGATCGGCGTAACAGGCGGCGATGTCGCCCGGACGGCGCGGCACGAGTTCGTACGGCACCTGTTTGCCCGACGCCGCTTCGAACGCCTTCACGACATCGAGCACGCTATAGCCCTGGCCTGTGCCGAGATTCACGACGAAGCTGCGGTCGAGCGTCTTCAGCGCGTCGATGGCCGCGATATGCCCGCGCGCCAGATCCACGACGTGGATGTAATCGCGCACGCCGGTGCCGTCGTGCGTATCGTAGTCGCTGCCGAATACGCGCAGGCGTTCCAGCTTGCCGACCGCCACCTGCGCGACATACGGCATCAGGTTGTTCGGAATGCCCGCCGGATCCTCGCCGATCAGGCCGCTCTCATGCGCGCCGACCGGATTGAAATAGCGCAGCGTCGCGATGCGCCACGACGGATCGGAGATTTCGAGGTCGCGCAGAATCTGCTCGGCGATGAGTTTCGACTGGCCATAAGGATTGGTCGCCGAGAGCGGAAACGATTCGTCGATCGGCACGCTTTGCGGCACGCCGTAGACCGTCGCGGACGAACTGAACACGAAGCTGCGCACGTTGCGCGCCTTCATCACGTTGAGCACGGCGAGCAGGCTGCCGATATTGTTGCTGTAGTACTCGACCGGCTTCGCGACCGATTCGCCCACGGCCTTCAGCGCGGCGAAGTGAATCGCGCCGGTGATGTCGTGCGCGTCGAAGATGCGACCGAGCGCGGCTTCGTCGCGCGCATCGGCTTCGTAGAACGCGACGCTCTTTCCGGCGATGCGCTCGACGCGCTTCAGCGCTTCAGCGCGGCTGTTGACGAGATTGTCGATGACCACGACGCCATAACCCGCGCCGAGCAGTTCCACGCACGTATGCGAACCGATGAAGCCCGCGCCGCCCGTGACGAGAATCGTACCTTTCGCACCCGTGTTCGGCGACTGATTGCCATTCATCATGCGTTCTCCAGAAAACTCGAATCAGAGTGAAATGCCGGTAATGGCATGTATTGTGCCCTTGTAGCGTTCGACGACGTTTTTTTCGTCGAATTCGCTGGTGACTTTTGCGCGGCCGCGCTGCGCCATCGCCTCACGCTCTTCGTGGGAGAGCGTCAGCATGCGTTCGAGCGCCTGCGTCAGGCTGTCGGCGTTCTTCACCTCGCAGAGCAGGCCGTTTACGCCGTGTTCGACGACCTCGCGGCAGCCGGGCACATCGGTGGCGACGATCGGCCGGCCCATCGCCGACGCTTCCATCAGCGTGCGCGGCACGCCTTCGCGATACGACGGCAGCACGACGCAATCGGCCTTGGCCACGAGCGGGCGCACGTCGTTCGCTTCGCCCAGATATTCGACGATATTCTCCGCTTCCCACTTCTGCACGTCCGTGCGGCTGATCGCGCTCGGATTGTCGACGCCGACCGGCCCCAGCAACTGAAAACGCGCGTGCGGAAATTTCGCGCGAATGCGGCGCGCGGCTTCGACGTATTCCGCGACGCCCTTATCCCACAACAGCCGGCCGATCAGGATGAACACGAAATCGTCGCGCGCGGGCAGCGGCTGAAACGCGAATTCATCGAGATCGACGCCTTCGCCATGCAGACGCCGCGCGCGATCCGGATGCGCGAGCAGATTCTCGTGCAGGAACGCGTCGTGATCGTCGCGATTCAGAAACCACACTTCACGCGGAAAGCGGAACGCGAAACGGTACAGCCGCTTGGCGACCTGCGCCGTGCGGCTCTTCTGAATGAAGACGTAGCCGAGACCCGTCGTGACCGCGATCGACGGCACGCGCGCGAGCATCGCGGCCAGCGATCCGTAGATGTTCGGCTTGATCGTGTAGTGAAACACGATATGCGGTCGCGTCGCGCGATACTCGCGATACAGCGCGGCGAGCGTCTTCAGATCCTGACGCGGGTCCGTTCCCTTCGACGCCACCGGCAGTTCGACGCAGCGGCAGCCCATCTCCGTGAGCGGCTCGAAGGTGCGGTCGCGCGGCGCGATGATCGTCACTTGCGCGCCGCGCGCGGCCAGCATGCGCAGCACGCCGCGCCGGTAGGTGTAGATCGCCCACGCCGTGTTGCACACGAGGGCGATGCGAAGACTCGACTTTTCTTTCGTCATCCGGAAGAGCGCTCAAACATTGGAAATTTCACGCGGAAGAAGTGCTTTTCAGAAACCGCGCCTTCAGGCCGCGCAGCGCGCGATACGGCAACACCAGATGCGCGATGCTCTTCGTCACGCCGACCCAGTCGAGCGGATTCGACACGCGCAGGTGGCGCAGTTGCAGCCGCAGCGTGGAGATCACCTGCGCGCGCCGCTTCGTCGCGCTGATGCCGCTTTCGTTCAGCTCGTAGAAGAGGCCGAACTCCGGCAGATTCGCGCCGTCGTGCCGCTGGAGCAGCCGCAGGATCAGATCGAGATCCTCGGCGGCGCGGTACTGCGCGCGATAGTTTCCTGCGTCGATCACGGCTTCGACACGCAGCATCAGCGAGGGATGCGTGAAGCACGTGCGCGCGAGCATCATGCGGCGGATTGCGGCGGGCTCGGTCGGCGGCGTGAGGTCGAAGAGCGACGCGCCGCTGGTCGACACGACGTGCGTCCACATGCCCAGCACGGCCACTCGCGGATGCGCGTCCAGATACGCGCGCTGTTTCGCGAGACGGCCTGGCGTGGCGAGATCGCCCGCGTCGATGCGCGCCGCATAGCGTACGCCGCGCGCCGCGAGCGCCGCGACGCCCGCTTCGAGCGCGCGCTCGATGCCGCCGTTTTGCGCCATCCGCAGAATTGCGATCCGCATGCCGTCGATGACTGGAGCTGCGATCGATGGCGTGCTGCCATCGTCGACGATCAGCACATCGACCGTCGACGTTTCGCTGAACGACGCGAGCGTGCGTTCGACCTCGGCCTGGCCGTTGAATGCGGGCATCAGGACGGTCACATCGGAGAGATCGTTCATGCGCGCAGCCGGAAGCGAATGTAGTAGAAGTTCACCGACGCCGCCGCGACATAACCCGCCGCGAGACCGAGCAGCGCGCCGTAACCTTCGAAGCGGCGAATCGCGAACCAGTTCACCGCGAACGCGACCGCGAGCGCGAGCAGCCATTTCGACAACAGCACGTACTTCGCCTGATATTTCAGCACGACGAGATTGCCGATCGCCTCGATGCCCGCCGGCACGGAAAGCCACACGGCCCAGCGGAAGATATCGGCGGCGCCGGCATAGTTCGGCCCGAACACGCGCGCGATGATGAAGCCCGCGAGCGCGTCGAGGACGGCGGCGCCCGCGATCATCAGCGCGGCGGTCATCGCGAACAGGCGCACGAGGTTGCGTCTGAGGCGCGCGGTTTCCTGCACGCGATAGATGAACGCCGGCGCGATGGTCTGCGAGAGCATCAGCGCGAGCGCGATCCAGTTCTCGTTCAACTGCTGCGCGGCGGAGTACAGCCCGAGTTCGGCGAACGATACGCGATGCGCGAGCATCAGCCGGTCGAGCTTCAGGAACAGATACATGCAGATGAGCCCGAGCCAGAACACCGTGCCTGCGCTCGCGAAATGCCGGAACAGCGCGCGATCGACACGCCAGCCGAGCTTGCCGCCGTGACGGCGCATGTAGTACACGACGAGCGCGGCGCTGATCGCCGCGGCCTCGAGCGCCCAGAGCCAGCCGAAGCCCGGCGCCGCGGCTGCTGCGCGCACCAGCGCGAACACGAGCGCCGCCTTGACGATGGCGGCGGCCATGCTCGCGATGAGTTGCGGCTTGCTATACGTGAGACTTTGCAGCCACGAATTCACGACGCCGATGAACGGCTCGCGAAACAGCAGCGTGACGGCGAGACCGGCGAGCATCAGCCCGACCATCGGATCGGTGCCGCCCGCCGCGATCCACGTCCAGGTGAGCGCGAGCGCGACGACCGAGACGCCCATGCGCAGCACGAACGCGCTGCCGAGCACCGCGCCGGTTTCGGCGGGCGGGCGGTTGACGATCGTCGGCACGAGAATCTCCGCGCCGCACACCCAGGTGATCGGCGCGATCACGAGCAAGAGCGTGTTCGCGTATTGCCATTTGCCGAAGTCATCGGGGCCGAGATAGCGCGCGAGCAGGCCCGAAATGACGATGGCGACGGCGATCTGCGTGAGCCGCTCGAGCCCGAGCCACACGATATTGGCGAGCGCGCGGGCGACGTCCGGATTGCCGGAGCGCGTCAGTGCCTTCATTCGATCAGTCCCGCCGTGCAAATGGGCACGCGGCGTGCTACCGAAACCTGATGACCTGAAAAATGGGCGTCATCCGTCAACTTTTGTGTGTTTGCGCGCGGACGCGCCTCATTCGAAGGCATCGAGGCGAAAGAGCGTTTGAGCATTGGATTAGAATGAACGCGCAGGCTTGAACTGGGTTTGTTCCGGCGCGCGGCAATCCCGAGAGCGCTGAAAGACAGCGATTATAAGTGCGATCACGCAGCACACTCGCCGCCCGCCGCTCCGGTTCTGCATCCATTGCATCCAAATGTATCTTTCGTGTTGATTTATCAGACGCATAGGCAGAATTCGATACGTCATCTGGCAGTCGTTCGCGCGTTTCCCGCAGCAGCGGCGCGCCCACCGTCACGACCTGCACGCCCTCATGGCTGCATCGCCGAGAATCCATCAATTAATAGAGAAGAGGTAGCCATCTCATGAGCCAAGTATCCCAATCCATCTTCAAGGCCTACGACATTCGCGGTATCGTCGGCAAGACGGTCGACAAGGACGTTGCGAAGAGCATCGGCCAGGCCTTCGGCAGCGAGATCAAAAGCCAAGGCGGCGACTCGGTCGTGGTCGCGCGCGACGGGCGTCTGTCGGGTCCCGAACTCGTCGGCGCGCTCGCCGAGGGCTTGCGCGCGGCGGGTGTCGATGTCGTCGATGTCGGCATGGTGCCCACGCCGGTCGGCTACTTCGCGGCGAGCGTGCCGCTGCCGTTGCCTTCTGGCGAGCGGCGCGTGGATTCGTGCATGGTCGTGACGGGCAGCCACAATCCGCCGGACTACAACGGTTTCAAGATGGTGCTGCGCGGCGCGGCGATCTACGGCGATCAGATTCAGGGCTTGTACAAGCGCATCGTCGACAGCGACTTCACGACGGGCGAAGGCTCGTACACCGAGTTCGACGTATCGCAGATGTATCTCGACCGCATCGTGTCGGACGTGAAGCCGGTGCGCCCGATGAAGATCGTCGTCGACACGGGCAACGGCGTCGCGGGCGGGCTCGCGCCGAAGCTGTTCAAGGCGCTCGGCTGCGAGCTGGTCGAACTGTTCACGGACATCGACGGCACCTTCCCGAACCATCACCCGGACCCGGCGCATCCGGAAAACCTGCAGGACGTGATCAAGGCGCTCAAGGAAACGGATGCCGAAGTCGGCTTCGCATTCGATGGCGACGGTGATCGTCTCGGCGTCGTGACCAAGGACGGGCAGGTCATCTATCCGGATCGCCAGTTGATGCTGTTCGCGCAGGAAGTGCTGTCGCGCAACAAGGGCGGCCAGATCATTTATGACGTGAAGTGCACGCGCAATCTGGCGAAGTGGGTGCGCGAGCAGGGCGGCGAACCGGTGATGTGGAAGACCGGCCATTCGCTCGTGAAGGCGAAGTTGCGCGAGACGGGCGCGCCGCTCGCGGGCGAGATGAGCGGCCACGTGTTCTTCAAGGATCGCTGGTATGGCTTCGACGACGGCCTGTACACCGGCGCGCGCATGCTGGAAATCCTCTCGCGCGTGGCGGACCCGAGCAAGCTGCTCAACGATCTGCCAAATTCGCTGTCGACGCCCGAGTTGCAGTTGAAGCTGGAAGAGGGCGAAAACTTTGCGCTGATCGCGAAGCTGCAACAGAACGCGAAGTTCACCGGCGCGGACGATGTGCTGACGATCGATGGTTTGCGCGTGGAATACCCCGATGGGTTCGGACTGGCGCGCTCGTCGAATACGACGCCGGTCGTCGTGATGCGCTTCGAAGCGGATAGCGACGCGGCGCTCAAGCGCATTCAGGAAGATTTTCGCCGGGTGATCATGGCGGAGAAGCCGGACGCGAAGTTGCCGTTCTGAACGGCTTGCGCAGTGGATGATAAAGCGGCACGGTTTTGCGACCGTGCCGTTTTTTGCTTATGTGACGCGTGCGCCGCGCTAAAATCCCCGTTTTCCCGCTCACTTCCGCCGCGCAGTCCGCGCCTCCCCATCTCAGCGTGCAAAAGATCCTGATCGTCCGCGTGTCGTCGCTCGGCGACGTCGTCCACAACATGCCGGCCATCGCCGACATCCGCCGCCGCTATCCCGATGCGCAGATCGACTGGCTCGTCGAGGAAAGCTTCGCGAGTCTCGTCGAACTGGTTCACGGCGTGCGCCGCGCGATTCCGTTTTCGCTCAGGCGCTGGCGACGCGCGTTCACATCGCCCGCGAACTGGCGCGAGATCGGCAAGTTCAAGCGCGAGCTCGCCGCCGAGAAATACGATCTTGTGATCGACTGCCAGGGGCTCATCAAGACCGCGTGGGTCGGGAGCTGGGCGCGCGGGCCGCTCGTCGGCCTCGGCAACCGGACGGACGGCGCGGGTTACGAATGGCCCGTGCGCTTCTTCTACGACCGGCGCGTGCCGATCGAGCCGCGCACGCATGTGGTCGAGCGCACGCGGCAACTGGTGGCGGCGGCGCTCGATCTGCCGAAGCCGCAGATGACCGACGACATCGACTTCGGCCTCGACACACGACGCGCGACGCTCGCCGTCTCCGAGCTCGGGCTGAACCTGCCGGTGCCGTATGTCGTGTTCGTGCACGCCACCTCGCGCGCCGACAAGCAATGGCCCGAAGCCGCGTGGATCGAACTCGGACAGGCGCTCGTGACGCGCGGTGCATCGATCGTGCTGCCGTGGGGCAGCGACGCCGAACGCGAAACGAGCGAAAAGCTCGCGAAGGAGTTCGGCGCGGCCGCGATCGTGCCGCCGAAGATGTCGCTGCCCGCGGTCGTTGGACTGATCGACGGGGCTGCTGCGACCGTCGGCGTCGATACGGGCTTGGTGCATATTGCCGCGGCGCTGAAGCGTCCGACCGTCGAGTTGTACAATTTCTCGACCGCATGGCGCACCGGCGGCTACTGGTCGCCGCAGGTGGTCAATCTCGGCGACGCGAGCCGGCATCCGACGCTCTCCGAAGTCAAGACCGCGCTCGCGGGCTTCGGCCTGCTGTAGCGTGTCCATCGTGCGCGGCGCCGTGCGCGGACAACTCAAGGTCGTAGACACAATGACGGAATCTCAAATCATCGAAGTCGCGTCGGGCGATTGGCAGGGCAAGAATTTGTCCTTGCCGCGCGAGACGCTCCTTGCCGGCGTCGAAAACGGCAAGGTGCTGTATTTCCCCAATCTGCGGTTTCCGATCGAAGGCGGCGAAGTCGCGCTGCTCGATCCGCAGATCGCGGACCCGAAGCGCAAGAACATCAGCCTCGCGCCCAACGGCGGCGCGCTTGCCGGCGTGCTCGGCGACAACGTGATGCAATCGGCGGTGCGCTCGCTCATCAAGCGTTATCAGGATCATGCGCGCTCGCTCGTCGACGGGCTCTTTCCCGAGTACGACGGCACGCTGCGGGCCGCGCCCACGAGTCTTCGGCTGCATCAGGTCGAAACGCGCGAGACCTCCTGGCGCAAGGACGACAGCCGCCTGCACGTCGATGCCTTCCCGTCGCGGCCGAACTACGGCGAGCGCATCCTGCGCGTGTTCACGAACATCAACCCGAAAGGCGCGCCGCGCGTCTGGCGCGTGGGCGAACCGTTCGAGGACATGGCGCAGCGCTTCCTGCCCGGCATCAAGGCGCAGATGCCCGGCTCCGCGTGGCTCATGAATCTGCTGCATGTCACGAAATCGCCGCGCAGCGAGTACGACCATCTGATGCTGCATCTGCATGACGCAATGAAGGCCGATCTCGACTATCAGAAGACTTCGCCGCAGGAGACCATGCCGTTTCCGCCCGGCTCGGTGTGGGTCTGCTTCTCCGATCACACTTCGCACGCGGTGATGTCCGGCCAGTTCATGATGGAGCAGACCTTCTTTTTGCCCGTCAAGGCGATGGCGCGTCCCGAGTGCGCGCCGCTCGGCATTCTCGAGCGCCTGAAGGGCCGGGCGCTCGTTTGAGCGGCGCGGCTTCTCCGGGCGCATCGGCGACGGTGCTCAGACGCGTCTACCGGGCGCTCTGGTGGATCGTCGCGCCGCTCGCGGTGCTGCGGCTCTATATCCGCTCGCGCAAGGAGCGCGGTTACCGCGAGCATATCGGCGAGCGCTTCGGGCGGGTCGCCCCGCGCCGCGCCGACGATCTCGCGCCGCTCATCTGGGTGCACGCGGTATCGGTCGGCGAGACGCGCGCGGCGCAACCGCTCATCGACGCCTTGCTGAAGGCGCATCCCGAGGCGCGCGTGCTGCTCACGCACATGACGCCGAGCGGCCGCGCGACGGGCGTCGAACTGTTCGGCGATCGCGTGCTGCGCAGCTATCTACCCTACGATCTGCCGGTGCTCGTGCGGCGCTTTCTGCGCGCGTGGCGGCCGTCGCTCGGCATCGTGATGGAGACGGAAGTCTGGCCGACGCTCATCGACGAATGCAAGCGCGCCGACGTGCCGCTCGTGCTGACGAATGCACGCATGTCCGAGCGTTCGTACCGGCGCGCGGCGAAGTTCGGGCGCGCCGTGCGCGAAGTGTTCGGCGGCTTTTCGCGCGTGCTCGCGCAGACGCCGTCCGACGCCGAACGACTCACCGCGCTCGGCGCGCGCAATGTCGCCGTGCTCGGCAATCTCAAATTCGACATGACCGCGCCGCCCGAATTGGTCGCGCGCGGTCAGGCGTGGCGCGCGGCGATCGGCGATCGGCCGGTGTGGGTGGCGGCCAGCACGCGCGAGGGTGAAGAGACGCTGGTGCTGCGCGCGTTCGCGGCGCTGAACGTGCCGAATGCGCTGCTGATTCTGGTGCCGCGTCATCCGCAGCGTTTCGATGAAGTGTCCGCGCTGATTTCGAGCCTGGGGCTGACGAGCGCGCGGCGCTCGGTGTGGGCGCCGAAGCCCGTCGCGGCGGGATCGGGCGCGGATGTGCCGGAACCGCTGCCGGCGAGCGTGCAGGTGCTGCTCGGCGATTCGATGGGCGAGCTCGGCGCGTATTACGCGGCGGCGGATCTCGCGTTCATCGGCGGAAGTCTGTTGCCGCTCGGCGGGCAGAATCTGATCGAGGCCTGCGCGGCGGGCGTGCCGGTGCTGATCGGGCCGCACACGTTCAATTTCACGCAGGCGACCAACGACGCGATCGCGGCGGGCGCCGCGCTGCGCGTGCAGGACCCGCAGGATCTCGCGCGCGGCCTGCGCGAGATTTTCAGCGACCGCGCCCGGCGCCTGGCGATGAGCGCGGCGGCGTCGGCATTCGCGGCGCGGCATCGCGGCGCGACGGAGCGCACGGTGAGTGTGCTGGGGGCGTTGCTGGAAGAGGGGGAGAAGTGAGCGCGTTGGTCACGCGACGAGCAGTCCCTTCTTCTCAATAAACCCAACCACCGCCTCCAGCCCTTCGAGCGCCTTCAGATTGCACATCACGAACGGCCTCTCTCCGCGCATCTTCTTCGCATCGCTTGCCATCACATCGAGATTCGCGCCGACATAAGGCGCGAGATCCGTCTTGTTGATCACGAGCAGATCCGACTTCGTGATCCCCGGCCCGCCCTTGCGCGGAATCTTCTCGCCGCCCGCGACATCGATCACGTAAATCGTCAGGTCGGACAACTCCGGGCTGAACGTCGCCGCGAGGTTATCGCCGCCCGATTCGATGAACACGATATCCGCATCCGGAAACTTCGACACCATGCGATCCACGGCTTCGAGATTGATCGACGCATCCTCGCGGATCGCCGTATGCGGGCAGCCGCCCGTTTCGACGCCCATGATGCGCTCGGCCGGCAGCGCGCCCGCGACGGTCAGCAGGCGCTGATCTTCCTTCGTATAGATATCGTTGGTGATGGCGACGAGATCGTATTTCTCGCGCATCGCCTTGCAGAGCATTTCGAGCAGCGTGGTCTTGCCGGAACCCACCGGCCCGCCCACGCCCACGCGCAACGGCGGCAGTTTCTTGGTTCGGCGGGCGGCGGAAGAATAAGCGGGAGCGTTCATGGAATATCGTCTCAGGAGCGGAAAAGCCGCGAGTATTGCGATTCATGCCGCGCCGACAGAATGCCGAGCTGCGGCGCGAAGGTATTGATCTGTTCAGGCGATGTAGCGAGCGCGCGGCGCACGGCGGCTTCGATCGGCTCGCGCAACGCGACGATGATGCGCTGCCCCGCGAGCTGGCCGAGCGGCACGGCCTTGAGCGCGGCCGCCGCCTGATTCTCGACCCAACTGAACGCATACGCCGCAAGCGCGGCTTCGGGTGCCGCGTCGTGCGCGAACGCGGCGAATGCGAAGGCGGTCGGTTGCGCGATCGGCTTGATCGCGGCGAGCGTCGCGCGGCGTGCCGCGTCGCCCCATTCGAGCGATGCACACAGTTGCGCGAGCGACCAGCCCATTTGCTCGGTTTCGCGTCTGAGTTCCGCCGATTCGCGGCTCGCGATGTATTCATCGTTCGCGTGGAGCAAAGCGGCTGCATCGTGCGAACGCCAGTGCCTGATCTGATGCGCGAGCAACGGCAATTCGCCGCGCGCGAGCACGTTGTTCAAGCCGCTCGCGATCCAGTCGCGCGCACTGTCGCCGTCGTGGATCAGACCGTGCTCGATCGCCGCTTCGAGGCCTTGCGAATAGCTGAACGCGCCGATCGGCAACGCCGGCGACGCGAGATGCAGCAGCGCCGTCAGCTCAGCGATGTGCATGGCCGTGATGATGATGGTCGTGGTCGTGACTATGGTCATGCCCGCACGACGAATGATCGTGGTCGTGCGAATGATCATGCCCGTGATGCTCGTCGAAGACCTTCTGCGCGAGCGCGTAGTCCTCGCTGAAGGTCTCGTCGTGGCCGTGCTTGTGGCCGCCGCCATACGCGCCCGTCTCGGGCTGGAACGGCTGCGACTCATGCGCGACGAGCACGGAGAGGCGCTTCAGCATGTCTTCGAGCACGGGATCGGCTTCGAGCTTCAGATAGTCCGCGCCGATTTCCACCGGCGTATGCCGGTTGCCGAGATGATACGCAGCGCGTGTCAGAAGCCGCACGCTCGACGCGCGCACGACGAGCACGTCCTCCGCCGCCGCGACCACACGCACGAAGCCGCCGTCATCCGCGACGAGCATGTCGCCGTCCGCGAGCACGGTGCCGCGCGGCATCACGAGGGCCACTTCCTCGCCGTTGTCGAGCGTGGCGGCGAGACGGCTCTTGCCGCGCGCATCGAACGGCAGGGTCAGGGTGGGCGCGCGCTTCACGAGCACGGGCGCGAGCTTGGCGGTCAGACGTTTGTCGATGGTACGCATGGGCACTCAGAACAGAAAATAGCGCTGCGCCATCGGCAGAACGGTGGCGGGATCGCAGGTGAGCAATTGCCCATCGGCGATCACCTGGTAGGTCTGCGGATCGACGCTGATGGACGGCTGCCATGCATTGTGAATCATGTCGGCCTTCGTCACATTGCGGCAGTTCTTCACCGCGACGATCTGCTTTTTCAATCCATAACGATCCGCGATGCGCGATTCCGCCGCCAGTTGCGACACGAACGTCAGCGACGTCTTGCCGAGCGCGCCGCCGCGCGTGGCGAACATCTCGCGGTAATGCACCGGCTGCGGCGTCGGAATCGAGGCGTTCGGGTCGCCCATCTGCGCGGCCGCGATCATGCCGCCCTTGACGATCATCGCGGGCTTCACGCCGAAAAACGCCGGCTCCCAGAACACGATATCGGCCCACTTGCCCGGCTCGATCGAACCGACTTCATGCGCGATGCCATGCGTGATCGCCGGATTGATCGTGTACTTCGCGACATAACGCTTCGCGCGAAAGTTGTCGTTGCGCGAGTTGTCCTCGGCCAGCGCGCCGCGTTGCACCTTCATCTTGTGCGCCGTCTGCCACGTGCGGATGATGACTTCGCCGACGCGGCCCATCGCCTGCGAATCGGAGGACAGCATCGACAAGGCGCCGAGATCGTGCAGGATGTCTTCCGCCGCGATCGTCTCGCGGCGAATGCGCGACTCCGCGAACGCGATGTCTTCCGCAATCGACGGATCGAGGTGATGGCACACCATCAGCATGTCGAGATGCTCGTCGAGCGTATTGATGGTGTAGGGACGCGTCGGATTGGTGGAAGAGGGCAGCACGTTCGATTCGCCCGCCACCTTGATGATGTCCGGCGCATGGCCGCCGCCCGCGCCTTCGGTGTGATACGTGTGGATCGTGCGGCCCTTGAATGCGGCGATGGTCGTCTCGACGAAGCCCGCTTCGTTGAGCGTGTCGGTGTGAATGGCGACTTGTGTGTCGGTGTCGTCGGCGACGGTGAGGCAATTGTCGATCGCGGCGGGCGTCGTGCCCCAGTCCTCGTGCAGCTTCAGACCGATCGCGCCCGCCTTCACCTGCTCGATCAACGGTTCCGGCAAGCTCGCGTTGCCCTTGCCGAGAAAGCCGAGATTGACCGGCCAGCCATCGGCGGCCTGCAGCATGCGTTCCATGTGCCACGGTCCCGGCGTGCAGGTCGTCGCGTTGGTGCCTGTCGCGGGGCCGGTGCCGCCGCCGAGCATCGTCGTGACGCCGCTCGCGAGCGCTTCGTCGATCTGCTGCGGGCTGATGAAGTGGATGTGCGTATCGACGCCGCCCGCCGTGACGATCATGCCTTCGCCCGCGATCACTTCCGTCGCCGCGCCGATCGCGATGTTCACGTTCGGCTGAATGTCCGGATTGCCCGCCTTGCCGATCGCGAAGATGCGTCCGCCCTTGATGCCGATATCGGCCTTCACGATGCCCCAGTGATCGAGGATCAGCGCGTTGGTCACGACGGTATCGACCACATCGGCGGCGGCGCGCTGCGACTGTCCCATGCCGTCGCGAATCACCTTGCCGCCGCCGAACTTCACTTCTTCGCCGTAGGTGGTGAAATCGCGCTCGACTTCGATGATGAGGTCCGTGTCGGCGAGGCGCACGCGGTCGCCGGTGGTCGGGCCGAACATTTCCGCATAAGCGCGGCGGCCGATGCGTAGCGTCATGTTTTCATTTCCTGTTCAGAGTGGGCCCATCACGAGGCCATTGAAGCCATAGACGCGCCGGTCGCCCGCGAGCGCGACGAGTTCTACCGTGCGTTCCTGTCCCGGCTCGAAGCGCACGGCAGTGCCCGCCGCGATGTTCAGGCGAAAGCCGCGCGCCGTCTCGCGCTCGAACTTGAGCGCCGCGTTGACTTCGTAGAAATGGAAGTGCGAGCCGACCTGCACGGGCCGGTCGCCATGATTCGCGACGACGACCGTCACGGTCTCGCGTCCCGCGTTGAGTTCGTGCTCGCCATCGTCGATGAAATATTCGCCGGGGATCATGTTCTTAAGGGATCGGATGATGAACCGTCACGAGCTTCGTGCCATCGGGGAAGGTCGCTTCGATCTGGATATCGGGGATCATCTCGGGCACGCCTTCCATCACATCGTCGCGCGTGAGGAGCGTGGTGCCGTAGTGCATGACTTCGGCGACGGTCTTGCCGTCGCGCGCCGCTTCCATCAATGCCGCCGATATGAACGCGACGGCTTCCGGATGATTGAGCTTGAGGCCGCGCGCACGGCGGCGTTCGGCGAGCAATGCCGCTGTGAAGATCAGCAGCTTGTCCTTTTCTCTGGGCGTGAGTTTCATGAGCTTCTTTTACGGAGAAAGGCGTTTCGGGCCTTGCAATGCTAGCATCGGATGGGCTTTCGGCGAGCTTGCATTTCACTGGATGAAGCGCTGCAGTTCGACGGTCGATGGCCGCTCGAAAATCGCTTCCGGCGCGCCCGATTCCCACACGCGTCCCTGATGCATGAACACGACCTTGTCGCTCACGCGGCGCGCGAAGCGCATTTCGTGCGTGACCATGATGAGCGTCATGCCATCACGCGCGAGGTCTTCGACGACTGCAAGCACTTCGCCGACGAGTTCGGGATCGAGCGCCGACGTGATCTCGTCGCAGAGCAATACGGTCGGCTTCATCGCCAGTGCGCGCGCGATCGCCACGCGTTGCTGCTGTCCGCCGGAAAGCTGATCGGGATACGCGTCGAACTTGTCGCCGAGACCGACGCGCTCCAGCACCGTATGCGCGGTCGCGCGCGCCTTCGCCTTGTGGATCTTCCTGACGACGGTCTGCGCGAGCATCACGTTCTCGCCGGCGGTGAGATGCGGAAATAGGTTGTACTGCTGAAACACCATGCCGACCTTGAGGCGCAGCGCGCGCAAGTCCGCATGACGCGCATCGACATGTTCGCCGTCGATTTCGATCGAGCCTTCGTCGATGCTTTCCAGTCCGTTCAACGTGCGCAGCAAGGTGCTCTTGCCCGAGCCGCTGCGTCCGATGATCGACACGACCTGGCCGCGCTCGACCGAAAAATCGATTCCCTTCAGCACCTGATTCGCGCCAAACTGCTTTTGAAGATTGCGTGTTTCAACGAGCGGCATTCCATTTCCTTTCGAGCGTGCGTGCATAACGCGTCAATGGATAGCAAAGCAGGAAGTAGATGACGGCGACGAGGCCATATACGAGGAACGGCCGGAACGTTGCATTCGAAATCATCGTGCCGGCCTTCGTGAGTTCGGTGAAGCCGATGATCGATACGAGCGCCGTGTCCTTCACCGCCTGCACCGCGAAGCCGACCGTCGGACCGACCGCGATGCGCGTCGCCTGCGGCAGGATCACGTGCCGCAACTGCTCGAAGTAGCTCATCGCCAGCGACGAGGACGCTTCCCACTGTCCCTGCGGCACCGCTTCGACCGCGCCGCGCCAGATCTCCGCGAGATAGGCGCTGGTGAAGAGCGTGAGACCGACCGTCGCGGCGAGCCAGGGCGATACATCGATGCCGAGCAGGGGCAAGCCGAAGAACACGAGGAACAGTTGCATCAGCAAAGGCGTGCCCTGAAAGATCTGGATATAGCCTTTGACGAGCGTGCTCAGCACATGCGATTTCGACACGCGCATCACGAGCAGCGCAAAGCCGACGACGCCGCCCAGCACGAACGACACGATCGACAGCACGACGGTCCAGCGCGCCGCGAGCAGCAGGTTCTCGAAGATCTGCGCGAGGGTGAATTCGATCATCGCGCACCGCTCCGGTTGTTCATCAGGAAGCGCTTGCCCACGGCGTTCAACGCGGTGCGCAGTACGAGCGCCATCGCGAGATACGCGGCCGTGATGAAGAAGAACGTCTCGAACGCGCGGAAGTTGCGTGACTGGATATAGCTCGCGGCATAGGTGAGGTCCGGCACCGAGATCTGCGATACGACCGCCGAGCCGAGCATCGTGATGACGATCTGGCTCGTGAGCGCGGGAAACACCTTCGCGAGCGCCTGCGGCAGCACGACATGGCGAAACGTCTCGCCGCGCGACATCGCAAGCGAGGCCGCCGCTTCGTGATGTCCCTTCGGCACCGCGCCGATGCCCGCGCGGATGATCTCGACCGAATACGCGCCGAGGTTCAGCGTCATCGCGAGAATCGCCGCGACGTATTCGCTCAGGTGAATGCCGAGCGCGGGCAGGCCGAAGAACACGAAGAACAGTTGCACGATGAACGGCGTGTTGCGGACCGCCTCGACATAGCCGCCGACGATCGCGCTCGCCCATGCATGCCGGCTGCCGCGCGCCGCTGCGCCGAGCACGCCGACCGTTACGCCGAGCGTCGTCGCGACGGCGGTCAGTGCAAGCGTCGTCGCTGCGCCGCTCGCGAACATGCCCGCGTATTGCGCGAGATCGGCGAAGTGGAGTTCATAGGCCATACGATGCCGTGCTCTCGATCAAAGGCTCGCGGGCAGCGGCTGACTGAACCACTTCTTCGACATCGTGTTGAGCGTGCCGTCCTTCTTCGCCTGCGCGATGGTGTCATCGACCTTGGCCATCAGGCGCGGCTCGTTCTTGTTCATGCCGACGAAGCACGGCGAATCCTTGATGATGAACTTCGCTTCCGGGCGGCGCGGCGGATTCTTCGCGAGGATCGCCGCCGCGACGATATTGCCCGCCGCGATCAGTTGCACCTGTCCCGAGAGAAACGCGGAGATGGTCGCGTTGTTGTCCTCGAAGCGCTTGATGGTGGCGTTCGGCGCCATCTGCGACAGCGCGATTTCTTCGAGCGCGCCGCGCGTCGCGCCGACGGTCTTGCCGGTGAGATCGGCGGGATTGCTCACCTTGATGTCGGCGGGGCCGAACACGCCCTGAAAGTAGGGCGCATATGGCGTCGAGAAATCGAGCACCTTCTCGCGTTCCGGCGTCTTGCCGAGCGACGAGATCACGAGATCGACCTTGTTGGTCGTGAGATACGGAATGCGGTTCGCGCTGTTGACGGGCACGAGTTCGAGTTTCACGTTCATCGACTTCGCGAGCAGCGCGGCCATGTCGACGTCGTAGCCTTGCGGCTTCATGTCCGCGCCGACCGAGCCGAAGGGCGGATAGTCCTCGGGCACGGCCACGCGCAGCGTGCCGTTCTTCGCGATGGTGTCGAGCGCGTCGGCGTGCGCGGCGAAGGGCGCGAGAGAAAGCAGCAGCGCGACGAGTGCGGTGCGTCGCGCGCGGGAGAACGTAGTGAGCATCGATGATCCTTCGGTCTTGAGCGGCCGCGTTGGAAAGCGCGGTTCTTGAGCCGAGGCTTAAAGCGAGAGTCGTGCCATCGATGCTTCCCCGTTGTGCCGTCTGCGTTTGCCGGTTCCGTGTCGAGCGACACGCACAACCGATGTGCAGCCGGATGCGCCGCGCTGGTGCGTACTAGGTAGTCCACAACCGCAGCGGCCGCGCATCGACGCCATGCACGAGCGGGCGCAGCTGCGTCCAGCAATCGGTGAGTGCGCGTTGCAGCGGCTCCATCGAGCGGCTGATTGCGCGCACGATCAGCACGCCCGGCGCAACGCACGATGCGCCCGCGCGCAGTTCATCGTCGAAGGGCAGTTGCGCGGTGAGGGCTTCGGCGAGCGCATCGTCGCAAGCGGGGCCGATCGCCCAGAGCGTGCCGTAGGCGGGGAAGCCTGCGAGCCCTTGCGCGCCATCGCGTAGCGGATCGGCTGCATCGAGCAGGGTGCGCTCGAACCAGAGCGTCGTGCCGTCGCGGCGCGCGATACGCGAGGTCGCCTTGATATGCCCTTGCGTCCATTTTTCGCCGGCGGCGGCGCGGCCGAGCAGCATCGCGTCCCAGCCGATGGCGCTCGCGCCTTCATCGAGCGTGAGATCGAATTCAAGCTCGACGTTCGACGATTCGAACACGATATTGTTCTGCGGCAGCCAGTCGAGCTTCGCGTGCGCCGCGAGACCGATGTCGATGCGCTGCGTCGCGAGCTTGCCGTTGGCCTTGTACCACTTGGTCGCGCCGGGCGTCGTGATGACGGCGTGCGTGTGCTCTTGCAGGCGGACGTCGATGAACAGGCGATCGCCGCCCGCCACGCCGCCCGGTGGATGCACGATCACCGAATGACAGATATCGCCTTCGGGATAGAGCGGCCGTTGCAATCGCAAGGGGCCTTCATGCTTGCGATGAACGCAGACCGTGCGGCCGTGCTGACGCGCGTAGCCGAGTTCGAGCGAGCCGCGCCAGATGTTCGGATCGAGCAGCGTTGCATGGGATTCGTGGAGCATGAGCGGTGCGTTTCAGAGCTGAGCCTGCATCATACGGCGATCAGCTCGCGCACTCCATGAGCGTCCATTTCCGCGCCGGTGCCGCCCGCGACGATTTCACCGCGGCTCATGACCCAGTAGCGGTCGGCGAGCTCGCGGGCGAAGTCGTAATACTGCTCGACGAGCAGCACCGTCATGCCCATTTCATCGACGAGCTGTCGTAACGTGCGGCCGATGTCGCGGATGATCGAGGGCTGGATGCCTTCGGTCGGCTCATCGAGGATGAGCAGTTGCGGCTCGCTCATTAGCGCGCGGCCGATGGCCAGTTGTTGCTGCTGACCGCCGGAGAGATCGCCGCCACGGCGGTTTTTCATGTCCTTGAGGACCGGGAAGAGCGCGTAGATGTGGTCGGGGATTTTTGATGGCGACTTGCGGCTCGCCGCGCCGACCAGCAAATTTTCTTCTACGGTGAGACGGCCGAAGATGTCGCGTCCTTGCGGGACGTAGGCGAGGCCGCTCGCGACGCGCGCGTGAGTGGGCATCGACGAGATCTTGTTGCCGCGCCAGTTGATGGTGCCGCTTTTGGTTGGGACGACGCCCATCAGGCAGCGCAGGAGCGTCGTTTTGCCGACGCCGTTGCGCCCGAGGAGCACGGTTAGCGTGCCGTCGGGGACGGTCATTTTCACATCGCGGAGGATGTGGCTGCCGCCGTAGTATTGGTTCAGGTTTTCGACTTCCAGCATTTGCTTTTCTCTGCTTGAGTTGGGCTTCTATGGAATCCTGAGTTCGTGTCGGTCTATTGGCACTGCCCCTCCCCGGGGCGGGGGTCACTTTCTTTGCTGCTGCAAAGAAAGTAACCAAAGAAAGCAGCTAGGTCACGGCCCGCGGTCACACGCAGTTTGGCCATGCTTGCCAGATGCGGTGGGCTCAGTAGCGAGTGCCCTTATAGGCCACATCCGGCTTGGACCGCGCACGGTCTGCCACATCGCACCAGGGAACAGACTGGTTCAGCACGAAAGGGCTCCAGCCCGCTTCGCGGCCGACCGGTCAATCGGGTCTGCGTGTGTTTCTGCGTTTCTCATTTCTCGTCGGTTTCCCTTGCAGACCCAACGGCAGCGCGTAGCGCTGTGCCGGAACTCTTTCGTGCTGAACCAGCGCGCCAAAAGTTATGGCTTGTCAGACCGTGCGCGGTCCAAGCCCGATTAGGCCTGTGAGGGCACTCGCTACAGAGGCCACGAACAACGAGAAGAACACCCAAATTGCGTGTGACCGCGGGCGTGTCGAGCTGCTTTCTTTGGTTACTTTCTTTGCAGCAGCAAAGAAAGTGACTGCCGCCCCGCACAGGGGCAGTGCCAATAGACCGACACGAAATCAGGATTCCATGAAAGCCCCAAAAAAAACCATCAACGCCCAAGATAAGACTCAATAACGGCCTCGTCCCGTTTGACGTCATCCAACGAGCCTTCAGCAAGAACACTCCCTTCAGCCATCACAGTAACCTTCCCATTCACACCAGCAAGCGCAGCAACAAACTCCATATCATGCTCGACGACCATCATCGAACACGAACCCCTGAGCTTGTTCAAAAGCTCCGCCAACTCCATGGTTTCGTGATCGGTCATCCCGGCGGCGGGTTCATCGAGAAGCAGAAGGGAAGGCTGCTGCATCAGCAACATGCCGATCTCGAGCCGCTGCTTCTGCCCATGCGAAAGCTCGCCCGCAAGCCGCGTCGCCTGATGCTGCAGGCGAATCAGCTCCAGTGTCTCTTCGATGCGCGCCTGCGCCTGCCCATCCAGCCGCGCACGCAACGATGCGAACCACCGCTTGTCGGTCTTCATCGCGAGTTCGAGGTTCTCCCACACAGGATGATTCTCGAACACAGTCGGCTTCTGAAATTTGCGACCGATGCCCGTGCGCGCGATCACCGGCTCCGACATGCGCGCGAGATCGAGCGTCTGCCCGAGAAAGACCTTGCCCGCATCGGGCCGCGTCTTGCCCGTGATGACATCCATCATGGTGGTCTTGCCCGCGCCGTTCGGGCCGATCACGCAGCGCAATTCGCCCACGTCGATGGAAAGCGTCAGCTTGTTCAACGCGCGAAAGCCGTCGAAGCTCACGGTCACGTCTTCGAGATAGAGAATCGTGCCGTGCGATATGTCGATCTCGCCGGGCGCGAGCACATGCCCCAGGCCCGCGACGCTGTTCAGGCCGATGCGCTCGTCGAGCGGTGGCATCGGCGGCAGATCGACGATCAGTGCGTTATGTGCGGTCATTCTGCTGCGTCTCCTGCGGTCTTTTTGCGGCGCGCGAGTTCGATCAGACCCATGATGCCGTTGGGCAACAGCAAGGGCACGAGCGTAAAGATCAGGCCGAGGAAGAACAGCCAGTACTCCGCGAAATACGCCGTGAAAAAGCTCTTTGCGCCGTTCACCGCGAACGCGCCGATGATCGGACCGATCAACGTGCCGCGTCCGCCGACCGCGACCCAGATCGCCATTTCGATCGAGTTCGCCGGCGACATCTCGTTCGGATTGATGATGCCCACCTGCGGCACATACAGCGCGCCCGCGATGCCGCACAGCACCGCCGACACGGTCCAGATGAAAAGCTTGTACGCGAGCGGGCTGTAACCGAGGAACATCAGACGCGTTTCGCCATCGCGCACGCCGGTCACGACGCGCCCGAGTTTCGACGTGACGATCCAGCGCGCCGCGAGAAACGCCAGCACGAGCACCGCGAAGGTGATCAGGAACAACGCGGTGCGCGTGCCCGGATGCGTGACGGCGAAGCCCGCGATGCGCTTGAAGTCCGTAAAGCCGTTGTTGCCGCCGAAGCCGGTCTCGTTGCGATAGAAGAGCAGCATCGCGGCGAAGGTCATCGCCTGCGTGATGATGGACAGATACACGCCCTTCACGCGCGAGCGGAACGTGAAGAAGCCGAACACCCACGCGAGCACGCCGGGCACGAGCACGACGAGCAGCAACGCATACCAGAGATGCTCGGTGCCTTCCCAGTACCACGGCAGCTTGTGCCAGTCGAGAAACACCATGAAGTCGGGCAGGTCGCTCTTGTACACGCCCTCGCGGCCGATCGAGCGCATCAGGTACATGCCCATCGCGTAGCCGCCGAGCGCGAAGAAAAGCGCGTGGCCGAGGCTCAGGATGCCGCAGTAGCCCCACACGAGATCGAGCGCGAGCGCGCCGATCGCGTAGCACATGAGCTTGGCCGTCAGCGTCATCGCGTAGGCCGACAGATGGAACGTGCTCGTCTCCGGCAGCACCAGTGCGCTGACCGGCACGAAGATGCCCATCGCGATGATGAGCGCGATCAGCGCGAGCCAGCCGTTGCGCGGCAGGAGCGCTGCGCGCGGCGGAAGGCCGAGCGCGAAGCCCGCGCGCGCGGCGGCTGCATCGGGTTGCGGCGCGACGTCGAGATTCGCGCCGATATTGGTCGAGGCGGTCATGGCTCAGGCCTCCGCGCTGCGGCCCTTCAGGGCGAACATGCCCTGCGGCCGCTTCTGGATGAACAACACGATGAGCACGAGCACCGCGATCTTCGCGAGCACCGCGCCCCAGAACGGCTCGACCGCCTTGCTGACGAGCCCGAGCCCGAAGCCGCCGATCACCGTGCCCGCGAGCTGACCGACGCCGCCGAGCACCACCGCCATGAACGAATCGATGATGTAGCTCTGGCCGAGATCCGGTCCGACGTTGCCGATCTGCGAGAGCGCGCAGCCGCCGAGTCCCGCGATGCCCGCGCCGAACGCGAACGCATACGAATCGACACGCGCGGTCTTCACGCCGACGCACGCTGCCATGCGGCGGTTCTGCGTCACCGCGCGCACGAAGAGGCCCAGACGCGTCTTGGTGAGCACGGCCCACGCGATCAGCACGACCGCGACCGAGAACGCGAGGATCGTCAGACGGTTGTACGGCAGGATCAGGTTCTGCATCACCGCGACGCCGCCGCTCATCCACGAAGGATTCGTCACCTGCACGTTCTGCGCGCCGAACAGCGTGCGCGTCGCCTGAATGAGGATGAGGCTGATGCCGAAGGTCGTCAGCAGCGTTTCGAGCGGACGTCCATAGAGATGCTTCAGCACGAGTCTTTCCAGCACGATGCCGACCAGCGCCGCCGCGATGAACGATGCGGGCACCGCGAACAACGGATACCAGTTGAACGCGCCGGGCGCGTAGTGCTGCACGAGGTTCTGCACGACATACGTCGCGTACGCGCCGATCATCAGGAATTCGCCGTGCGCCATGTTGATGACGCCGATCAGGCCATACGTGATCGCGAGGCCGAGCGCCGCGAGCAACAGCACGCTGCCCAGCGACAGGCCCGCGAACAGCGTGCCGAAGATTTCGCTGCGGCGTTGAATCGAATCGAGCGCGTAGAGACCTTCCTGCGCCGCATTGCGCACGCGCTCGTCGGGCTCGTTGAAGGTGCCATCGGCTTTCTTCGCGACGATCGGGCGTAGCAGCTCGTACATGTCGAGGTCATGCCGCGCGGCCACGAGTTGCGCTGCTTCGAGGCGCTTGCCGACGTCGGGATCGTGCAGCGCGGTCATCGCCCAGAGCGTGTCGAGGCGCTTCTTCATGTCGGGATCCTTTTCGATGGCGCGGGCGCGGTCGATCATCGGCTTCATCGCTGCGTCCGGGTTCTTCAGGAGCGCTGCAATCGCGTCGCGGCGTTTCGCGGTATCGGCGGAAGCGAGCTGCAAGCCCGACAACGCGCCCGCCACTTTCGAGCGCAAGGTGTTGGAGAGCGTGATCTGCTGCGCATCCGGCGCTTCGACGGTCTTGCCGGTGAGCGGGTCCTTGTTGACGTCGTCGGCCTGGATGTAGACGTGGCCGTTGTCGGTCGCGACGAGCGAGCCATCGGACAACGCGGTGAGCACGGCGACCGAAGGCGCGTCGGCGTTCGCGATGAGCTTGTCGATGGTGGCGGATTTGGCGTCGAAGTCGTCGCCGGCGAGCGGCGCGAGATCGTCGTTGGTGAGCGCGCGGGCGCTGAACGGCGCAATCGCGATGAGGAGCGCGAGCAGGACCCGCATCAAGGAACCAGTCATGATGGCCTTTCTGATGAGACATGGACGGCCGCGCGAATCACGAACGAGCGCGCGGCCTCACTGCTTCAAACCATCACTGGATCACGCGAGCTGCACGCGCTGACGGCGCAGGAACGCGGGAATGGAGCTGACGATATCCGGCTTGCCCTGATTGCCCGCGATATACGGGCTCCACGGTTGCGCGCGCACCGCGGTCTTGGTCTTCCACACGACGTTGAACTGCCCGTCGCCGCGAATTTCACCGATCATCACCGGCTTGTGCAGATGGTGATTGCCGTCCATCGACAGCGTGAATCCCGAGGGCGCGGCGAAGGTCTGGCCGATCATCGCGGTGCGGACCTTGTCGACATCGGCGCTCTTGGCCTTTTCGACGGCCTGCTTCCACATATGGATGCCGACGAAGGTCGCTTCCATCGGATCGTTGGTGACGCGCTTGTCGCCGCCCGGCAGGTTCTGCGCCTTCACGTACTCGAAGAATTCCTTCTCGAACTTCGAGTTGTTGGTGTTCTTCACCGACATGAAGTAGTTCCATGCGGCGAGGTGGCCGACGAGCGGCTTGGTATCGATGCCGCGCAGCTCTTCCTCACCGACCGAGAACGCGACGACGGGCACGTCGGTCGCCTTCAGGCCCTGGTTGCCGAGTTCCTTGTAGAACGGTACGTTGGAATCGCCGTTGATCGTAGAGATGACAGTCGTCTTTCCCCCTTGGGCAAAGGTCTTGATGTTCGCGACGATGGTTTGATAGTCGCTATGTCCGAATGGTGTGTAGACCTCTTGAATGTCCGCATCCTTGACGCCCTTGGAGTGGAGGAAGGCGCGCAGGATCTTGTTGGTCGTGCGCGGATACACGTAGTCGGTGCCGAGCAGGAAGAAGCGCTTGGCGCTGCCGCCTTCCGGTCCCATCAGATATTCGACGGCGGGGATCGCCTGCTGATTCGGCGCTGCGCCCGTGTAGAACACGTTGCGCGACATCTCTTCGCCTTCGTATTGCACGGGGTAGAACAGCAGGCCGTTGAGTTCCTCGAAGACCGGCAGCACCGACTTGCGCGAGACGGACGTCCAGCAGCCGAACACGACCGCGCACTTGTCCTGCGTGAGAAGCTGGCGCGCTTTCTCGGCGAAGAGCGGCCAGTTCGAGGCCGGATCGACGACCACGGGCTGGAGTTGTCGGCCCATCACGCCGCCGCTCTTGTTGATATCGGCGATGGTCATGAGCGCCGTGTCTTTCAGCGACGTCTCGGAGATCGCCATCGTGCCCGACAGCGAGTGCAGGATGCCGACCTTGATCGGACCCGTATCGGCGGCTTGCGCCTTCGTGATCGGGAGCTGACCCGCGAGGGCGAGTGCGCCCGACATGGAGCCGAACTTCAGCAGACTGCGTCGTTTCATGATGAGTGTTCCCCTTGCCGATGTGTTTGTTTGAGCAATGACGATTGCTCGCATCGTTCTGCAAGGGTTATGCCAATGGGGGTGAAATGCCCGAATGGCGCGGGTTTGATGCCTGTCTGGGGGAATTTTTACTGAGGCAGATATTCGCTTCGCGGCGGGGTTTTGGTGCAAGCGCGAAGTAGCGTGCATCGTTGCGGTGCGCGTGTGCTTCTATTTATTTTGTCGCGACCGTAACGGGTGAAGTGTGCCTTGCTTTGGTTCGCTCGCGTTTTTTGTCGACGCGCGACGCGAACCAAAGCGGTGATGCAGAACGCCTTAACGATTCACCATCCGCGCCGGCACGCTAAGCGCAAGCAGTGCACCGAGCACCAGGAAGCCCGCAAGCATGTACATGCCACTGGCGTTAGACCCGGTAGCCTGCTTGAGCCACCCGACGAGATAAGGACTCAGAAACCCCGCAAGATTCCCAAGCGAATTGATCATGGCGATGCCGGCCGCCGCGCCGGTGCCGGCGAGAAACGCCGTCGGCAGACTCCAGAATAGCGGCAGCGTGGTGAGAATCCCCGTAGTGGCAAGCGTGAGCCCGACCATCGCGAGCGTCGTATTCGACGACCACACCACCGACAACACCAGCCCGATCGACCCGATGAACGCCGGAATCGCAATATGCCAGCGCCGCTCGCCGCTGCGATCCGCGCTGCGCGCCGCGTACAGCATGCCGACCACCGCCGCGCCATACGGAATCGCCGACAGCAAACCGACCTGCAACGCATCGGACACGCCCATCGACTTGATGATCGTCGGCAGCCAGAAGCTCACGCCGTACAGCCCCATCACGAACGAGAAGTAGATGAGGCTCATCAGCCACACCTTCGGGCTCGACAGGATCTTGCCGAGCGGCATGTCTTCCTTCGCGACGTTATCCGTCGCGATGTTGCGTTCGAGCAGTTCGCGCTCTTCCTGCGTGAGCCACTTCGCCCGCGAAATGCGGTCATCGAGCATCGCAAGCACGACCAGACCGACGATCACCGAAGGAATGCCCTCCAGCAACAGCAGCCATTGCCAGCCGTGCCAGCCATGCACGCCGTCGAAGCTCTTCATGATCCAGCCCGACACCGGGCCGCCGATCAGACCCGACAGCGCGATCGCGGTCATGAAGAGCGTCGTCATGCGCCCGCGCCGGCGCGCCGGAAACCAGTACGTCAGATACAGAATGATGCCGGGGAAAAAGCCCGCTTCCGCCGCGCCGAGCAGAAAGCGCATCACGTAGAACATCGTCGGCGTGGTGACGAACATCGTGAGCGCGGAGATGATGCCCCACGAGATCATGATGCGCGCGATCCACACGCGCGCACCCACGCGATGCAGGATGATGTTGCTCGGTATCTCGAAGATGAAGTAGCCGAAAAAGAAAATGCCCGCGCCGAAGCCATACACGGCGTCCGACAGTTGCAGGTCCGCGGCCATCTGCAGCTTGGCGAAGCCGACATTCACCCGGTCCAGATACGCAACGATGTAGCAGATCAATAGAAGCGGCGAAAGCCGCCACGCGACCTTGCGATAAGTGGCCTCCTCGAAGGCCGATGGTGCGCCCGCGCCGGGGCGGGGCATGGGATTGGCGGTGCTGGCCATGTTGCTCGTCTCCTCTGGTTTTTTTGCACACGGCGTCCGGCGGATGGGCCCGCTCGCGATTACAGACGCGTAAGGATTCTAGCCCTTCGGCATCGACGTCAAACGCCTGTTATGGCTAGGGAAAGCACCGATGTTTAAGCGCACGCCGCATTCGTCGCGCGGCGTGCGCCGGCATCGCTCAGACGCACCGCCCGCCGTCCACTTCGAGCGCGACGCCGGTGATGAACTCGGCATCGTCGGAGGCGAGATAGAGCGCGGCGTTGGCGACGTCCTGCGGCGTCGAAAGGCGGCCGAGCGGAATCGTCGCGAGGAATTTGCGGCGGTTTTCGGGCGTGTCGTCCATGCCCATGAATTCGGTGAGCAGGGCGGTTTCGCCCATCACCGGATTGATGCAGTTCACGCGGATACGATCCGCGCCCAGCTCGACCGCGAGCGCCTTGCTCGCGATGATCACCGCCGCCTTGCTGCCGTTGTACCAGACGAGTCCCGGACGCGGCCGCACGCCCGCCGTCGATGCAATGTTGATGAACGCGCCGCCGCCTTGCTCGCGAAAATACGGCACGAACTGCTCGACGCTCCAGTAGATGCTCTTCACGTTCACCGCGTAGACGCGGTCGAATTCGGCCTCGGTCACGTCGAGCACCCGCTTGTTACGGTGCGTCGTGCCCGCATTGTTGACGACGACCTGCACGCTGCCGAAGTCCTGGATGGCCGCATCGAAGAGCGTTTGCCAGTCGGCGCGCTTCGTGACGTCGCCCGCCACGGCGATCGCGCGGCCGTGCTTCACTTCCGGCGACGACGCGAGCGCGATTTCGCTCGCCACGCGCTCGGCCGCCGGGCCATTGAGATCGTTGACGACGACGTTCGCGCCTTCGCGCGCAAACGTCTTCGCGATGCCTTCGCCGAAGCCCGAGCCGCCACCCGTCACGATCACGGTTTTGCCTTGCAGTCGCATGCCTGTCTCCGTTATTTAGCCGTGTTTGATGGCGATCGTCTTCAGCGTCGTGAAGCCGTATAGCGCCTCGAAGCCTTTCTCGCGCCCGTGTCCCGAATGTTTCACGCCGCCGAACGGCAACTCGATGCCGCCGCCCGCGCCGTAGTTGTTGATGAACACCTGCCCCGAGCGCACGCGCCGCGCGAGGCGCATCTGCCGCGCGCCGTCGCGGGTCCAGATGCCCGCGACCAGCCCGTAGTCGGTGCCGTTGGCGAGCCGGAGCGCGTCGGCTTCGCCGTCGAAGGGCATTGCGGCGAGCACCGGGCCGAACACTTCCTCGCGCGCGAGGCGGTGCGTCGGCGGGACGTCGCGCAGCAACGTGGGCGCCTGATAGAAGCCGGCCTCCGGCGCATCGCCGACGACTTCGCCGTGCGCGGCCATCGGGATGCCGTCGTGCTGCGCATCGGACAGGAAGTCCCACACGCGCTGCTGCTGCTTCGCGCTGATGAGCGGGCCGCAGTCGAGATCGAGCTTGCTCGGGCCGACCCTCAGCGCCGCGAACGCCTGCGCGAGCCGGTCCAGCAAAGGCTCGTACGCCGCGCGCTCGATCAGCACGCGGCTGCCCGCCGAGCACGTCTGCCCGGCGTTCTGCACGATCGCGGCGACTAGCACGGGCAGCGCGGCGTCGAGATCGGCATCGGCGAACACGATCTGCGGCGACTTGCCGCCGAGTTCGAGCGTGACGGGCACGTGGTTGTCGGCGGCCATCTTGGTGACAGCGGCGCCGGTCGCGGGCGAGCCGGTAAACGAGATGTGATCGATGCCCGCGTGCCGCGCGAGCGCCGCGCCCGCTTCGTGCCCGTAGCCGGTGACGATGTTGAGCGCGCCATCGGGCAGGCCGGCTTCCGCCGCCAGTTCGGCGACGCGCAGCAGCGACAGGCACGCGTCCTCCGCCGGTTTCACGACGCATGCGTTGCCGGTCGCGAGCGCAGCTCCAACGCTGCGCCCGAAAATCTGCAGCGGATAGTTCCACGGCACGATGTGGCCCGTGACGCCGTGCGGCTCGCGGATCGTGAGCACCGTGAAGCCGGTTTGATAGGGCAGGGT
Source organism: Caballeronia sp. NK8 (assembly GCF_018408855.1). Classification (GTDB taxonomy): domain Bacteria; phylum Pseudomonadota; class Gammaproteobacteria; order Burkholderiales; family Burkholderiaceae; genus Caballeronia. The sequence goes on along the minus strand of NZ_AP024322.1, from coordinate 2,216,844 downwards.
TTCGCCGTGCAGCTTGTCGGCAGCGCCCGCGTAGAACTCGAAATAGCGCGCGATGCCGGTTACGTCGGCGCGCGCCTGCTTGAGCGGCTTGCCGGTGTCGCGCGCCTCGACCTGCGCGATGTCCTCGTGGCACGCGGCGATCAGCATCGACAGGCGCGCGAGGATGCGTCCGCGTTCGGCTGCGCTCATCGCGCCCCAGTCGCCTTCGAAGGCGGCGCGCGCGGCGGCGACCGCGCGGTCGACATCGCCCGCCGTACCGCGCGCGATCTGCGCGAAGATCTGGCCGTCGGAGGGATCGACCACCGGGATCGTCTCGCCGCCCGATGGCGCGACCCAGCGGTTGTTGATGAAATGCTTCGCGTCTTCCATGCACGTCTCCTGAAATCGGGTGCTCTGTTGCCGGAAACCGATGCCGCTTTCGATTATCGCGCCAACGCCCGGCGCGCGCCGGCGGTGGCGGGCGGGCAAACGCGTTTGGCTATAATGACGCAGTCACGCGCCTTCACGCGCGCGCGCCGCGGCGGTTCTCCAGCGTATCGTCCGCCCGTGCGATTCCATCTCCGACTCAACTTCTCCAGAGAGCGCTCATGAGCTTCAACAACGTACCTCCCGGCAAAGATCTCCCGCAAGACTTCAACGTCATCATCGAGATTCCCGCGCAGAGCGATCCGGTCAAATACGAAGCGGACAAGGACATGGGCCTGCTCGTGGTCGACCGCTTCATCGGCACCGGCATGCGCTATCCGGCCAACTACGGCTTCATTCCGCAGACGCTGTCGGGCGACGGCGATCCGGTCGACGTGCTCGTCATCACGCCGTTCCCGCTGCTCGCCGGCTCGGTCGTGCGTGCGCGCGCGCTCGGCATGCTGCAGATGACGGATGAATCGGGCGTTGACGCGAAGCTCGTCGCCGTGCCGCACGACAAGATTTGCCCGATGACGGCGAACCTCAAGTCGATCGACGACGTGCCTGAATACCTGAAGGACCAGATCAAGCACTTCTTCGAGAACTACAAGTCGCTCGAAAAAGGCAAGTGGGTGAAGGTCGAGGGCTGGACGGGCATCGAGGCCGCGCACAAGGAAATCACGGAAGGCGCCGCGAACTACAAGAAGTAATTCGCGCCACTACCAGGCGCCGTCGCGTTGCTCGCAGCGCGGCGGCGTTTTCCTGCGCTTCGCTTGCCTCGGTCCGGGGCAACACTGATTCGATCGATCGCTCTCCCGCGATCAGCGCGCGTTTCTGCGGCGCGCTCAGACGCTTCACGCGATACTCGGCGCGCAACGCCGCCGATTTCCCCTCCAGTTCGAACGACGCCAGCACGCGCAAAGGCTTTTTCGCGCGCGTATAGCGCGCGCCCTTGCCGCTCGCGTGCGCGGAGAAGCGCGCTTCGACGTCCGTCGCGATGCCGGTGTAGAGGCTGCCGTCGGCGCATTCGATGAGGTAGAGGAACCAGGGCATCGGCGGGTAAGAGGTGAGTTGCCGCGCATTATCGCTGAAAGCACCGCGTTGGGGCGCTTTTGGGCGCTTCGGCGTGCCATGGCGAGTTGCGCGAGAATAGCCGCTTTCGGGCGCGCGCATTGCGTCGCATGCGCTCATCGATATTTCAGCGAGGTAGCCTGTTGAATCGCGAAGTCGAAATTCATGTGGTCGATGCGCTCACCGAGATTCCAGCCGAAGACTGGAACCGGCTCGCCGGCGATAACCCGTTCGTGCGTCATGCGTTTCTGTCGGCGTTGCAGGAGACGGAGTGCGCGGTGAAGCGCACCGGCTGGCGCGCGCATCATCTGATATTGAAGCGCGGCGGCGAGTTCGCCGGCGCGATGCCGTTGTATCTGAAGTCGCATTCGCGCGGCGAGTACGTGTTCGATCACGCATGGGCCGACGCCTTCGAGCGCCACGGCGTGCGCTATTACCCGAAGGCGCTGTCCGCCGTGCCGTTCTCGCCGGTGACGGGTCCGCGCCTCATCGCCGCGCATCATGAAGATCGCGTGCTGCTCGCGCGCGGCGCGATCGAACTGACGCGAAGGCTGGAACTCTCTTCGCTGCATGTGCTGTTTCCGCACGCGCAGGATGTCGAGGCGCTGACGGACGCGGGCTACATGCTGCGCGAAGGCGTGCAGTTTCATTGGGAGAATCTGCCCGGCGAGGGCTACGAAGGTTTCGACGCCTTTCTCGCGACCATGAGTCACGACAAGCGCAAGAAGGTTAAGCAGGACCGGCGGCGCGTGAAGGACGCGGGCGTCACGTATACGTGGCTGCGCGGCGCGCAGATCGATCAGGGCGCGCTCGATTTCTTCTACGACTGCTACGACAACACGTATCGCGAGCACTGGAATGCGCCGTATCTGTCGCGCGAATTCTTCGGCCGGATTCACGCCGATGCGCCCGACAGCATGCTGGTCGTGATCGCCGAAGCCGACGGCGAGCGCCTCGCGTGCGCGCTCAACATGATCGGCGGCGACACGATGTATGGGCGTTACTGGGGCACGCGCGAGTTCATCTCGGGGCTGCACTTCGAGACGTGCTACATGCAGGGCATCGCGTATTGCATCGAGCATGGACTCGCGCGTTTCGAGGGCGGCGCGCAGGGCGTGCACAAGATGTCGCGCGGACTTCTGCCGACGCCCACATGGTCCGCGCACTGGATCGCGGATCAGCGTTTCGCGCACGCCATCGCCGAATTTCTCGATGCCGAAACCGAGGCGATGGATCAGCATATCGTGGAGCTCGAAGCGCATACGCCGTTCAGGAAGAAAGGCTGAAGTGCGATAATCCTCAGGGCTTTTCGCACGGTTTCAATCGCATCGCTTTCGCCGCAAACGCGCGCACATCCATGTCGACCATGAGCAGAGACTTCTTCAATCTTTACAGCCACGACTTCGCGCGCGTCGCGGTCGGCGTGCCGTCGTGCAAGGTGGCCGATCCCGCATTCAACGCGGCGCAGACGATCGAACTGGCGAACGAGGCCGCGGCGCACGGAGCGGTGCTCGTCGCGTTTCCCGAACTTGGCGTGTCCGCCTATACGTGCGACGACCTGTTTCATCAGCGCGCCTTGCTCGACGCCTGCGAAGAGGCGCTGCAAGACATTCTGGACGCGTCGAAGCGAGTGAATATCGCGATGATCGTCGGCGCGCCGGTCCGGGCCGAGCACAAGCTCTTCAACTGCGCGATCGTCATCGCCGGAGGATTCATCCGCGGCGTCGTGCCGAAGAGCTATCTGCCGAACTATGGCGAGTTCTACGAGGCGCGCCAGTTCAGCCCCGCCGATGCCGCCGTCACGAACACGGTCAGGCTCTGCGGTCAGGACGTGCCGTTCGGCGCGTCGCTGCTGTTCCAGATCGAGGATTTGCCGCTCTTTCGCTTCCACGTCGAAATCTGCGAGGACGTGTGGGTGCCGATTCCCCCGTCGTCGTTCGCGGCGCTCGCGGGCGCGACCGTGCTCGTGAATCTGTCGGCGTCGAATATCGTCGTCGGCAAGTCGGCGTATCGGCATCAGCTCGTCGGGCAGCAGTCCGCGCGTTGTGTCGCGGCGTATCTGTACACGTCGGCGGGCAATGGCGAGTCGTCCACGGACCTCGCCTGGGACGGGCAGGGCCTCATCTACGAAAACGGCGAACTGCTCGCGGAGTCCGCGCGTTTCTCGGATCGTTCGCACCTCATTTACGCCGATATCGATCTCGAACGGCTCTCGCGCGAGCGCATGCGGCAAACCACCTTCGGCCGCTCAACGCATCGGCACGCAGAGGAAGTCGCGCAGTTCGACGTGATCGCGTTCCCGCTGCCGATTCCGGCCGAGGGAAAGCTGCCGCTCGAACGTCGCGTCGCGCGCTTCCCTTACGTGCCTGCCGACGCCGCGCGCCGCGACGAACGCTGCAACGAGGTCTACAACATTCAGGTGCAGGCGCTCTTGCAACGGCTGCAATCGTCGGGCATGTCGAAGGTCGTCATCGGCATATCGGGCGGGCTCGACTCGACGCATGCACTGCTCGTGTGCGCGAAAGCGATGGACCGTCTCGGCCTGCCGCGCTCGAACATCCTCGCGTACACGATGCCGGGTTTCGCCACCAGCGACCGCACGCTCAGGCAGGCGCGCGAGCTGATGGAGGTCGTCGGCTGCACGGCGAGCGAGATCGACATCCGGCCGAGCTGCGTCCAGATGCTCTCCGACATCGGCCATCCGCACAGCACCGGCGCCGAGCAGTACGACATCACCTACGAGAACGTTCAGGCCGGCGAGCGTACGAGCCATCTGTTCAGGCTGGCGAATTTCAACAACGCGATCGTCATCGGCACGGGCGATCTGAGCGAGCTGGCACTTGGTTGGTGCACCTACGGAGTGGGCGATCACATGTCGCACTACAACGTCAACGCGAGCGTGCCGAAGACCTTGATCACGCATCTGGTGCGCTGGGTCGCGGAGTCGGGGCAGATCGGCGGCAACGGCACCGATGTGCTCGAAAACATCCTGAGCACCGACATCAGCCCGGAACTCATTCCCGGCAAGACGAGCGGCGTGGTGGAGCAGAAGACGGAGAGCGTCATCGGCCCATACGAATTGCAGGACTTCAATCTGTACTACACGCTGCGCTTCGGCTTTGCACCATCCAAGGTCGCGTTTCTCGCGCTGCATGCGTGGCGCGATCGCGATGCGGGCGCGTGGCCGGAGGGCCCGACGGTTACGCGGAATCAATACGACCTCGGCGAGATCCGCAAGAATCTGCGGATCTTTCTGGATCGATTCTTTCGCACGAGCCAGTTCAAGCGCTCATGCATACCGAACGCGCCGAAGGTCGGCTCGGGCGGCTCGCTTTCTCCGCGCGGCGACTGGCGCGCGCCGAGCGACGGACAGGCGACGGTGTGGCTCGCGGACCTCGAACGCGTCCCCGCGAACGAGTGATATCGCGCGTTTATCCGGTCATCTCGTGCACATAGCGGACGCTTGCTCGATGAAACGCGGCTAGAATCGAAAACATCTGTCCCGCGCGGGACACGACATTTTCTCGAATCCCTTGAATCGATATTTACGCGAGGCACGCCATGAAACGCATCACCGCCGTCATCAAACCGTTCAAGCTCGACGAAGTTCGCGAAGCGCTCGCGGAAGTGGGCCTCACCGGTCTCACGGTCACTGAAGTGAAGGGCTTTGGCCGTCAAAAGGGGCACACTGAGCTTTACCGTGGTGCAGAGTATGTGGTCGACTTCCTGCCGAAGGTGAAGATCGAAGTCGTCGTCGCGAACGATCAAACCGATCAGGTCATCGATGCGATCATCGGCGCCGCGCGCACCGGCAAGATCGGCGACGGCAAGATCTTCGTCGCCGATGTCGAGCGCGTGATCCGCATCCGCACCGGCGAGGAAAACGAAGCGGCGGTCTGAGCGCTGCGTCACTTCGCCTGACTCGGGCCCGCCGTTCGCGCGGGCCTTCGTTTCCCCGCCTTTCCCGCCCGCGCATGCACCAGCGCGAGGCGCGTCATCGTCCCCGATTTTTTTCGCCCGTATTTGTTGCCTGAGCGCAGGAATGCGCCATCCGTGCGGTAACATCGAATTCCGGTTATATCTTTGTAAGGAACTGTTTGATGCATCACGCGATCGGCTTCATCCAGGATCTGGCAGTGATCATGGCCATCGCGGGTCTCGTGACGGTGCTGTTTCATCGCCTGCGGCAGCCGGTCGTGCTCGGCTATATCGCGGCAGGAGTGATCATCGGGCCGTACACGCCGCCGTTCAATCTGATCCACGACGAAGCGACGATCCAGACGCTCGGCGAATTGGGCGTCGTTTTCCTGATGTTCTCGCTCGGGCTCGAATTCAGCCTGCGCAAGCTCTTCAAGGTCGGCGCAACGGCGTTCGTCGCGGCGCTCTCGGAAATCGTGCTGATGATCTGGGTCGGCTACGAGATCGGGCGCTGGTTCGGCTGGAACGCGATGGACTCGCTCTTTCTCGGCGCGATGCTCGCGATCTCGTCGACGACGATCATCGTGAAGGCGCTCTCCGAACTCGGCATGAAGGGCGAGCATTTCGCGCAGATCGTGTTCGGCATTCTGATCGTCGAGGACATTCTCGCGATCGCCATGCTCGTGCTGCTGTCCGGCATCGCGCAGACGGGCTCGGTGAGCGCGGGCGTCGCGGTCGTCACGCTCGGCAAGCTGCTGCTCTTCATGACGGTGTCGCTGGTGATTGGCATTCTCACCGTGCCGCGCGCGCTCAACTATGTCGCGCGCGCGAAGAGCGACGAGATGCTGCTCGTCACGGTGCTGGGCTTTTGCTTCGGCTTCTGCCTGCTCGTCGTGAAGCTCGACTATTCGATCGCGCTCGGCGCGTTCCTGATCGGCGCGATCATGGCGGAGTCGAAGCATCTCGCGCGCATCGAGCATCTGATCGCGCCGGTGCGCGACATGTTCTCGGCGATCTTCTTCGTCACCATCGGGCTGTTGCTGAATCCGGCGGTGCTGGTCGACTATGCGTGGCCGATCGCCGTCATCACGATCGCGGTCGTGCTCGGCAAGATCGTGTCGTGCGGGCTCGGCACCTTTCTCGCGGGCAAGGACGGGCGCACGTCGATGCGCGTCGGCATGAGCGTCTCGCAGATCGGCGAGTTCTCGTTCATCATCGCGTCGCTGGGTTTGTCGCTGAAGGTCACGAGCAGCTTTCTGTATCCGATCGCGGTGGCCGTCTCCGCGCTCACGACGCTCTTCACGCCGTATCTGATCCGCGCCGCCGATCCGCTCACGGCGCGCCTCGCGCGCGCGATGCCCGCGCCGCTCGTGCATACCTTCGGGCTGTATTCGCAATGGCTCGCGAGCCTGACGCCCGCGTCCGGCGGCCCGACGCTGTTCTCGATGACGCGGCGCATCGTTCTGCAGATCGCGGTGAATCTCGCGCTCGTGGCGGCGATTTTCCTCGGCGCATCGTATGCCGCGCCGTTCGCGTCGGGCTATCTCGCGCGCTGGCTCGACACCGACAACGCGCGACGCGTCGTGCTGTGGGGCGCGGCGCTCGTCGTCGCGTTGCCGTTTCTGGTCGCGGTCTATCGCAAGCTCGACTCGCTCGCGCTGCTGCTCGCCGAAGTGAGCGTGCAGCCCGCGAAAGCGGGGCGCTTCACGAGCGCGATCCGCTCGGCGATTTCCGGGCTGATTCCGATCGTCGCGATGTTCGGCGTCTTTCTGCTGGTCGCGGCGCTGTCGGGCGGCATTCTGCCGCCGTTCGGCCTGATGGTCGGCGTGCTGCTCTGCGCGGCGCTGCTGCTGACGGTGCTATGGCGCTGGTGCGTGAAAATCCACGCGACGATGCAGATCGCGTTGCGCGAAACCTTCGAGGAGCCGCGCGACCATTGAATGGAATCGTGCGACGGGTTCCCGCGATAATGTGACCAAATGTGTGGTGGTTTGCCCCCGCGCGGGTCGGAGGCGGATAATCGGGGTTGGTCCATTCTCCTATGGCGCTCGCGCGCCTGAATCCGGAATGAGCGATAACAAAACGTCCAACGACGCAAGCAACACCGACGCACGCCGAAGCGGCGCCGATTCCCAGGCGGCAAACGGACCATCGGGCGCGAATCCCACCGCGCCGCCCGAAGCTGCGGCGGCGGCCTCGGCGCCCGGCCCCAAGGCGAGCGCGACCGAACGGGCATCGACGGACGCGCCTTCGAGCGCATCGAACGTGGAGCCGGTCGACACCGCGCAGGCGCGTCGCGACGACGCCCAGCAGGCGGCCCGCGAAGCGCGCGCATCGGCGGCGAGTGCGACCGCCGCGCAGGAAGCCTCGGTGCGCGACAAGCAGCGCGCATCGGCCAACACCAAAGCGAGCCTCGCCGAAAATCTCGAAGCCGCGACCGAAGCGGAAGCCGCGAGCACGGCCAATTCGCAATCCGCCGCGACCGATTCTCCGACTGGCCGCACCGTTCCGCCGCCCGCCGTCGGCATGCCGCCGGCCTTTTCCGACGCGCCGGATTTCGGCAAGCTCAATCCGCCGGTCGCGCCGCCGCCCGAACAGGCGGCCGCGCCGGCCCAGCCCGCGTATCTCAAGCAGTCCGACTCGGCGTGGTCGGTGTTCGGGCGCATCGTCGCGGCGCGCGCGCGTCAGATCTTCGATCGCGCGGGGCAGCGCATCACGCAGCGCACCTTGCGCATCGGCGTGTCGGCGCGCATCTTTCACCCCGAACCGGGCGCGAAAGGGCTGCGCGGCAAGACGCTGCAATATCTGGAGGAATCGATCGCGCACTGGGTCATGTCGCGCGATGTGCTCGTCTTCATGATTCCGACGGTCGGTCATCAGGGCATGCTGCATCCGAGCAATATCCGTCTGCGCGACTACGCGAAGCATCTCGACGGCCTTCTGCTGCAAGGCGGCGCCGACGTTTCTCCGCAGTCCTACGAGGAAAGAACGACGCGTCCCGAATGGCCGGGCGACCGCGTGCGCGATATGTACGAGCTGGAGCTGCTCCACGAGTTCGTCGAGTCGGGCAAGCCCGTGCTCGGCGTGTGCCGCGGCTGTCAGCTCATCAACGTGGCGTTCGGCGGCACGCTCTACGGCGACATCGCCACCGATGTGCCGACCGCCGGCATCCACGTCAACGAGAAATACGACCAGCATCGCCACTCGATCCGCTTCCCCGATGGCTCCACGCTCGTCAACATGTTCCCGAACCAGCGCGAGGCGATCGTCAATTCGATCCACCATCAGGCGGTGAAGACGCTCGGGCGCGATCTGAACATCGAGGCGGTGTCGGCGTCGGACGGGATCATCGAGGCGGTGCGGTACCGGAAGTCGCCGTTCGTGGTCGGCGTGCAGTGGCACCCGGAGTTTCATCGCGCGGGCGGCGCGGAGCTGCTCGACTGCACGCCGCTGCTCGACACGTTCCTGCGCGTCGCGCGCGAGACGCGGTTCTAGTTTCTCGGTAGGCCGCAAAAGCAGAAGGCCCGCTCGATTCGAGCGGGCCTTCTTGTTTGTCAGGCGTGTGCGGATGACTCAGCGCGAGGTCACCGGCGCGAGTCCGGCTTCCGTCTGCTTCTGAAGCTGTTCGACCTGCAACTGCAGCGCGCGCAGCTTGCGTTCGGCCTCGAGCTTGTCCGTCTGCAATACGGCCGACTCCGCCTGAAGCTGCTGCTGACGCTGCGTCACTTGCGAATCCTGCTGCTGCGCGAGCGCGAGGTCGGCGGTAAGGCGGTTCGCCCGATCCGCCGATTTCGCGATCACGCGTTCGAGCAGCGCCTTCTGCGCCTGCAATTGCGTGCGGCTGATTTCGCCATCGGCGAGATCGAAGCTCTTGCGCGCGAACTGCGCGTAGATCGATTCGGCGCGGGCCGCGTCCTGCGTCTTCACGACGCGCCACCAGCGTTCGTCCTGCGAGAGCGCGACGTAGTACAGCATCTCCGATGCGAGGAAGAAGAGCTTCGCGCCGTAGCTGCCGTTGCGCGTCGCCCGCAATTCCGTGAGGCTTCCCGCCTGCACGAGATTCTGCAATTCGGCGATATTGCCTTCGACGCGCGGTGCGTTGGAATCGGCGTTCAGGTCGGACAGATCCTCGGGCGCGGCCTGCGCCAGCGCTGCTGCGGGCTGAGGCGCCGTCGCGGCCGCTTTGGCCGCTGGCGGAGCCGCGAACGTGCTCGTGAAAGGCGTGAGCACGCCGCACAGGGACAAGGCGAGCGTGAGCGTCGCGTGATGGAGATAACGGAATTGCTTCATGTTGGCGTCATGGCCGGAAGGGTTGATCGGCTGGCGGTGCGTCGTGCGCTGCTCAACGCGCGCCGTTCGCAGCAGCGCGGCCGGACGGGCCCGCGTTGCTGTCGAGCGTCGGTGAATGCTGGAGCATCGAGTAGAGCGTCGTCGGGTCCAGCGACGCAACGGTCTTCGATGTCTGGCGTGCCTGTGGCTTGCCCGATGCCACGCGCGCATGCCGCGTGGCATCGTGCTTCGCGACGCGCTCGGCCGGCGCGTGAGCACGAGTTGGCGCAGCAGAGTTCGCTCGCGGCGCCAGCACGGCTCTGACGCGGCCGTTGTGCGTGCGCTCAGCGGATGCGGTCGCGGTTGCCGATGCGGCGACCACGCGCCGCTGCGACTGTGCCGACTGCCTCGGCGCTGTCGCGATGGGCGCGGCGTCGAGTGATGTCGTCGCGGCGGTGACGGCCGGGGAGGTCGACACATCGGATATCGGTTCGATGCTGGCCACCTGATCCGACTGATTCGACGCCGTTGCTATGGGCGTGGCTGCGGGCGGTGTCGCGTAGGGTTCCGTGCTCGCGGCGATGGGGGCCATGTCGAAGGTCGGCTGGTTCGGAATGGAGGCGGTCGTGACCGCCACTGGCGCCGATGCGGACGCTACGGCATCCGGCTGGGCGCGCACCTTGGCCTGTTCGGCGGGCGCAGAGCGCGTGTTGCCCGTCGAACCGGGTTCGAGCCCGAACAGCAGCCATACGATGAGCACGCCGCCCGCAGCGGCGATGGCGGCGGCGACCGGCTTGCTGAAGCCGTGCCTGCGGGCGATCGCCGGAGCGCCGACCGCCAGATGAATCGGGTCTGCGCGCGTGTCGTCGGCGGGGCTGCGAGCCTGCGGGTCCTGAATCAGATTCAGCATCGCGCGCGGAATCTCCTCCTTCGCGAACACTGCCCACAGGCTCGCCGCCCGATAGGGCGAATGCACGTCGGACAGGCTGAGCGCGGGCACATAGGCGGTTTCGAAGCGCGCCGCGAACAGCGCATATTCGGTCGGCGATTGAACAGGACGCGTGCGCGCAGGCGACCAATCCAGACCGAAGTTCAAGGACGGGTCCGTCAGCGCGCGCAGCGTCGGCAGACGCAGATTGCCTTCAACTACGATCAACGGTTCGGTCATGAAGATTCCACGTGATGCGCCCGGGCGCGGACAATGAAACAACCTGCCCGGACCTTCGTGGCCGCAGAAGACAGCACCGCGGGTCGGCGCGAGGATGGTCGGAAATTCGACCCGCGATCATACGAAACGGTTACGCGCGCGACGACCAGAAGATTCCTATTGTCTATTTTTGACAGGAATGCTTATTGACCGATCTGGTGTTCTTGTGCTTATTCCTGGTCGAGCGGAAACACGTAGCGCAGTGAAAAGAGATCGATGCCCGCCATATGGTCCGCTTCGCGCGCGGCCCGTTTCCAGCCGCGCGACTCGTAGAAGCCGATCGCCGCCGCGTTCTGCTCGAGCACGTAGAGATGCAACTGCCGCGCACCGCGCGCGCGGGCCCAGCGCGCCGCTTCGTCGAGCATCACGGTGCCCGTGCCGAGACCGCGACGCCCGGGCAGCGCATGAAGGTTGTCGACGAGCACGCTCCCCGTCTCGTCCGGTTCCACGACACAGATGAAGCCGACGGTATCGCCCTCATGCTCCGCGATGAACACGCTGGCCGCGCCGGCCTCGACTTCCTTGATGCGCGCCTCCCAGTGACCCGCGCGTTCGGCCTGCAGATCGCGATCGAGGTAGCTGTCCGGCAGGATGCCGCGATACGCCGATGCCCAACTGCGCGTGTGCATCGACGCAATGAGCGCCGTATCGGCCGATGTCGCCGCGCGCAGCGAAATTTTCGCGTCCAGTTTCTGTTCGGATGTTAGCTTAAAGTTAGGCATATGTAACCGTATTTTAATGTTGATTTAGGCAAAATTAAACGAAGTTGTGTGCAGGCGCGAGCGGGGAGGCGTTAAAATCGAGCGCATCGCGAGTGCGTTCATCGATTCCGGGAAAGTCATGTCCACGACCCACGTCACACCAGCCAACGAATCCAAGTTCAAGTCGGTCTTTCGCGTCGTCAGCGGAAACTTCCTTGAAATGTACGACTTCATGGTCTACGGCTACTATGCCTCGGCGATTGCCAAGACCTACTTTCCAAGCGGCAACGAATTCGCCTCGCTGATGCTCGCGCTGTCCGTCTTCGGCGCGGGCTTTCTGATGCGGCCGGTCGGCGCCATCGTGCTCGGCGCGTACATCGACCATCATGGCCGGCGCAAGGGCCTGATCCTCACGCTCGGGCTGATGGCGGTCGGCACCGCGTGCGTCGCGCTCGTGCCGGGCTATGCGACCATCGGTGCGCTGGCGCCGATCATCGTGCTGGGCGGGCGGCTGCTGCAAGGCTTCTCGGCGGGCGTCGAACTGGGCGGGGTGTCGGTGTATCTGTCCGAGATCGCGACCAAGGGCAACAAGGGTTTCTATTGTTCGTGGCAGTCCGGCAGCCAACAGGTCGCCGTCGTGTTCGCGGCGCTGATCGGCGTGATCATGAACCGCCTGCTGCCGCCCGAGCAGATGACGGCGTGGGGCTGGCGCGTGCCGTTCCTGATCGGCTGTCTCATCGTGCCGTTTCTCTTCATCATCCGCCGGTCGCTGCGCGAAACCGACGAGTTTCTCGCGAGGAAGCATCGTCCGGGCATGGGCGAGATCGCGCGCTCCATCGCGCAGAACTGGGCCATCGTGCTTGCCGGCATGGGCATGGTCATCATGACGACGGTGTCGTTCTACATGATCACCGCGTACACGCCGACCTTCGGCAAGGAAGTCCTGAAGCTCTCCGCCGTCGATGCGCTCGTCGTGACGGTATGCGTCGGCATCTCGAATCTGGTCTGGCTGCCGCTGATGGGTGCGTTGTCGGATCGCGTCGGGCGGCGTCCGGTGCTGCTCGTGTTTACGATTCTCACCATTCTGACGTCGTATCCGGTGGTGCAATGGCTGGTTGCGGACCCGTCGTTCCTGCGTCTCTTGATGTGCGAACTGTGGCTGTCGTTCCTGTACGGCAGCTATAACGGCGCGATGGTGGTCGCGCTGACGGAGGTCATGCCGGTCGAAACGCGCACGACCGGTTTCTCGATGGCCTACAGCCTCGCGACGACGATCGGCGGTTTCACGCCGGCGATCTCCACATATCTGATTCACGCGACCGGCAACAAGGCCGCGCCCGGTCTGTGGATGGGCCTCGCGGCGATCTGCGGCCTGATCGCGACGCTCGTGCTGTATCGCTCGCCCGAGGCGCGCAATCAGTACAAGACCGCCTGACGGAAGCGGTGCCGTGATTATTGCGAGCCTCTCCGGAGGCTCGTGTTCTTGCGATGGCTAAGCGGTACTTCGCACGAAGATTAACAGCAAACCGTAGTCACCCTTGTCCGCCGCGCGCAAGGCGGTCAGGTAATTCGATCGGGCGTTGTCTGCTTTGACCAATGTCCCGCCGCCGCCCCACGAAAACGGCTCTATTTTCATGCTGCGCAAGAGCGCATCAGCCATCATCCGTGAGTGTCGACCGTTGCCGTTTGCAAAGGGATGAATCCATACCAGGTCGCGGTGGAATCGTGCGGCAATCTCATCGGGCGGGAATGTGCCGTTGTCGACCCACCACCGCGTGTTTTCGAAAAGGTTTCTCAGTTTTACGCTGACCTGTGTCCAGTCACATCCGATGTTCTTGTCGGACTTGCGGAACGCACCGGCCCACGACCAGGTCTGGTCGAACATTTTCCTGTGAAGGTTGCGACAGAACGCTTCACTGAGGACATCGACCTTGCGTTGCCGGCGAGTCCATTGCACGGCTTGAAGGATGTTTTCCTGCTCCCAGTCATTCAGGTCGCCCTTGGTGACCAGGTGCGTCGGTATCAGCCCTGCAAGCTCGTCAGGGTCGAGTGGGGTCTGGCCGTCCTGTTCGTCCAGATCTATCGCCATAGGTCGGACCAACGGCCCCGAAGTAGTTCGGCCGTTCTCTGCTCAACCTGTTTGCGAAGTCGGTCGGTCGCCGGACGTTGGTCTTCCAGACTCATGGTGTGCGCAACGCTACTCACTTCCTGCAGGGCAATTGAGCGCGCCCGGTCTTCGACCACTTGAGTCAGTGGCTTTCTGGGCACCAGAGCATAGACGAGTTCGCAGTCCAGTCCTTCAGCCAACTTGCGCAGTTGTCCGAGCGTGATTCGCTCCTCGGCTTCCGCCGACTCCGACTTGTGCAGGGTGGAACCGGTAATGCCCAATCTCTCGGCTTGTTGTCGCTCGGTGAGCCCTAACGACTCCCGGATGGCCTTCAGCCATCCACGTGGCGGAGGCCGACGGTTGGTCAAATCCGAGAACGCTGCGGCTGACGCCTGGACCTGCTCAAGCCGAAGCTGTCTCAATCTGGAATCCATTTTGCTGCCTTATAGGCTATCGGAAATAGCCTCAATGCTAGCCCATGATGAAGCGAATATCAAATTTGTGCTTCGTTTCAGTGAAGCAGATGGATGTGTTCTGCTTCAACATAGGCCATCATATTTCACCAAATTGCTTCTCGATATGGAAGCTTATTTGTCCGATTTGCTGCGGTATGAACCTGCGGCTTAGGAGAATAGTCTGGTTCAAACGTCGATTTCCCGGTCCGCTTCTGCAAATATCTCCGGCAACAAAAAACCCGCAATCCCATTTGGGACGCGGGTCTCGACAGACTAGCCAAAAAGCGAGGGATTTTTTACGCCGGAACCGCAGCCAGCGCCGCCGCCGTTTCCTCGATCACTTCCCGCCATTGCCCCGGCGCGCGCTGCCGCACGAGGCGTGCATCCGGATACCACGCGCTGTCGTTCGACCCGACGCCCCAGCGCCAGTCGGCGGCGAACGGCAGCATCACCCAGACCGGCTTGCCGAGCGCGCCCGCGAGGTGCGCGACGGACGTATCCACCGACACCACGGCGTCGAGACGATCGACGATCGCGCCGGTATCCGCGAAGTTTTCGAGGCGTCCTTCCAGCAGATGGATCGATTTCGTGTTCGGATGCGCGCGTAACACGTCGCGCTCGCGTCCGGTGAGGAACTGCTGGAGCACGATCCAGTCGATGCCGCCGAGCGCGAAGAGCGGGGCGAGTTCGGAAACCGGCACCGAACGCGTCTCGCCCGGCTGCATCCGTCCCGACCACGTGATGCCGATCTTGCGCCGCTCCTGGCCGCCGATCGACCCGCGCCACTTGCGCCGGTAATCGGCGGGCACGACGAGATAGGGCGCGCGCGCCGGAATCGACTCGGGCGAAGTCATGCCGAGCGCCAGCGGCAGGCTGAGCAGCGGGCAAAACGCGTCGGCGGCCACCGCCGTGCCATCCGATTTGCTTTTCAGCTCGACGCGTGCGGCATGCGCGGCGGGCGCGAGCAGCGGCACGAGCGCGGGTTGCACTTCCAGCACCAGCTTGCCGACGAGCTTCGCCGCGAACGGCACGAAGCGCGCGAACTGCAAGGTATCGCCAAAACCCTGCTCGGCGCGTACGAGCAGCGTGCGGCCCGGCATCGCTTCGCCGTGCCAGCGCGGGAAGGACGGCGCGGGTTCGCTGCCGGGCGTCTGCAGACGCCACTCGTAGCCGGCGAGACCGCGCGCGTAATCGCCGGTCGCGAGCAGCGCGAGGGCGCGGTTCAGATGCGCGGCGGGCATCGAAGGATCGATGCGCAACGCCATCTCGAACGCGCGCAGCGCCGCGCGATGCGCCCCGAGCGCCAGATGCGTGTTGCCGAGACACAGCCACGCGACGCCGTATTTCGGATCGAGTCCGACCGCACGCTCGAAGTGGAGCACGGCCTGATCGTGACGGCCGAGCTTCGCGAGCGCGTGACCGAGCCCGAAATAGCCCGGCGCGAAGTGCGGCTGCAACGCGACCGCCTTTTGCAGCACGGGCAGCGCGTCATCGGGATGGCCGTTCGCGTCGAGCAGATTGCCGAGATTGAAATGCGCGGCGACGTAATTCGGCTCGACGTCCAGCGCCGCGCGAAAGTGCGCGATGGCGCCGAGCGTGTCGCCGAGCGCGTTGAGCGCCATGCCTAGATTGTTGTGCGCGCCGGCATGGCGCGGGCGCAGCGCGAGCGCGCGCTTGAACGCGTGCGCGGCGTCCTTGAAGCGGCGCAGCCCGGAGAGCGCATTGCCGAAGTTGTTCCACGCGGCGGGATCGTTGGGCTGCAGACGCAACGCCTTTTCGAACGCATCGGCGGCGTCTTCGTGGCGGCCGGCCGCCGTGTAGGCGTTGCCGAGGTTGTACTGCGCGAGCGGGAAACCCGGCGCGAGCGTGAGCGCGTTGCGAAACCGTTCGATCGCGTCGTCGAGGCGGCCAAGCGCCTTCAACGCGTTGCCGAGATTGAGCTGCAGACCGGCATCGCTCGGACGCAGGTCGACGGCGCGACGCACGAGTTCCGCCGCCTCCGCGTGCTGGCCTTGCTGATGGCGCAGCACGCCGAGGTAGTGAAGGGCGTCGACGTGTTCGGGTTCGGCGGCGAGCGCGGCCTGATAGTCGCGCTCCGCGTCGGTCAGGCGGCCGTCACGATGGGCCGCGAAACCGCGGGCGAATACGGTGTCCATGACGGGGAAACTTCTGGCCGGGAAAAAGCAAACCCCGCATTTTCCCACACCCGCGCCGCCGCTCCGGAAAGCGCGATTGACATGTTGCGGCGATGGCACTTAACATCTGAACAGCTATTCATACGTTGTCGATATCCGTGTCCGCCGATTCGCCTCCCGCCGCCAGCCCGATCACCTCCGATGACCGCGTCGTGCCGCTCGCCGACCTGTTCCGCCTGCTAGGCGACCCGACGCGCTTGCGCATCGTCCTCGCGTGCGTCGAGCAGAGGCGCGCGGTCGGGGCGATCGCGGAGTTGCTCGGGCTGTCGGCGTCGCTCGTGAGCCATCACTTGCGTCTGCTGCGCGCGGCGCGGATCGTGCGGGCCGAACGCCAGGGCAAACAGGTCTTCTACGTGGCCGCCGACCGCCACATCAGCGCGATGCTGGGGGAGTTGCTGGAGCACATCGCGGAGCCGCAAGGCGACGCGACGGATATCGAATGATCGCCACCGAATCACGCGCACCCCGATGAGCACGCCATGAGCACGCATCGACACGAAGCACACGAAAAACACGAACATCACGACGGGCACGCGCACGGCCACGAGCACGGTCACGGCCATCATCACCATCACGCGCCGCAGGCGGGGCAGGGCCGCACGTTCGCGCTCGCGGTCGCCCTGAACGTGGTGATCGTGGTCGTGCAGGCGATCTACGGCTTCCTCGCGCATTCGACCGCGCTGCTCGCCGACGCCGGCCACAATCTCTCCGACGTGCTCGGCCTGCTGCTCGCGTGGGCCGCCGTGTGGCTCGGCAAGCGTCAGCCGAGCGCGCGCTATACGTTCGGTCTCGGCAGTTCGTCGATTCTCGCGTCGCTCGCCAATGCCGCGCTGCTGCTGTTCGCATGCGGCGCGATCGTCCTCGAAGCGATCCAGCGGCTCATCAATCCGGCGCCGGTCGCGGGGCTGGACGTGTTCATCGTCGCGACGCTCGGCATGGTCGTGAACGGTTTTTCCGCGTGGCTCTTCATGCGCGGCAGCAAGGACGACCTCAACGTGCGCGGCGCGTTCCTGCACATGGCCGCCGATGCCGCGATCTCCGCGGCCGTCGCGGTGAGCGGTCTCATCATCCTGTTCACGGGCGCGAGCTGGCTCGATCCGTTGATGAGCCTGATCGTCGTGTCGGTGATCGTCTACGGCACCTGGGGACTCGGGCGCGACGCGATGCGCCTCGCGATGGCCGCGGTGCCGCCTTCCGTCGACTTGTCGCGTATCGAGCGGTATCTGCAGCAGCTTCCCGGCGTACGCGACGTGCACGACCTGCACGTCTGGGCGCTTTCGACGACCGAAAACGCGCTCACCGTGCATCTCGTGATGCCGCAAGGCCATCCCGGCGATGCGTTCGTGCAGGACGTCGTGAAGACGCTGCGCGGCGAGTATTCGATGCATCACGCGACCGTGCAGGTGGAGTTCGGCGAATCGTGTCAGGCGTGCGTGCTCAACGAGCGCGGGCACGCCCACTGAGGTTCCGGCGTGCCGAAAGCGGGAGGCGCGGGCGTACACTAGGCATCGTGACGTTTCAGGGAGGACCGCATGTTTGCGCCAAAGCTGAATCCGAACGACAAGCTGGACGTGGCGCCCGTTCTGATCGTCGGCGCCGGTCCGACGGGCCTCGCCGCCGCGATGAGCCTCGCGCGTGCGCACATTCCGGTCAGGCTCGTCGACCGTGCGCGCGAGCCGTCGCCGCATTCACGCGCGATCGGCATTCAGGCCCGCACGCTGGAGCTTTTCGAGCAGCATCGCGTCGTCAAACCGTTTCTCGAACTCGGCCATCGCGCGCGCGTCGCGAATCTCTATTCCAATGGCCAGCGCCTCGCGCGCCTCGACTTCGATCCCCTGCAGACGCGTTATCCGTATCTGCTCTTTCTCGAACAATCGCAGACCGAACGCCTGCTCGCCGAGCATCTCGCGGGTCATCGCGTCATGGTGGAGCGTGGTGTCGAAGTGGTCGATTTCTCGCAAGGTTCAGCGGGCTTGCAGGCGACGCTGCGTCATCCGAACGGACGCGATGAACTGTTGCGGCCTTCTTATCTGATCGCCGCCGACGGCGCGCACAGCTTCGTGCGGCATCGGCTCGGCATCGGCTTCGATGGCAAGACCTTCGATCAAACCTATCTGCTCGCGGATCTGCAAGCGGACTCCGACTGGCCCGACGACGAGTTCCATATCTTCGCTTCCGGCGAAGGGCTCGCCGCGCTCTTTCCGATGGGCGGCGACCGCGCCCGCCTGATCGCCGATCTGCCCGCGCCGCTTGCGAGCGCGGTGAATGCAGTGAACGCAGTGAACGCGGCCAACGCGGCGGACGGGAAGACTGGCCCGACGCTCGACGAATGCCGTGCGCTGGTCGATCGGCGCGTGCATCACAAGGTCGCGCTGTCGAACCTGACGTGGTCGTCTTACTTTCATTTGAACAGCCGCATGGTCGACAGGCTGCGCGTGGAACGCGTGTTCCTCGCGGGAGATTCGGCGCACGTGCATAGTCCGGCCGGCGCGCAGGGCATGAACACCGGCATTCAGGAAGCGTTCAACCTCGGCTGGAAGATCGCGCGCATGCTCGCGGGCGGCGCGCCCGAGCGGCTGCTCGACAGCTACCACACGGAGCGGCATCCGATCGAGCGCGACGTGCTGCGTCAGTCCAGCATGCTCACGCAGATGGCCGGCGCCGAGCACGGCCCGATGAAACTGATGCGCGAGCACGTGATGCCCGCGCTCGCCGCGATCGGCCCGTTGCGCGACGCGATGCGGCGCACGGTGAGCGAGCTGTCGATCAACTATCGCAAGAGCCCGCTCACGCTGGAGCGTCTGCTCGATGGCGGCCCGCGCGCGGGCGAGCGTGCGCCCGATGCACGTGTGCATGTCGTGGACGGACCGCTCGGACGCGTGCCGGGCGTCGGTTGTCTCTACGATCTGCACGACCCCGGCTGCTTTTCGCTCTTTCTGCTCGTGAATCCCTCCGGCGAGGACGATATCGCGCTCGCGCCCGCGACCATCACCGTGGCGCACGCGATGCGCGATCCGGATCTCGATGGCTTCGTGAAAGCTCTCGATAACATCATGCCGAACGCGGTGCGCGTCTGGCGCATCACCGATACGCACGGCGAAGGCGCGAATTCGCTGACGGACAACTACGGCCGCACGCGGCCCGCGTTCTATCTCGTGCGTCCGGATGGATACATCGCCGCGCGCGGGCGCGCGCCATCGGACGTGCATGGCCTGCTGCGCCATTGCGAAACGTGGTTCGGCGCGCAGGACACGAGTGCGGAACGCAAAGCGGAACGCGAGTATCGCGAAGATTGAAAAAAAGCCCTGCGGTGCAGGGCTTTGAGCGGGTTCAGGCGGTAGCTGTCTTCGGCATCAAATCCGCCTTGTGCAGCTTGAGCGCCTCCAGCACGATCGGCTCCATCGCGGCGCTCGCTTGCGGGTCGTCGAGCGCGCCGAGAATCGCGAGCCGCATGCGCGGCTCCCAGAAGCGCCGGATATGCTCCGCGATGCTGTCGACGGCTTCGGCACGGTCCGGCATCGAATCGAAGAATTCGCCGATGCGGTTCGCCATCTCGATCAGGTTATCGACATCCATTTGTTATTTCCCTGAAGTGGCCATGTTCATCAGCTCGAGCTGCTGCGTATTGAAGCGCGAGTACTCCTTCTGCCATTGCGACGGCTGTTCCACCGGCATCACCTGCACTGCCGTCACCTTGTACTCCGGGCAGTTGGTCGCCCAGTCGGAGGAGTCCGTCGTGATGACGTTCGCGCCCGATTCCGGGAAGTGGAACGTCGTATAGACGACGCCAGGCTGCATGCGCTCCGAGATCTTCGCGCGCAACACAGTCTGCCCCGCGCGCGACTCGATGCCGACCCAGTCGTCTTCCCTGATGCCGCGATCCTCCGCGTCCACCGGATGGATCTCCAGACGGTCCTCGTCGTGCCATTGCGAGTTCTCGGTACGCCGCGTCTGCGCGCCGACGTTGTATTGCGACAGGATGCGCCCGGTCGTGAGCAGCAGCGGAAACTTGCGCGTGACCTTCTCCGGCGTCGCGATGAACTTCGTGATGACGAAGCGTCCCTTGCCGCGCACGAATTCGTCGATATGCATCGTCGGCGTGCCGTCCGGCGCCTTCTCGTTGCACGGCCACTGGATGCTGCCGAGTTCATCGAGGCGTTCATACGAGACGCCGTGGAACGTCGGCGTGAGACGCGCGATCTCGTCCATGATCTCGGACGGGTTCGCGTAGTTCATCTCGTAGCCGAGCGCACGCGAGAGCTTGATCGTCACTTCCCAGTCGGAGTAGCCGGGGAGCGGCGGCATCACCTTGCGCACGCGCGAGATGCGGCGCTCGGCGTTGGTGAAGGTGCCGTCCTTTTCGAGGAAGGTCGAGCCGGGCAGCAGAACGTGCGCGTACTTCGCCGTTTCGTTCAGGAAAATGTCCTGCACGACGATGCATTCCATCGACGACAGCGCATCCGCGACGTGCTGCGTGTTCGGGTCCGACTGGACGATGTCCTCGCCTTGGCAATAGAGGCCCATGAAGGTGCCGTGCATCGCGGCATCGAACATGTTCGGGATGCGCAGGCCCGGCTCCGGCTGAAGCTTCACGTCCCACGCTTCCTCAAAGAGCGCGCGCGTGGCCGCATCGCTGATATGCCGATAACCCGGCAACTCGTGCGGGAACGAGCCCATGTCGCACGAACCTTGCACGTTGTTCTGCCCGCGCAGCGGATTCACGCCGACGCCTTCGCGGCCGATGTTGCCCGTCGCCATCGCGAGATTCGCGATGCCCATGACGGTGGTCGAGCCTTGCGCGTGCTCGGTCACGCCGAGGCCGTAGTAGATCGCGCCATTGCCCCCGAGCGCGTAGATGCGCGCGGCTTCGCGGACCTGTTGCGCGGGCACGCCGGTGATGGCTTCCATCGCTTCGGGCGAGTTCTCTTCCTTCGCGACGAAATCACGCCACTGGCCGAAGGCACGCTCTTCGCAGCGTTCGGCGATGAAGTCTTCCTTCAGCAAGCCTTCCGTGACGATCACATGCGCGAGCGAGTTGACCATCGCGACGTTCGTGCCGGGCCGCAGTTGCAGGTGATACTGCGCCTTCACGTGCGGCGTATCGACGATATCGATGCGGCGCGGATCGATCACGATCAGCTTCGCGCCTTCGCGAATGCGGCGCTTGAGGCGCGAGCCGAACACGGGGTGGCCGTCGGTCGGATTCGCGCCCATCACGATGATCACATCCGATTGCTCGACCGACGCGAACGTCTGCGTGCCCGCCGATTCGCCGAGCGTCGTCTTCAGGCCGTAGCCCGTCGGCGAGTGGCACACGCGCGCGCAGGTATCGACGTTGTTGTTGCCGAACGCGGCGCGCACGAGCTTCTGCACCAGATACGTCTCTTCGTTCGTGCAGCGCGACGACGTGATGCCGCCGATCGAGTCGCGCCCGTACTTGTCCTGGATGCGGCGGAATTCGCTCGCCGCATAGTTGAGCGCTTCTTCCCACGACACTTCGCGCCACGGATCGGTGATCTTCGCGCGGATCATCGGCTTCTTGATGCGGTCCTTGTGCGTCGCGTAGCCCCACGCGAAGCGGCCCTTCACGCACGCGTGACCTTCGTTCGCCTGGCCGTTCTTGTTCGGCGTCATGCGTACGACGGTATTGCCCTTCATCTCCGCCTTGAGCGAGCAGCCGACGCCGCAATACGCGCACGTCGTGATCGCCGAATGCTCGGCCTGACCGAGCATGATGACGGTCTTTTCCTGCAGCGTCGCGGTCGGGCATGCGGCGACGCACGCGCCGCACGACACACATTCCGATTCCATGAACGGCACGTTCTCGCTCGCCGCGACGCGCGATTCGAAACCACGTCCCGCGATGGTCAACGCGAACGTGCCTTGCGTCTCTTCGCACGCGCGCACGCATCGATTGCAGACGATGCACTTCGACGGATCGTAGGTGAAATACGGATTCGACTCGTCCTTCTTGTCCTTCAGATGGTTCGCGCCTTCATAGCCATAACGCACTTCGCGCAAGCCGACGACGCCCGCCATGTCCTGCAGTTCGCAATCGCCGTTGGCGGGGCAGGTGAGACAGTCGAGCGGGTGATCGGAGATATAAAGCTCCATCACGTTCTTGCGAAGCGATTGCAGCTTGTCGCTTTGCGTGCGGACCTTCATGCCCGCTTCGACGGGCGTCGTGCACGACGCGGGATAGCCGCGCTTGCCTTCGATCTCGACGAGACACAGACGGCACGAACCCCACGGTTCGAGCGAGTCGGTGGCGCAGAGCTTGGGCACGTTGACGCCCGCTTCGATCGACGCGCGCATCACCGACGTGCCCGCGGGCACGGTGACGGACTGACCGTCGATTTCGAGCGTCACGTCGATATCGGCGTGACGCAACGGCGTGCCGTAATCGGTATCGTCGAACGGATCGCGGCGCTGCACCGATGCCGCGCTCTTGCACGCGCAATTGCCGGAGCCGCAGCCGTTGTTGGTATTGGACATTGTTGTCTCCTTATGCCGCTTTCTGTGCGGGCGTGCGGGGCAGCCCGAAGTCCTCGGGGAAGTGATCGAGCGCGGACATCACCGGGAACGGCGTCATGCCGCCCATCGCGCAGAGCGAGCCGGACACCATCGTGTCGCACAGCTCGCGCAACAGCGTGATCTGCTTCACCGACGTATCGCCCTCACGGATCTTCGCGATGACTTCCTCGCCGCGCGTCGAACCGATGCGGCACGGCGTGCACTTGCCGCACGATTCGAGCGCGCAGAAGTGCATCGCATATTGCGCGAGTTCGGCGAGATTCGAGGTGTCGTCATGAACCACCAATCCGCCGTGACCGACCACCGCGCCGACCTTCGCGTATTCCTCGTAGTCGAGCGGAATGTCCCACTGGCTTTCCGGCAGATACGTGCCGAGCGGGCCGCCCACCTGCACCGCGCGCGCGGGGCGTCCGGTCGCGGTGCCGTCGCCGTAGGTGTAGAGCAGTTCGCGCAGCGTCACGCCGAACGCGAGTTCGACAAGTCCGCCTTGCTTCACATTGCCCGCGATCTGGAAGGGCAGCGTGCCGCGCGAACGGCCCATGCCGAAGTCGCGATAGAACGCCGCGCCCTTCGCGAAGATGATCGGCACGGTCGCGAGCGTGATGACGTTGTTGATGACGGTCGGCTTTCCGTACAGGCCGGTGAGCGCCGGAACTGGCGGCTTCGCGCGCACGATGCCGCGCTTGCCTTCGAGCGATTCGAGCAGCGCCGTTTCCTCGCCGCACACATACGCGCCCGCGCCCTTCGCCACATACAGCTCGAACGCGTGCGACGTGCCGAGCACGCTCGCGCCGAGCCAGCCGGCGTCGCGCGCCTTTTCGATCGCTCGGTTCAGCGTATCGATCGAATGCGGATACTCGCTGCGCACATAGATGTAGCCTTCGGTCGCGCCCACCGCCACGCCCGCGATGATCATGCCTTCGATCAGCATGTACGGATCGCTTTCCATCACGAGGCGGTCGGAGAACGTGCCGGAGTCGCCTTCGTCCGCGTTGCAGACGATGTACTTCTGATCCGCGTACGCGCCGCGCACCGTCTTCCACTTGATGCCGGCGGGGAACGCCGCGCCGCCGCGTCCGCGCAGGCCGGAATCGAGCAGCGCCTGGCAGACGGCGTCGCCGTTCATGTCGAGCACGTTGCGCAGTCCCTGCAGGCCGCCGAGCGCGACGTAATCGTCGATCGAAAGCGGGTCCGTGATGCCGATGCGCGCGAACGTCAGACGCTGCTGGTTCTTGAGATACGGAATTTCGTCGACCACGCCGACGTTCTTTTCGTGCGCTGCGCCTTCGTGAAAGCCGGCGTCGAAGAGCGCGGCGACGTCGTCGGCTTCGACGTTCGCATAGCCGATGCGACCGTTGGGCGTTTCCACTTCGACGAGCGGTTCGAGATAGAAGAGGCCGCGCGAGCCGTTGCGCACGAGTTGCACGTCGAGGCCGCGCTTTTGCGCTTCGCTCGCGATGGCTTGCGCGACGGATTCCGCGCCGAGCGCGAGCGCGGCGGAATCGATGGGAACGTAGATGCGCGTCATGCCGTCACCTCCGCGACTCTCGTTTGCGCCGCGGCGTACAGGCGGTCGAACTTCGCCGGCGTGACCTTCGCGTGCAATTCGCCGTTGATCGTCATCGACGGCGACAGCGCGCACTGGCCGAGGCAATACACCGATTCGAGCTCGATGTCCTCGGCGTGACCGCTGTCGAAGCGGCAGCCGGTGTGCCCTTCGATGTGATCCTTCAGCGCTTCCACGCCCATGCTGCGGCACGCTTCCGCGCGGCAAAGCTGCACGGTCACGCGCGCGGGCGGCGCGGAACGGAAGTGGTGATAGTACGTGATCACGCCGTGCACTTCGGCGCGCGACAGCGACAGCGCCTGTCCTAGCGGCGCGATGGCCGTCTCGGGCACGTAGCCGACTTCGTCCTGGATGGCGTGAAGAATGGTCATCAACGTCGCACCTTGTACGGCGTGGCGACGAACGAGTTCAGCGGATGCAGCGGCGGAAAGCTGCGGATGTGTCATGGGGCTCCTCCAACACTCGGCATATGTTTTGTTGGTACATATTTGAGTCGATATAATTACGGGTGCCGAGCCTGTAAAAGAACAATAGGCGTCGTGATATATCTTGGCAATAGGAAGAAGGAGTGCATATGGTGGACGTCGAATGCCGTGCCGAACTGGTTCTGCGAGACGCCGACGGCCGGGAAACCAGTCTCAGTGCGGTTGTGCCGCTTTTGCAGCTGGTCGCACAGACGGGCAGCATCGCGAATGCCGCGAGCGCTAAGGGTTTGTCCTACCGGCACGCGTGGGGTCTGTTGCGCGAAATCGAGGCGCGTCTCGGCGGCGCGCTCATCACCAAATCGCGCGGGCGCGGCTCGGTGCTCTCGGAGCTGGGCGAGTCGGTGCTGCGCGCGCAGCGCGTCTGCGGCGACCGGCTCGAAGCACCGTTGCAGGCGGTGGCGAACGATGTCGCGATGGAGTTGAACCGGCGCCTCGCGGGCGGCGTGACGCAAGTGCGGATTCACGCATCGCACGGCTATGCGGTCGCCACGCTCGTGCGCGCGCTCGGCGATCAGCGCGTGCCGGTCGACATCAAGTATCGCGAGAGCGCCGAAGCCGTGAGCGCGCTCGCGCGCGGCGAATGCGAACTGGCTGGCTTCCATTTGCCGATCGGCGAATTCCGTTCGACGTGCGCGGATATCTATCGGCCTTTTCTGGATCAGAACAAACATCAGTTGATCCGGCTCACGCGCCGTACACAAGGGCTTTTTCTGCCGAAGGGCAATCCGAAGCAGATCTCCGGTCTGCGCGATCTTGCGCGCAGCGACGTGCGTTTCGTCAACCGCCAGCCGGGCTCGGGTACGCGGATGCTGCTCGATCTGTCGTTGCGGCGTGTAGGTGTCGATCCGGACCAGATCAACGGCTATGCGACCACGGAACTCACGCATTCGGCGATCGCCGCGTTCGTCGCGAGCGGCATGGCCGATCTCGGCTTCGGCGTGCAGCCGGCCGCGCAGCATTTCGCGCTCGATTTCATTCCGATCATCGACGAGGATTATTTCTTCGCGTGCGAGCGCGCGCGGCTCGACGAGGCGCGTCTAGCCTCCGTATTGCGCATTCTGCGCAGCGAAGGCTTCACGGAGAGCGTCGCTCATCTCGAAGGCTATGATCCGGCGCGCTGCGGCACGCTCGTCGATATCGACGAAGGATTGCGTGGTTGAAGTGAGCGCGTGCGGAAAACCGGAAACGCGCGGTAAGAGAGCATGGCGGAGGTAAAACTGTCATCGGCGGCGAATTGGGTTAACCTAACGGTTTGCTGTCGACTTTCACTGCTCTGAGCGCGTTCTTTTCGCGCGATATACCGCCATGAAACTCTCGTTGCTCGCTTGTTCTTCCGCCGCGCTCGTCGTCGGCGCGATGTACCTGATTCCCGTCGCCTTTGCCCAGAATTCACCGGGCATTCCGGGCGGGGTGCTGCAGGACGAATTCCGCTTCAACCAGCATCCGCAGATGCAGTTCGCGGCCTCCGCGCCTTCTGAGAAGTATCAGAACGGAAAGTCCGCCATGCGCCGACGCGGCGACAACGGCGATCCGAACGGCTGCAATCTGAAGTGTCCGAAAGACGGCGCGAACTAAGTGCGCTCGCGGGATCGCCGTCGCCCGCGCACCGAACGGTTGATAATTGACACACGGCAGCAGCATTAGGACCGGTCCGATACGAAGCATGGCTTCGGAAGCCTATTCTCTCGGGCGTAGTGGAGGTTGTCTCTGTCCTCGCTACGTCTCTCAAGGATGTTTGCCCCGCCTCGCGCGGGGCTTTTTTTCGTCTGTCGCGCGCCAAAGAAAAAACCCGCGATGCTTGCGCGATCGCGGGTTTTAACCGGGGGTATTTTTGGTGGAGGCGGCGGGAATCGAACCCGCGTCCAGAAGCGCTCTACGAACAGTTCTACATACTTAGTTCTGTCATTTGATTTAGCCCCAACGACGCGGACGAACACGCTGCGTTAAGGCGATTCACTAAATTTTCGACTTTGGCGTCGTGACGCCGCAAAAGCTTATCTGACGTATATGACCTCTCGTGGCATTGCTACCCTAACCCGTCAGCGAATTAGTGAGAGGACGGCGGCCCTTAGGCTGCCAGTGCGAACGTATCGTCGTTTGCAGTTACGTTTTTCCCATTGATTAACGAGGTGACGGGTCCTCGGTATGCCCTGACCGCTTCACAACCCCTGTCGAAACCAGGTCGCCCCCAAGCAGAACAGAAATTATCCCACGAAAAGTCATCTGAGGCGAACGGCGCGGTTTTCAAGGCCCCGCATGTGCCGCTCGCGCGCAACTCACGCGATGTCGCGCAGCAGGTTCTGCAACTCTTCAGGCGAATCGACCACGTGATTCGCATGCCAGCGGCGCGGCGGAATGTCGTCGCCGCAATAGCCGTAGGCGGCTGCCACGGTGATCATGCCCGCCGCGAAGCCGGCTTGCACGTCGCGCAGATCGTCGCCGACATAGACGATGCGTTCGGGTGCGACATCCAGCAACTCGGCCGCGTGCAGGAGCGGCGCAGGGTGAGGCTTCGAATGCGGCGTGGTGTCGCCGCAGACGAGGCACCCGGCGCGCGTGTCGAGCCCCAGCAAGCCGACGAGCGGCGCGGCGAAACGCGTCACCTTGTTCGTCACGATGCCCCAGCGCACGCCGCGCGCATCGAGCTGATCGAGAATCTCGCTGATGCCCGGAAAGAGCGTGGTTTCGATGCAGAGATCGGCCTCGTAGTTGGCGAGGAATTCATCGCGCATCGACGCGAAGTCGTGATGCTCCGGCCCGATCTCGAACGCCCCGCCGAGCAGCCCGCGCGCGCCCGCCGACGCATACGGCCGCAACGTTTCGAGAGGACGCATTTCGAGGCCACGGTCGTGCCGCATCTTGTTCACCGCGGCGACGAGATCGGGCGCGGTATCGGCGATGGTGCCGTCGAGGTCGAACAGCACGGCCTGGCACAACCCGAGACCGTCGCCTTCGGCGAGGCGCTGGGGCAGGGGAGTGGTCTCTTCCGGAAGAGGTTTGGTGTCGATGGTGCCCGTGGACAGGGGATCGTCGTTGATCATGGCGTCAGGCTTCGCGGCGGCAAGCCATCATGTAGTTGATGCTGGAATCGTTCGACAGGCCGAAGTGCCTGGAGATCGGCCGATAGGTAACGCCCTTGATGTCGACGGGCAGCAGCGAGGCGGCGCGCGCGAACGTGGCGAGCTCCGACGGCTTGATGAAACGCGAATAATCGTGCGTGCCGCGCGGCAGCATGCGCGCGATGTATTCGGCGCCGATCACAGCGAACAGATAGGCCTTCGCGTTGCGGTTCAGCGTGGAAAAGAACACCCAGCCGCCGGGCTTCACGAGCGCGGCGCATGCCGCGACGGTGCCTGCCGGATTCGGCACGTGCTCCAGCATCTCCATGCAGGTGACGACGTCGTAGGAACCGGGCTCGCGCGCGGCGAGCGCCTCAGCCGAAATCTCTTCATACGCGACTTCGACACCGCTCTCGAGACTATGCAGATCGGCCACGCCGAGCGCGCTCGACGAAAGATCGATGCCCTTCACGTTCGCGCCGCGCGTGGCCATCGATTCGGACAGAATGCCGCCGCCGCAGCCGATGTCGAGCACGCGCTTGGCGCTTAAATGCGCATGCGCGTCGATCCAGTCGAGCCGTACCGGGTTCAGTTCATGCAGCGGTTTGAACTCGGCGTTCGGGTCCCACCAGCGATGCGCGAGCTCGCTGAATTTCTGAAGTTCGTGGGGATCGACGTTGGTCATGTTCGGAAATGCCTTGTTTGAGTCGTGAATCGATTAGAACCGAGTATATAGGCGCTGCAATGGGCGGGCAAAAAGGGCAATAGCTGAAGCCTACCCGAAATGATGATTCATTAAACGAATGCCCCAAAAGCTTCGGGCATAAAAAAACCCCCGCCGAAGCGGGGGTTTGATCTGCGGCAATCCAACTCGCGATTACTGCTGCGGCTGACGGGTCGTGCCCACAACTTCGACTTCCACGCGACGATCCGGTGCGAGGCAGGCGATGAGTTGCTTGCGGTTCTTCTGTTGGCAGGTACCCTTCGTGACCGGGTCGCGCTTGCCCTTGCCTTCCGTGTAGATACGGTTGGCTTCGATGCCCTTGCTGACCAGGTAAGCCTTCACAGCTTGCGCACGGCGCAGCGACAGACGGTCGTTGTACTTGTCCGAACCGATGCGGTCGGTGTAACCCGTCGCAACGACGACTTCGAGGTTCAGCGCGCCGATCTTCGATGCGAGATCGTCAAGCTTTTCCTTACCAGCCGGCTTCAGGACTGCCTTGTCGAAGTCGAACAGCGCGTCAGCCTGATAGGTGACCTTCTGGCTCTGGATGACCGGGGGCGGCGGAGCGACCGGTGCCGGCGGCGTCGGTGCTTGCGCGACCAGCGCGCCATCGCACTTCGCGTTTGCCGTAGCCGGGGTCCAGAATGCGTCGCGCCAGCACAGTTCGTTCGTGCCGTTCATCCACACATACTCGCCCGTACCGTTCACCCAGTTATCGTTCACGGCTTGTCGCGAGGCCGGCACGGACTGTGCCGAGGCCGATGCAGCCATAACTGCGGTAGCTGCAATGAACGCGAGCTTTGAAAGTTTATTCATATTTCTCCTCTCGAAATTGAGATTACCGCAGGTTTACTGCGAGCCTGTAGACGAAGACAAGTCATACATTGCTCGAAGTATAACATTCCCTACGGAACAAAACGCGCTGTATAGACTTCGAGCAGTGTCTAAGTTTGTGCGTTGGCATTTTGCCATATCGTTCCCTTGCGACGATAAAAATATCCCCGACCCCGGTACGCCCGCAACCTTATGTGGTGCATGCGCAACAAGAAGGGGACAGGAGACGGTCGAGGCCGCGGAAGGCGCAAAACGCGCGCACATTGCGTGCCCGAAAGCGATTTCCTGCGTATTTTTACCGCGGGTACTCATGCGTCTGGCAAAACGACGAGGCGGCATGATAGCCCGCCCGCGTGACGAAATGACTGAATTCGTTCCCCGGTTTTTGTAAGTAATTGGTACGGCGTTGCGCATTGCGAATTCGGCGCGCACATGCCGGTGTCCCGACCGACATGCAACTGTATGTATACAGTGCGCGTTCGGGCGCGAATATCGCGCATGGTAGAATCTCCTGATGTGCTGCGTTCGCAGCGCATAAAAGGCATGCGCTGCATACGCGGCGCGCAGCGTACGTCGGCTACGCGCCACGCCGGCTCGTCGCGCGGCTGGCGGGTCGCGTGAAATCGCCGCGCGCGCTGCCGTGTCGCCGCTGCAAAGTACAAGACACGGATAATGGATCAATTCGCCAAAGAGACTCTGCCAATCTCCCTCGAGGAGGAAATGCGCCGTTCGTATCTCGATTACGCGATGAGCGTGATCGTCGGGCGCGCGCTTCCCGATGTCCGCGATGGCCTGAAGCCGGTGCATCGTCGGGCGCTCTACTCGATGCACGAGCTGAACAACGACTGGAATCGCGCGTACAAGAAGTCCGCGCGTATCGTCGGCGACGTCATCGGTAAATACCATCCTCACGGCGACGCGTCCGTCTACGAGACGATCGTTCGCATGGCGCAGCCATTCTCGCTGCGCTACATGCTGGTCGACGGCCAGGGCAACTTCGGTTCGGTCGACGGCGACAACGCCGCGGCCATGCGCTACACCGAAATCCGCATGGCGAAGATCGGCCACGAGTTGCTGGCCGACATCGACAAGGAAACCGTCGACTTCGGTCCGAACTACGACGGCAGTGAGAACGAGCCGCTCGTTCTTCCGGCCCGCATCCCCAATCTGCTGATCAACGGCTCGGCCGGCATCGCGGTCGGCATGGCGACCAACATCCCGCCGCACAATCTGCGCGAGATCGTCGACGCCTGCCTGCATCTGCTGAACACGCCCGAAGCCACCGTCGACGAACTCATCGAGATCGTGCCCGCGCCGGATTTCCCGACCGCCGGCATCATCTACGGCGTCGCGGGCGTGCGCGACGGCTATCGCACGGGGCGCGGGCGCGTCGTGATGCGCGCGGCCACGCACTTCGAAGAGATCGATCGCGGCCAGCGCATGGCGATCATCGTCGACGAGATTCCGTATCAGGTGAACAAGCGCACGCTGCTCGAGCGCATCGCCGAACTCGTCAACGAGAAGAAGATCGAGGGCATCTCCGACATCCGCGACGAATCCGACAAGAGCGGCATGCGCGTCGTGATCGAGCTGAAGCGCGGCGAAGTGCCGGAAGTCATCCTGAACAATCTGTACAAGCAGACGCAGCTTCAGGACACTTTCGGCATGAACATGGTCGCGCTCGTCGACGGCCAGCCCAAGCTGCTGAACCTGAAGGAAATGATCGAGTGCTTCCTGTCGCATCGACGGGAAGTGCTGACGCGGCGCACGGTCTACGAATTGCGCAAGGCGCGCGACCGCGGGCACGTGCTCGAAGGCCTCGCCGTCGCGCTCGCGAACATCGACGAATTCATCGCGATCATCAAGGCCGCGCCGACGCCGCCCATCGCCAAGCAGGAGCTGATGGCGCGTCCGTGGGATTCGTCGCTCGTGCGCGAAATGCTGACGCGTACCGAATCCGAGGCATCGGGCGGGCGCGCAGCCTATCGCCCGGAAGGGCTGAATCCCGCTTACGGCCTCCAGGAAGACGGGCTGTACAAGCTGTCGGACGTCCAGTCGCAGGAAATCCTGCAGATGCGCCTGCAACGCCTGACCGGCCTCGAGCAGGACAAGATCACGAGCGAGTATCGCGAGGTGATGGCGCAGATAGCCGACCTGCTCGACATCCTCGCGCGGCCGGAGCGTATCCGCCAGATCATCGTCGAGGAGCTGGGCCAGATTCGCGCCGAGTTCGGCGACGAGCGTCGCTCGCGTATCGAGATGAACGCGACGGAACTCAACACCGAAGACCTGATCACGCCGCAGGAAATGGTCGTGACCATGTCGCACTCGGGTTACGTGAAGTCGCAGCCGCTTTCCGAGTATCGCGCGCAGAAGCGCGGCGGGCGCGGCAAGCAGGCCACGCAGATGAAGGAAGACGACTGGATCGACACGCTCTTCATCGCGAACACGCACGATCACATGCTGTGCTTCTCAAACCGCGGCCGCGTCTACTGGGTCAAGGTGTACGAAGTGCCGCAGGGCTCGCGCAATTCGCGCGGCCGTCCGATCGTCAACATGTTCCCGTTGCAGGATGGCGAGAAGATCAACGTCGTTCTGCCGATCAAGGAATTCTCGGCGGACAAATACGTGTTCATGACGACTGCGCTCGGCACCGTCAAGAAGACGCCGCTCGAAGCGTTCAGCCGTCCGATGAAAAAGGGCATCATCGCGGTCGGTCTGGATGAGGGCGATTACCTCATCGGCGCCGCGATCACCGACGGCGAGCACGACGTCATGCTGTTCTCGGACGCCGGCAAGGCCGTGCGTTTCGATGAGAACGACGTGCGCGCGATGGGCCGCGAGGCACGCGGCGTGCGTGGCATGCAGTTGGAAGACGGGCAGCAGGTCATCGCGATGCTCGTCGCGGGCGGCGAGAACCAGTCGGTGCTCACGGCGACCGAGAACGGTTACGGCAAGCGCACGCCGATCAACGAGTACACGCGCCATGGTCGCGGCACGAAGGGCATGATCGCGATCCAGACCTCGGAACGTAACGGCCGTGTCGTGGCGGCGACGCTTGTCGAGCCCGAGAGCGAGATCATGCTGATCACGACCGCGGGCGTGCTGATCCGCACGCGTGTTTCGGAAATCCGCGAAATGGGCCGTGCAACCCAAGGTGTTACACTCATCAGCCTTGACGAGGGAACGAAGTTGTCGGGACTGCAGCATATCGCCGAGGCGGAAGCCGAGGCCGAACTCGAAGGCGATTCGGGTCCGGACGATGCTGCTGGCAACACCGGCGACGCGGAAAATGGTGAAGGCGGAGAAAGCGCCTGATATTTTTTGTGTCGTAAGGCACTCGTTATCGCTTTTGAAAGCTCGGATTGGTTAAGCTGCGCGACGTGAGTTCGTTGCCGGTGTCGGACAACGTGCAAAAGCTCGTCGCCAGTGCTGAACTGGATATTTTTTACAGGGAGTAATGATGCAAGGACGTTTCAAGCAGTGGATGTTGCTGGCCGCTTTCGTACCGACTTTCGCGATGGCACAGTCGCTTCAGAACCAGGCGCCCGCACAGTCGGCGCCGGCGCCGGCCGCAGCAGCCCCGGTTGATCCGGCCAAGCAAGCCGCGATCAAGGATCTGCTCGACGCGATCGACGCGCAGAAGCTGGTCGGTGCGATCGGTAACAGCGCGCAGATGCAGTCGAAGCAACTCGTGCCGGCGATCCTCTCGGACGCACTGTCCGAGAACAAGACGCTGAACGACAAGCAGAAGCAGGCCGCCGTTCCGTCGCTGCAAAAGAATGCAGTGCCGAAGCTGGTTGATTCCGCTGGCCAGGTTTTCGCGACCGACGCATTCCGCAAGGATGCGATGCAGGCTCAGTACGACGCGTACGCAAAGTACTACTCGACCGACGAAATCAAGGATCTGACCAACTTCTACAAGAGCCCGACCGGCCGCAAGTTCATCCAGGTTCAGGACCAGGTTGGCCGCGACGTCGTGAACGGCCTGATGCAGAAGTACATGCCGCAAGCCATCAAGGCGACGCGCACGCAAGCCGACTCGGAAGTGGCGAGCGTCAAGCCGGGCAAGTAAGCGCGGCGAGGTCCTGACACAAATCGGCTGATGGGGCTCACCGCCCCGTGCATTGGCGGGTTTTCAGGACAGTGCGATAATGGCTGTTTGCGCGCGAGCGCAAGCAGTCATTTCTTTTTTCGGGCGCGAAAACGCGGTCTTCGTTTCATCCGCCGTTCGATCGCGCCTGACCCTTCGGAACTCCGGGATCCCCAGATGCGCGTGTTCAATTTCTCCGCCGGCCCAGCCGCCATGCCAGAAGAAGTCCTGAAACAGGCAGCCGACGAAATGCTCGACTGGCAAGGCAGCGGTATGAGCGTGATGGAAATGAGCCACCGCGGCGCCGAGTTTATGTCGATTCACGAGGCGGCGCTGACCGACTTGCGCGAGTTGCTGAAGGTGCCCGCATCGCATCGGATTCTCTTTCTGCAGGGCGGCGGCATCGGCGAGAACGCCATCGTCCCGATGAACCTGCTCGGCAAGAAGCAAACCGCCGACTTCGTCGTGACCGGTTCCTGGTCGACGAAATCGTTCAAGGAAGCGCAGAAGTACGGCACGCCGCATCTCGCGGCCAACGGCAAGACCGAAGCGGGCTTCACGCGCGTGCCGGCCTTCAGCGAATGGAAGCTGTCGGACGATCCGGCCTACGTGCATCTGTGCAGCAACGAAACCATCGATGGCGTCGAAGCCTTCGAGATTCCCGATCTCGGCGACATTCCGCTCGTCGCCGATGCGTCCTCGCACATCCTGTCGCGCCCGATGGACATCGCCAAGTACGGCGTGCTCTTCGGCGGCGCGCAGAAGAACATCGGCATGGCGGGCGTGACCGTGGTGATCGTGCGCGAAGACCTGCTCGACCGCGCGCTGCCCATTTGTCCGTCGGCGTTCGAATGGAAGACCGTCGCGGAAAACAACTCGATGTACAACACGCCGCCCACCTACGCGATCTACATCGCCGGGCTCGTTTTCAAATGGCTGAAGCAGCAGGGCGGCCTGGAAGCGATGGAGGCGCGCAATGTCGAAAAGGCCACGCTGCTCTACGACACCATCGATTCCAGCGATTTCTACGTCAACAAGGTCGAGCGTCAGAACCGATCGCGGATGAACGTGCCGTTCTTCCTTGCCGACGAATCGCGCAACACCGATTTCCTGGCCGGCGCGAAGGCGCGCGGCCTGTTGCAACTGAAGGGCCACAAGTCCGTCGGCGGCATGCGGGCATCGATCTACAACGCGGTGCCGATCGAGGGCGTCAAGGCGCTCGTCGACTACATGAAGGAATTCGAGCGGACGAGCGCCTAAGTGCGTTCGCTCCTTTAACCGCAATCGCTCAAGCACCGCATGGACGACGATCTCAATTCAAGACTCAAACCGCTGCGTGAACGCATCGACGTGCTCGACGCACAACTCATCGCGCTGTTGAATCAGCGCGCTTCCGTCGCGCTCGAAGTCGGCGAAGTGAAGAAGCATTTCAACGCGCCGGTGTTTCGCCCCGAGCGCGAGATGCAGGTCATCGCGCGTCTGCAGGACATGAGCGACGGGCCGCTCGCCGACGAGCACATTGCTTCGATCTGGCGCGAGATCATGGCCGCGAGCCGCGCGCTCGAACAGACCATCAGCGCCGCGTTTCTCGGTCCCGTCGGCACATACAGCGAACAGGCGATGTTCGAATACTTCGGGCATTCGATTCAGGGCGTGCCGTGCCCGTCGATCGACGAAGTGTTTCGCGCCGTTGAAGCGGGCGCGGCGCAGTACGGCGTCGTGCCGGTCGAGAATTCGGCCGAAGGCGCGGTGTCGCGCACGCTGGATCTGTTGTTGCAGACCTCGCTTCTGATCGGCGGCGAACTCGCGTTGCCGATTCATCACAATCTGCTGACCGCGTCCGGCACGCTCGATGGCGTGACGCGCGTGTGCGCGCATCCGCAGGCGCTCGCGCAGTGCCAGCGCTGGCTCACCGCAAACGCGCCGCATCTGGAGCGTCAGGCGGTGTCGAGCAATGCGGAAGCCGCGCGCATGGCGGTGAGCGATCCGACTGTCGCGGCCATCGCCGGCGACCGCGCGGCCACGCATTACGGCCTGGGCGTCGTGTTCTCGATGATTCAGGACGATCCGCACAATCGCACGCGCTTCGTGATCGTCGGCAAGCAGCCGACCGATTCGAGCGGCCATGATCAGACCTCGCTCATCGTGTCGGTGTCGAACGAGGCGGGTGCCGTGTTCAAGCTGCTGGAGCCGCTCGCGAAACACGGCGTCTCGATGACGCGCTTCGAATCGCGTCCCGCGCGCTCGGGCACGTGGGAGTACTACTTCTATATCGACATCGAAGGCCATCGCGACAACCCGGCCGTCGCCGCCGCGCTGGAAGAGCTCGGGCGCAAGGCCGCGTTCCTGAAGATTCTCGGTTCGTATCCGCGAGCCCGCTGAGCTTCCCTCGTCGCCGCCGCGCGTTAGCGGCGGTCCGGTTTCCTGCGTCGGACGACGCGTTTTTATCGATGTCCCGTGGCTGCGTTCTCTTTCAACAAACTGGTTATTTTCGGCGTCGGTCTGATCGGCGGATCGCTCGCGCGCGCGTTGCGTGAACGCGCCGGGCTCGCAGGCCGAGTCGTGGGCGTGGGCCGTTCCGTGAAGTCGGTCGAGCGGGCGCTGGAACTCGGCGTGATCGACGAGGCCGCCGCGCTCGACGACGACCTCGCGCTGTCGAACGCGCTGCGCGACGCCGATATCGTGTTGCTCGCCGCGCCGGTCGCGCAGACCGAGCCGCTGCTCGCGCGCATCGCGCCGTTGCTCGGCGCGCGGACCATCGTCACGGACGCCGGCAGCACGAAAACCGATGTCGTCGCGGCGGCGAAGCGAACCCTGGGCGCGCGTGTCGCCCAGTTCGTGCCGGGGCATCCGATCGCCGGGCGCGAGTCGAGCGGCGTCGATGCGGCGCTGCCCGATCTCTACGTCGATCGCAATGTCGTGCTCTGTCCGCTGCCGGAAAACGCAGCCGACGACGTCGAGCGCGTCGCGTCGATGTGGCGCGCGACCGGCGCATGCGTGCGTCAGATGAGCGAGGCGCAGCACGATCGCGTGTTCGCGTCGGTGAGTCATCTGCCTCATGTGCTGTCGTTCGCGCTCGTCGACCAGATTCTCGCTACGCCGGACGCCGAGCTGAAATTCTCGTTCGCGGCGGGCGGTTTCCGCGATTTCACGCGCATTGCGGCGTCGAGCCCGGAAATGTGGCGCGATATCTGTCTCGCGAACCGCGCCGCGCTGCTCGCCGAACTCGACGATTACACTGCCGTGCTCGCGCGCTTTCGCGCGGCGATCGACGCATCGGACGGCGCTGCGCTCGAAGCCGCGTTCGCGCGCTCGCGCGTCGCGCGCAAAGAGTGGCAGGAGAGCGGCGGCATCAAGCCCTCCAACGACGTCGCCGCGAAATAAGCTGTGCCCCAAGCTGCAACCCAAGCTGTGACCCAAGGAAACACTATGGAACATCTGGATCTCGGACCTTTCTCTCGCGCGTCCGGCACGGTGCGCTTGCCCGGCTCGAAGAGCATTTCGAACCGCGTGCTGCTGCTCGCGGCGCTCGCGAGCGGCGAAACGGCCATCACGAATCTGCTCGATTCCGACGACACCCGTGTGATGATCGCCGCCCTCAAGACGCTCGGCGTCGCGGTGCGGGAGGAGGGCGAGCGCCTGATCGTCGGCGGGACGGGCGGCGCGTTTCCGTCGAAAGCGGCTGAACTGTTTCTGGGCAATGCGGGCACGGCGGTGCGTCCGCTGACCGCGGCGCTCGCGGTGAACGGCGGCGAATATCGCGTGCATGGCGTGCCGCGCATGCACGAGCGGCCGATCGGCGATCTCGTCGACGGCTTGCGGCAGATCGGCGCTGCGATCGATTACGAGCTCAACGACGGTTTTCCGCCGCTGAAGATTCACGCTGCGAAGATCGCGATCGACAAGCCGATTCGCGTGCGCGGCGATGTGTCGAGCCAGTTCCTCACCGCGCTCCTGATGAGCCTGCCGGTCGTCGAGGGCCGCAGCGGTGCCGTTACGATCGAGATCGAAGGCGAACTCATCTCGAAGCCGTACATCGACATCACGATCCGCCTGATGGCGCGTTTCGGCGTGACCGTCGAGCGCGATGGCTGGGCGCGCTTCACGATTCCCGCCGGCGCGGGCTACCGGTCGCCGGGCGCGATCATGGTCGAAGGCGACGCGTCGTCGGCGTCGTATTTTCTGGCGGCGGGCGCGATCGGTCACGGGCCGGTGCGCGTGGAAGGCGTCGGGCGCGCGAGCATCCAGGGCGATGTCGGTTTCGCCGACGCGCTCAATCGCATGGGCGCGAACGTCATGATGGGCGAGGACTGGATCGAAGTGCGCGGCGTCGAGTCGGACGACGGCAGGCTCGCGCCCATCGACATGGACTTCAATCTGATCCCCGACGCCGCGATGACCATCGCCGTGGCCGCGCTCTTCGCGAGCGGCACGACCACGCTGCGCAATATCGCGAGCTGGCGCGTGAAGGAAACCGACCGCATCGCCGCGATGGCGACTGAACTGCGCAAGGTCGGCGCGACGGTGGAAGAGGGCGCGGACTATCTCGTCGTGACGCCGCCTGCGAAACTCACGCCGGATGCCGCGATCGACACCTACGACGACCACCGCATGGCGATGTGTTTTTCGCTCGTCAGTCTGGGCGGCGTGCCGGTTCGCATCAACGATCCGAAGTGCGTGAACAAGACTTTCCCCGATTATTTCGATCGGTTTGCGACGCTCGTCAAGGCGTAACTACAGCGGTGTTAGCGTGAAGCGCGATTTCATAGACTTCAATGACAGAAACAACGGGCCGGAACGGCCAGACTCGATGAAACCGACCCGTCCATTCGACCCCACTCCCGTGATCACGATCGATGGGCCGACGGCTTCGGGCAAGGGCACGGTCGCGGCCATCGTCGCGGCGACGCTCGGCTTTCACCTGCTCGACAGCGGCGCGCTCTACCGGCTCGCGGCGCTCGCCAGCCTTCGCTACGAAGTGGAGAAAGACGACGCTCCCGGCCTTGCAAAACTGATCGAAGCGCTCCACATCACGTTCCGCGAAGGTTGCGCGCAACTCGATGGCGTGGACGTTTCGGGCGAAATCCGGCAGGAAAAGGTCGGCAACCGCGCCTCCGCGATCGCCGTGCATCCCGCGGTGCGCCAGGCGCTGGTCGCGCGTCAGCGGGCGTTTCGCAAGCGCCCCGGCCTCGTCGCCGACGGCCGCGACATGGGCACCGTCATCTTTCCCGACGCCACGCTGAAGGTATTTCTGACGGCGAGCGCCGAGGCGCGCGCGGCGAGACGGTATAAGCAATTGATGCAAAAAGGTTTTTCTGCTAATATGGATGACTTGCTGCGAGATTTGCGTGCGCGCGACGACCGGGACATGAACCGGAGCACCGCGCCGCTCAAGCCCGCAGCGGACGCGAAGACGCTGGACACCTCCGGTTTGTCGATCGATCAAGCGGTCGAACAGATCATCGGCTGGTACAGCGCGGTTCGCGTGTAATAGAGCAAGGTGCTCCGTCGGCAGATGGAGCGTGTGTTAAACCCTTTAACCCCGTACGGCGTTGCGCTTCACCGGTCCATTGGGGACCACCGCGCGAATGGCTGTGCAAATATCGATTTT
This sequence comes from Caballeronia sp. NK8, assembly GCF_018408855.1. Taxonomy (GTDB): domain Bacteria; phylum Pseudomonadota; class Gammaproteobacteria; order Burkholderiales; family Burkholderiaceae; genus Caballeronia. The sequence goes on along the minus strand of NZ_AP024322.1, from coordinate 2,177,609 downwards.
TATGTCCGACCTGCAAACCTCCACCCCGAATACCGAATCCTTTGCGGCTCTGTTCGAAGAGTCGCTGACCAAGCAGGACATGCGCGCCGGCGAAGTGATCTCCGCCGAAGTCGTGCGTGTCGACCACAACTTCGTGGTCGTCAACGCTGGTCTCAAGTCCGAAGCCTATATTCCGCTCGAAGAATTCCTGAACGACGCGGGTGAAGTGGAAGTGCAGGCGGGCGACTTCGTTTCCGTCGCGATCGACGCGCTGGAAAACGGCTATGGCGACACCATCCTGTCGCGCGACAAGGCGAAGCGCCTCGCTTCGTGGCTGTCGCTGGAAAAGGCGCTCGACAACAACGAGCTCGTGACCGGCACGATCACCGGCAAGGTCAAGGGCGGCATGACCGTGATGGTCAACGGCATCCGCGCGTTCCTGCCGGGTTCGCTCGTCGACACGCGTCCGGTCAAGGACACGACGCCGTATGAAGGCAAGACGCTCGAATTCCGCGTCATCAAGCTCGACCGCAAGCGTAACAACGTGGTGCTGTCGCGCCGCGCGGTGATCGAAGCCACCCAAGGCGAAGAGCGCGCGAAGCTGCTCGAGACGCTGAAGGAAGGCGCGATCGTCGAAGGCGTGGTCAAGAACATCACCGACTACGGCGCGTTCGTGGACCTCGGCGGCATCGACGGCCTGCTGCACATCACCGACATCGCATGGCGTCGCGTGCGTCACCCGTCGGAAGTGCTGTCGGTTGGCCAGGAAGTCACCGCCAAGATTCTCAAGTTCGACCAAGAGAAGAACCGCGTCTCGCTCGGCATCAAGCAACTCGGCGACGATCCGTGGGAAGGCATCTCGCGTCGTTACCCGTCGGGCACGCGCCTGTTCGGCAAGGTCACGAACATCACCGACTACGGCGCATTCGTCGAAGTGGAATCGGGCATCGAAGGCCTGGTCCACGTGTCGGAAATGGACTGGACCAACAAGAACGTTGCGCCGTCGAAGGTCGTTCAGCTCGGTGACGAAGTCGAAGTCATGGTTCTCGAAATCGACGAAGACCGCCGCCGTATCTCCCTCGGCATGAAGCAGTGCAAGCCGAATCCGTGGGATGACTTCAGCCGCAACTTCAAGAAGGGCGACAAGATCAGCGGCGCCATCAAGTCGATCACCGACTTCGGCGTGTTCATTGGTCTGCCTGGCGGCATCGACGGTCTGGTTCACCTGTCGGACCTGTCGTGGTCGGAAACCGGCGAAGAAGCCGTGCGCAAGTACAAGAAGGGCGACGAAGTCGAAGCCGTGGTTCTGGGCATCGACGTCGACAAGGAACGCATCTCGCTCGGCATCAAGCAACTCGAAGGCGATCCGTTCAACAACTTTGTCGCGATCAACGACAAGGGCGCCATCGTTGACGGCGTCGTGAAGTCGGTCGACCCGAAGGGTGCGGTCATCACGCTGTCCGGCGAAGTCGAAGGCTACCTGCGTGCTTCGGAAATCGCGCAAGACCGCGTGGAAGATGCGCGTAACGTGCTGAAGGAAGGCGACAAGGTCAACGCGATGATCATCAACATCGATCGCAAGTCGCGTGGCATCAACCTTTCGATCAAGGCGAAGGATTCGGCCGAACAGCAGGAAGCCATGCGCAGCCTGCAGGGCGACACGAACGCCGCTGCGACCGGCACGACCAACCTCGGCGCGCTGCTCAAGGCCAAGCTCGACGGCCAGAACAGCTAAGCCCTCAACGGCAAGCTGAAGTATGACCAAATCGGAATTGGTCGCCCAGTTGGCGTCGCGATTTCCGCAACTTGTCCTCAAGGATGCGGATTTCGCGGTGAAGACGATGCTCGATGCGATGTCGGAGGCTTTGGCCAACGGTCACCGCATCGAGATTCGCGGCTTCGGCAGCTTCGGGCTCAACCGTCGTCCGTCGCGCGTCGGGCGCAATCCCAAGTCGGGTGAGAAGGTGCTGGTACCGGAGAAATTCGTGCCGCACTTCAAGCCGGGCAAGGAATTGCGCGAACGCGTCGATGGCCGTGCGGGAGAGCCGCTGAAGATGTCGAATGACGATGATGCGGACGATCTCTGATCGGCGCGCATTCCCGGCTGAAGGAATTCTTCAGTTCGCGACGTTCGCCCACGAGGCAATCGACCAGGAAAGCACCCTTCGGGGTGCTTTTTTCATATGCGGCGCTTCATGCTCGCAGCGCTGGCGCAACGGGTTCGTTGTTTGCTGAAAATCCACGCGGAGCGCCGGCGGCTGCCTGTGCCCGGAAGCATCAATTACAATACCGGTCACTTTGACCTGGGTGTTCAACCGCGCAGGCCCGGCCGCAACGGAAGGGCCGTCTGATGCAACCGCTCTTGCGAGACCCTACATGAGATTCCTCGTCTGGCTGATCCGCGTTCTGATTTTCGTGCTGCTGCTGGTGCTGGCGCTCGCCAACACCCAGACCGCGACGCTGAACTTCCTTGCAGGCTATGCCTGGACCGCGCCGCTGATCCTGATCGGTCTCGCGTTTTTCGTCGTGGGATTGCTGGCGGGGCTGTTGTCCGGCGTGCCCGCGATGATACGTCTGCGGATGGAAAACGGACGGCTGAAGCGCGAACTGCGCGTCGCGCGCGAGACGCCGGTGGTGAAGGAAGAACCGCCGATGCCGCCGCTCATCTGATATCGAGCGAAAGCAGACACCTAACATTCAACGACAAATCGCATGGATCTAGACTTCTGGTGGCTACTCGTCATCCCCATCGCCTTCGCGCTGGGGTGGATCGCGTCCCGCTATGACCTGAAAACTCTGCTGTCCGAGAATGCGAACCTGCCGCGCTCGTACTTTCGCGGCCTGAATTTTCTGCTGAACGAACAACACGACAAGGCGATCGATGCGTTCATCGAAGTCGCCAAACTCGATCCGGAAACCATCGAACTGCATTTCGCGCTCGGCAATCTGTTCCGCCGGCGCGGCGAAACCGACCGCGCGATCCGCGTGCATCAGAATCTCCTGAGCCGCGCCGACTTGCCGGTCGCCGAGCGCGATCACGCGCTCTATGAACTCGGACAGGACTTCCTGAAGGCGGGCCTGCTCGATCGCGCCGAGGAGACGTTCCGTTCGCTCGAAGCGGGCGAGTATTCGCTCGGCGCGCAGCGCGCCTTGCTCACCATCTACGAGATCGAGAAAGACTGGCCGAAGTCCATCACGACGGCCGAGCAGATCGAAAAGATGGGCGCGCCGTCGCTGCATATGGAGATCGCGCATTTTCATTGCGAGCTCGCGCAGGAAGCGTTGCAGCGCAAGAATCCCGAAGGCGCGCGCGCCGAACTGAAGCTCGCGCTGGCATCGAACCCGGACAACGTGCGCGCGACGATCCTCGCCGGCGACGTCGAGGCGGCCGCGGGCAACGTCGACACCGCGATCACGCACTGGAAGCGCGTCGAGGCGCAGAATGAAGCGTATCTGCCGCTCGTCGCCGAAAAGCTGATGAAGGCGTACGGCGCGCTCGGACGCAAGGATGAGGGCGTGGATCTGCTGATCGATTACGCGACGCGCTATCCGTCGAACGATCTGCTCGATGTCGCGTACAAGCACGTGCAGGAGTTGCGCGGCCTGGACGCGGCGCACGCGCTCGCGCGCAAGCAAATGGAAAGCGCGCCGAATCTCGCGGGCATGACGCGTCTGCTCGAAGCCCAGGAAGCGACCGCCGACGAGCCGCGTCGCGGCGAGCTCGAACTGATGCGTAATCTCGTGAAACAGCGCACCAAGAACCTGCCGCGTTATACGTGTCAAACTTGCGGCTTCCGCGCGCGACTATTCTATTGGCAATGTCCCGGCTGCAGCGGCTGGGAAACGTACGCGCCGCGGCGCGTCGAGCCGATCACCAGCTCGGTCTGAACCCGCGCGCGGCAAGCATGAAATCAGGCGGCGCTCGAACGCGCCGCTTCCGCCACCGGCATTTCAGAAACCACCGGAAAGCGTATGAAAGTGACCATCGTCGGCACGGGTTACGTCGGTCTTGTGACCGGCGCGTGCCTTGCCGAAATCGGCAATGACGTGTTTTGCGTGGATGTGGATCCGCGCAAGATCGAAATTCTCAACAACGGCGGCGTGCCGATCCACGAGCCGGGCCTTCAGGAAATGCTGAAGCGCACGCGCGCGGCGGGCCGCATCCAGTTTTCCACGGATGTCAAAGCGAGCGTCGAGCATGGCGACATCCAGTTCATCGCGGTGGGCACGCCGCCCGACGAAGATGGTTCCGCCGACCTGCAATACGTGCTCGCCGCCGCGCGCAATATCGGCAAATACTCGAACGGCTTCAAGGTGATCGTCGACAAGTCGACGGTGCCGGTCGGCACAGCGCTGCAGGTGAAGAAGGTCGTCGATGAAGAACTGAAGGCACGTGGGCTCGAAGGCTCGGCGAAGCATGGCTTCTCGGTCGTGTCGAATCCGGAGTTCCTGAAGGAAGGCGCGGCGGTCGACGACTTCATGCGACCAGATCGCATCGTGATCGGCATCGACGACGACGACGCAGGCAATCTCGCGCGCGAGAAGATGAAGCGGCTCTACGTGCCCTTCAACCGCAATCACGAGCGCACGCTCTACATGGACGTGCGCTCCGCCGAATTCACGAAGTACGCCGCCAACGCGATGCTCGCGACGCGCATTTCGTTCATGAACGATCTGTCGAATCTGGCGGACACCGTCGGCGCGGACATTGAATCGGTGCGGCGCGGCATCGGCTCGGACCCGCGCATCGGCTATCACTTCCTGTACGCGGGCTGCGGTTACGGCGGCTCGTGCTTCCCGAAGGACGTGCAGGCGCTCGCGCAGACCGCGCGCGAAAACGGCCACACGCTGCGCGTTCTCGAAGCGGTCGAGGCGGTCAATCACGACCAGAAGGATGTGCTCGTCAACAAGATCGTCAGGCGCATGGGCGAAGACCTGCGCGGGCGCACGTTCGCCGTGTGGGGCCTCGCGTTCAAGCCCAACACCGACGACATGCGCGAGGCGTCGAGCCGGCGCATCATCGAGGCGCTCTTGCAGCGCGGCGCCACGGTGCGCGGTTACGATCCCGTCGCGCGCGACGAAGCCGAGCGCGTGTTCGCCCTCGATCTCGCGGATCGACCCGAGGACATCAAGCGTCTGCACTTCGTGAAGACGCAGCAGGACGCGCTGACGGGCGCAGACGCACTCGTCATCGTGACCGAATGGAAGGAATTCAAGAGCCCCGATTTCTGGCACTTGAAGAGCGCGCTGAAGACGCCGGTAATCTTCGATGGCCGCAATCTGTATGAACCGGAAGCGATGGCCGAAATGGGCATCGACTATTACGCGATAGGACGTCCCCATGTCGAACTCGACCGCAACGGCAGCCGCAGCTAACGCCGATATTCCCGTCGTGCCGCGCGCGCGCATCTCGGCCGCGCGCGTGCTGGTGGTCGGCGACGTGATGCTCGACCGCTACTGGTTCGGCGACGTCAACCGCATCTCGCCCGAAGCGCCCGTGCCGGTCGTGCACGTGCAGAGGAAGGAAGACCGGCTCGGCGGAGCTGCGAACGTCGCGCGCAACGCGGCGGCGCTCGGCGCGCAGGCGGGCTTGCTCTGTGTCGTCGGTCACGACGAGCCGGGCGAGCGCATCGTCGAATTGCTCGGCGAGAGCAAGGTCGCGGGGCATCTCGAACGCGATCCCGAACTGCTCACGACCATCAAGCTGCGCGTGCTTTCGCGCCAGCAGCAACTGCTGCGCGTCGATTTCGAGAACACGCCGAATCACGAAGTGCTGCACGCGTGTCTCGCGCGCTTCGCGGAACTGCTGCCGCAGCACGACGTGATCCTCATGTCCGACTACGCGAAGGGCGGCCTCACGCACGTCACGCAGATGATCGCGGACGCGAAGCGCGCCGGAAAACCCGTGCTCGTCGACCCGAAAGGCGATGACTGGGATCGCTATCGCGGCGCCACTCTCATCACGCCGAATCGCGCCGAACTGCGCGAAGTGGTCGGTCAGTGGAAGTCGGAGGAAGACTTGCACGAGCGTGTGACGAAGCTGCGCGCCGAACTCGATATCTCTGCGCTGCTGCTCACGCGCTCCGAAGAAGGCATGACGCTCTTCACCGAGAACCAGGTGCTGCATACCTCGGCCGAAGCACGCGAAGTGTATGATGTCTCGGGCGCGGGCGACACCGTCATCGCAACGGTCGCGACCATGCTGGGCGCGGGTGTGCCGCTCGTCGACTCGATCGTCTATGCGAATCGCGCGGCGGGCATCGTCGTGGGCAAGCTCGGCACGGCGACCGTCGACTACAACGAACTCTTCGCCTGACCTTACCTGATACTTCGCCATGACCATCATCGTTACCGGTGCTGCCGGGTTCATCGGCAGCAATATCGTCAAGGCGCTCAACGAGCGCGGCGAGCAACGCGTGATCGCGGTGGACAACCTCACGCGCGCCGACAAGTTCAAGAATCTCGTCGATTGCGAGATCGACGATTACCTCGACAAGACCGAGTTCGTCGAGCGCTTCACGCGCGGCGATTTCGGCAAAGTGCGCGCGGTGTTCCATGAAGGCGCCTGTTCGGACACGATGGAAACCGACGGCCGCTACATGATGGACAACAATTTCCGCTACAGCCGCGACGTGATGGACGCGTGCCTCGCACAGGGCGCGCAGTTCCTCTACGCATCGTCGGCGGCGACATACGGCGGGTCGAGCCGTTTCGTCGAAGAACGCGAGGTCGAGAAGCCGCTCAACGTCTACGGCTATTCGAAGTTCCTGTTCGATCAGATCGTGCGTCAGGTGTTGCCGAAGGCGCAGAGCCAGATCGTCGGCTTTCGCTACTTCAACGTGTACGGCCCGCGCGAGACGCACAAGGGCCGCATGGCGTCGGTCGCGTTCCATAACTTCAACCAGTTCCGCTCGGAGGGCAAGGTCAAGCTCTTCGGTGAATACAACGGCTATGCCGCGGGCGAGCAGACGCGCGATTTCATCTCGGTCGAAGATGTGGTGAAGGTGAACCTGTTCTTCTTCGATCATCCGGAGAAGTCGGGCATCTTCAATCTCGGCACCGGACGCGCCCAGCCGTTCAACGATATCGCGTCGACGGTGGTGAATTCGCTGCGCGCGCTCGACGGCGAAGCGGCGCTGTCGCTCGCGGAACTCGTGCAGCGCGGGCTCATCGAGTACATTCCGTTCCCCGATGCACTGCGCGGCAAGTATCAATGCTTCACGCAGGCGGACCAGTCGCGCTTGCGCGCGGCGGGTTACGACGCACCGTTTCTGACGGTTCAGGAAGGCGTCGACCGCTACGTGCGTTGGCTATTCGGCCAGCTATAAACGCGTTTCGAGTCTCTCTAAACTGGGTCTCACGGTTGGCGCCGTTGCCAGCCGGTTCCTCACGGAGACTCAGTCATGTTCAAGCAAGCACGCTCGTCGATCGCCGCATTCGCGCTCATCTTTTCCATCGGTAGCGCGTTCGCGGCCGTCGACGTCAACACCGCCAACTCCGATGCGCTGCGCGGCGTGAAGGGCATCGGTCCGGCCAAGGCGAAAGCCATTCTCGACGAACGTCAGGCGCATGGCCCCTTCAAGGACGCCAGCGATCTCAGCACGCGCGTGAAAGGCATGGGCGGCAAGACCGTTCAACGTCTCGAAGCGGAAGGGCTGACGATCGGTGCTGCCGCCAAGACCGCCGCCGCAGCACCGCCCGGCGCTGCGAACCCGGCGGTCGCGACGCAGGTTTCGGCGTCCGCGTCGTCCAAACCCGTCGTCGTGAAGAAATAAGGGACGACGCCAAGGCGCGCCGGCGTGCCCGGCGTGTCAACGATCTCCTTCAGCCTTCGGAAGTGTTAGGCTCCCCCGCGGACGTTTGCCTGCGGGGCTTTTTGCATGTGCAGGCGCGGCCGCGCGCGGCATTCCATCCGCGCATCAGGGGTGCGTCGGCGTCGACGGGACCGCTGGGCTACAATCGAAGCATTCTCATATCAAAAATCCCGCGGCGGGCGCGTCCTGCCGCGGGAATCGAATCCGCTCCGCATATGGCTTACATGACTATCGAAGACACGATCGGCAATACGCCGCTCGTGCAGCTCGTCCGCATCGTGGACGACGAAATCCGCAGCCGCAACAACGTCGTGCTGGGCAAGCTGGAAGGCAACAATCCGGCGGGTTCGGTGAAGGACCGTCCGGCTTTGTCGATGATCAGGAAAGCTGAAGAGCGCGGCCGCATCAAGCCGGGCGACACGCTGATCGAAGCGACGAGCGGCAATACCGGCATCGCGCTCGCGATGGCCGCCGCGATGCGCGGCTACAAGATGGTGCTGCTGATGCCCGAAGATCTGTCGGTCGAGCGCCGTCAGAGCATGGCCGCGTATGGCGCGGAGATCGTGCTGACGCCGGTGACGGGCGGCATGGAGTACGCGCGCGATCTCGCCGATCAGATGCAGCGCGATGGCAAGGGGATCATCCTCGACCAGTTCGCGAATCCCGACAATCCGCTCGCGCATTACGAAGGCACTGGCCCCGAACTGTGGCGTCAGACCGAAGGGCGCCTCACGCACTTCGTCTCGTCGATGGGCACGACCGGCACGATCATGGGCGTGTCGAAATACCTGAAAGAGCAGGACCAGAAGATCGAGATCATCGGTGCGCAGCCGGAAGAGGGCTCGCGCATTCCGGGCATCCGCAAGTGGCCGGAAGCGTATCTGCCGAAGATCTTCGATCGCAGCCGGGTCGACCGCGTGGAGAACGTGAGTCAGGCGGCGTCCGAGGCGATGGCGCGGCGCCTCGCATCGGTCGAAGGTATTTTCGCGGGCATCTCGTCGGGCGGCGCGTGCGAAGTCGCGCTGCGCATCGCGCGGCAGGTGGAGAACGCGACGATCGTGTTCATCGTCTGCGATCGCGGCGATCGTTATCTGTCGACGGGCGTGTTTCCGGCGTGATGCCGCGACCTTTGCCCGCGCAATGAAAAAACCCCGGCATGCCGGGGTTTTTTACTTTTTCAGAGCCAGCGAAACGTCACTGCGGATTCGTGCCCGTGTCGCCCGAGATCATGCGCGCCTTCACCGCTTCGCCGAGTTGATACACCGCGAGCGCATAGAAGAAGCTGCGGTTGTAGCGCGTGAGCACATAGAAGTTCTTCAGCCCGAGCGTGTACTCGGTCGTGCGGCCGGGCGTCGGCAGATCGACGACGGTGAGCGGCGTCGCTGCCTGAGCCTCGACGTTCAGTCCCGGCTCGTTGAGCAGCATGCCGGCCTTCGTCAATTGCGCGAGCGACCACTTCGGCTCCGGCGCGCCATCGGCCGCGGCCTGCGCGATGCCCTGGCTGCCGACATCGCCGGCGATCCGCCACACGACCGGACGGCCCGGCTCCCAGCCGTTCTGCTTCAGATAGTTCGCCACGCTGCCGATGGCGTCCGCAGGGCTCGTGCGCAGATCGATGCGGCTGTTGCCGTCGTAATCGACCGCGTATTGCACGATACTGCTGGGCAGAAACTGCGGGATGCCGATCGCGCCGGTGTACGAACCGAGCACGGTGGTCGGATCGATCTGCGCATCGCGCGTCCACACGAGCAGGTCTTCCAGGTTCTTGCGGAAGGTCGCCATGCGCTCGGCACGATTCGGCGTGTTCGGGTAATCGAAGGTGAGCGTGGTCAGCGCGTCGAGCGCGCGGAAGTTGCCCATGTACTTCCCGTAGATCGTCTCCACGCCGATGATCCCGACGATCACCTCCGGCGGCACGCCGAATTGCTCGGAGGCGCGCTGCAGCGTGGCCTGATTCGCGCGCCAGAACTTCACGCCCGCGTTGATTCGCACCGGCTCGATGAAGCGCGATTGATATGCGCGCCAGTTCTTGGCCTGCGGCGTGGGCGATGGCAGAACGAGTTTCGCCGCCGTCGCCGAATAGCTCACGCGGGCGAACAGGTCGTGCAGCGCGGACGAATCGAAATCGTAGCGCGCGACCATGTCGTTGATGAACGCTTCGACATTCGGATTGTTCGCGTAGCGCTGCGGCACGATCTCTTCTTCGAACACCTGTCCTTGCGGCGTCGCGGCCTGCGGCTGCTGCGACTGCGCAAAGACACTGTTGCCGGAGAGAACGCCGAGCGCGCAGACGAGGGAGGCGAAGAGTGCGCGCTTTGCCGGCTTGAAACGGGCCGTGAGGTCGAACGGAGCAAACTGGAAAGTCATAGTGTGCGTGGTTGGGGCGGTGGGGGCGATGCCGGATGCACGAAACGCCGGAAGTTGAATCGATCCGAAACGATCTGCAACGATTCTCAACAGAACGCAACGCGCAACCGCTCGGCCGGCAAGGCGTCGGGGCAGTATAACCGACGCCTCGTGCCCATACTGCCCGCGTGCCAAGGCAAGGGCGGCCGTGCCGAACGGTGTGGTAACTTAACGTCAAACGCGCGACGCGTGGTCGCGTATGACGAAAAAACACGAGACGAGAGCCGACGAAAGCGGCATTGCGAGACATCATGGCCACCGGCTTTTACTCCCACCCCGACTGCCTCCGGCACGACAACGGTCAATGGCATCCCGAATGCCCGGCGCGCTTGCAGGCGATCGAAGATCAGCTGATCGCGAGCCGGATCGATGCGCTCATCGAGCGCGAGGAAGCGCCGCTCGCCGAGGAAACCGACCTCGCGCGCGTGCATACGCAGGCCCATATCGACTACATCAAGAGCCGCACGCCCGAATCGGGTCGAAGCGAGCTCGATCCCGATACGTCGATGTGCCCCGAGTCCTATCGCGCCGCATTGCGCGCGGCGGGCGCGGCAATCGCTGCGACCGATGCCGTCATCGAAGGGCGTTACGACAACGCGTTTTGCAGCGTGCGGCCGCCGGGCCATCACGCGGAGCCCGCGCGCGCGATGGGCTTCTGCCTCTTCAACAACGTCGCGATTGCCGCGCGTCATGCGCTCGACGTGCACGGCCTGCAACGCGTCGCGATCGTCGATTTCGACGTTCATCACGGCAACGGCACCGAGGCCGCGTTTTCCGGCGACTCGCGCGTGCTGATGTGCAGCTTCTTCCAGCATCCGTTCTATCCGTTCAGCGGCGCTGGGAATCACGCGTCGAACATGGTCAACGTGCCGCTGCCGGCGCGCACCAAGGGCATGCAGGTGCGCGAGGTCGTCGACATGATGTGGCTGCCGCGGCTCGAGGAATTCAAGCCGCAGATGATCTTCGTTTCGGCCGGATTCGACGCGCATCGCGAAGACGACATGGCCAACATGGGTCTCGTCGAGGACGACTACGCGTGGATCACCGAGCAGGTTCGCGCGGTGGCGAAGCGTCACGCGCAAGGGCGCATCGTGAGCTGTCTCGAAGGTGGGTATAACTTGTCGGCGCTTGGGCGCAGTGTGGTTGCGCATTTGCGTGTGCTGGCCGAGATCTGAGCATCGGTAAATATCTCAACGTTATTAGCCGATCTGAATTCATTATTAAACGGAATGTAAAGCCTCCTGTAAAATCGCGAACCACAGTACTACACGGCTACGAACGAGCGGCGGCCGGCTGCGCGGGGTGCATTTCGCCCGGCGAGCCTTCCGCCGTTTGCATTTTCCATGATCGAAATACGCAACCTCTCGCAGCGATTCGCCGGCCCGCGCGGCTGGGTCGAAGCGCTGCACAACGTCAATCTGACGATTCCCGCCGGCGAAGTGTTCGGCATCATCGGGCGCAGCGGCGCGGGCAAGAGCACGCTGGTACGCACGATCAATCTGCTCACGCGCCCAAGCGAAGGCAACGTGATCGTCGACGGCCGCGATCTGATGACGCTCGGCAAGGACGATCTGCGCGCCGCCCGCCGCGATATCGGCATGATCTTTCAGCACTTCAATCTGCTGAGCTCGCGCACGGTGTTCGACAACGTCGCGCTGCCGCTCGAACTCGCCGGCAAGAAGCGCGCGGAGATCGAGGCGGCCGTTTTGCCGCTGCTCGATCTCGTCGGCCTGACGACGCACAAGGACAAATATCCCGCGCAGATCAGCGGCGGGCAGAAGCAGCGCGTGGGCATCGCGCGGGCGCTCGCGAGCAAGCCGACCGTGCTGCTCTCCGACGAAGCCACGTCCGCGCTCGATCCCGAAACCACCCGCGCGATTCTCGATCTGCTGCGCAAGATCAATCGCGAGCTCGGACTCACGATCGTGCTGATCACGCATCAGATGGAAGTCATCAAGCAGGTCTGCGATCGCGTCGCGGTGCTCGACGCGGGCCGCGTGGTGGAAGAGGGCAAGGTCGTCGATGTCTTCATGCAGCCGCATCACGAAGTCACGCGCGCGCTGATCGGCGACGTGATCGCGCACGAGTTGCCGCCCGCGTTGAAGGCGCGCGTGATCGAGCGTCTGAAGACCGGCAGCGGCCATCTGCTGCGGCTCGCGTTCACGGGCTCGGGCGTCGATCAGCCGATTCTCTCGGAGACGATTCGCCGCTACGAACTCGATTTCAACATCCTGCACGGTCAGATCGACGAGATCCAGGGGCAGGCGTTCGGCTCGCTCGCGGTGCTCGCGGGTGGCCAGCCGGTGAAGATCGCCGAGGCGATCGAGTATTTGCGTTCGCAAGGCGTCGTTGTGGAGGAGTTGTCCCATGTTGAGTGAAATGTTCGACATGTTCGTGCAGTCGTTCTGGGAAACGCTGATCATGGTCGGCATCTCGGGTCTGGTCGGCGCGGCCGTCGGCCTGCCGCTCGGCGTGCTGCTCTATCTCACCGATCGCGACGGCGTGTTGCAGAACATCGGCGTGAATCGCGTCCTCGGCGGCATCGTCAATGCGGTGCGCTCGACGCCGTTCATCATCCTGCTCGTCGCGGTGATTCCGTTCACGCGGCTCGTCGTCGGCTCGTCGATCGGCACCGCGGCCGCGGTCGTGCCGCTGACCATCGCCGCCGCGCCGTTCATCGCGCGGCTCGTCGAAACCGCGCTGCGCGAAGTGGATCGCGGTCTGATCGAAGCCGCGCAGGCGATGGGCGCGACCACCCGTCAGATCGTCTTCAAGGTGCTGCTGCCGGAATCGCTGCCGGGCGTCGTCGCGGGCCTGACGATCACCTTCGTGTCGCTCGTCGGCTATTCGGCGATGGCAGGCGCGATCGGCGGCGGCGGCCTCGGCGATCTCGGCATCCGCTACGGCTATCAGCGCTTTCTGCCCGAAGTGATGCTCACGGTCGTCGTGATCCTGATTGTGTTCGTGCAGGTCGTGCAGTCATTCGGCGACTGGCTCGTTCGTCGTCTCAGCCATAAATAACCACTCGATAAATCATGCAACGTCGATTCATTCTCAAATTCGCTGCCGCGCTCCTCTCCACAACGATGTTCAACGGCGTCGCGCACGCCGAGGACTCAATCAAGATGGGCGTGACGGGCGGCCCGCACGCGCAGATCATGGACGTGGTGAAGCAGGTCGCCGCGAAGAACGGTCTCAAGATCACGGTCGTCGAGTTCTCGGATTACGTGCAGCCGAACGCCGCGCTCGCCGCCGGTGATCTCGATGCGAACAGCTACCAGCATCTGCCGTATCTCGACGCGCAGGTGAAGGATCGCGGCTACAAGCTCGTCAAGGTCGCCGATACCGTGACGTTCCCGATGGGCATCTACTCGAAGAAGCTGAAGTCGTTGTCGGCGCTCGGCAACGGGGCGCGCGTCGCGGTCCCGAACGATCCGACCAACGGCGGCCGCGCGCTGCTGCTGTTGCAGAAGCAAGGCCTCATCAAGTTGCGCGCGGATGCGGGGCTCAAGGCGACGCCGCTCGATATCGTCGAGAACCCGAAGAAGCTGAAGATCGTCGAACTCGACGCCGCGCAGATTCCCCGCTCGCTTGACGACGTCGACGTCGCCGCCATCAACACCAATTTCGCGATGGAAGCGGGCCTGAAGCCGAAGTCGGACGCGATCGCGATCGAGGATCCGCGCGGCCCGTACGTGAACATCATTGCAATCCGCGCGGCCGACAAGGACAAGCCTTGGGTCGCCAAACTGGTCGCGGCGTATCACTCGCCGGAGGTGAAGCAGTTCGTCGAGGGCAAATACGCGGGAGCGGTGATTACGGCCTGGTAATCGTTTTCAGCGGCGGGACTCGGGTTTGTGCGGATATAAATAGAACGACCGTTCGTTAAAAATGGTCGCATTCCTATTGCACGACGACCCATCCCACCCGATTGCGGAGGGGCTAGCCGACGCGTCACTCGTATAATGACGCTGGGTTGACGTAATCGTAACTTTGGAGCGTGTGCATGAAAATTCTGGTGCCAGTCAAGCGCGTGGTCGACTACAACGTTAAGGTCCGAGTCAAGTCGGACAACACGGGTGTCGATATCGCCAACGTGAAGATGTCGATGAACCCGTTCGACGAGATCGCCGTGGAAGAGGCGGTGCGTCTGAGGGAAGCAGGTGTTGCGACGGAAGTGATCGCCGTATCGTGCGGCGTGACGCAATGTCAGGAGACGTTGCGCACGGCGCTGGCCATCGGCGCGGATCGCGCGATTCTCGTCGAATCCGCCGATGAACTGCAGCCGCTGGCGGTGGCGAAGATCCTGAAGGCCCTGGTCGATCAGGAGAAGCCGGAACTGGTCATCCTCGGCAAGCAGGCCATCGACGACGATTCGAATCAGACCGGCCAGATGCTGGCGGCGCTGGCGGGTTTGCCGCAGGCGACGTTCGCATCGAAGGTCGTGGTCGCGGATGGCAAAGCGACGGTATCGCGTGAAGTCGACGGCGGCGCGGAAACGCTGTCGCTGAAGCTGCCCGCTGTGGTGACGACGGACCTGCGCCTGAACGAGCCGCGCTATGTGACGTTGCCGAACATCATGAAGGCGAAGAAGAAGCCTTTGACGACGGTGAAGCCCGCGGATCTGGGCGTCGATGTCGCGCCGCGTCTGAAGACGCTGAAAGTGGTCGAGCCGCCGAAGCGCAGCGCGGGCATCACGGTGCCGGACGTGAAGACGCTGGTCGAGAAGCTCAAGACCGAAGCCAAGGTGCTTTGATCGCCACACACGCGGAGACAACATGACGATTCTGGTAATTGCGGAACACGACAACGCGTCGATCAAGGCATCGACGCTGAACACGGTGGCAGCGGCGGCGAAAATCGGCGGCGACGTGCACGTGCTGGTCGCGGGTTCGAACGCGCAAGGCGCGGCGGATGCGGCAGCGAAGATCGCAGGCGTGAGCAAAGTGCTGCTCGCCGATGCGCCCCAACTCGCCGAAGGCCTCGCGGAAAACATCGATGCGACCGTGCTGAACATCGCGAAGGATTATTCGCATATTCTGGCTCCGGCAACGGCTTACGGTAAGAACATCGCGCCGCGTATCGCGGCGCATCTCGATGTCGCGCAGATCAGCGACATCACCGCCGTCGATAGCGCCGACACGTTCGAGCGCCCGATCTATGCGGGCAACGCGATCGCGACGGTTCAATCGAGCGATCCGATCAAGGTGATCACGGTCCGCTCGACAGGCTTCGATCCGGTCGCAGCGGAAGGCGGCAGCGCATCGGTCGAAAAGATCGAAGCCGCCGCCGACGCGGGCCTCTCGCAGTTCGTGAGCCGCGAAGTGACGAAGCTCGATCGTCCGGAACTGACGAGCGCGCACATCATCGTGTCGGGCGGTCGCGGTCTGGGCAGCGGCGAGAACTATACGAAGACGCTGGAACCGCTCGCGGACAAGCTCAACGCAGCGCTGGGCGCATCGCGTGCGGCGGTCGATGCGGGTTACGTTCCGAACGACTATCAAGTCGGTCAAACCGGCAAGATCGTCGCGCCGCAACTGTACGTGGCGGTCGGCATCTCGGGCGCGATCCAGCACCTGGCGGGCATGAAGGATTCGAAGGTCATCGTCGCGATCAACAAGGATCCCGAAGCGCCGATCTTCAGCGTCGCGGATTATGGTCTCGTCGGCGATCTGTTCGCGGTCGTGCCGGAACTGGTGAAAGAGCTCGGTTGAACCGGGCCGTGTGAGTCGAACACTCGCCACAAACAACAAGAAAGGGCGCGACAGATGTTGCGCCCTTTTTTTGCACCGGAATATCTGAAAAGGGAGGAGACAGGACGATGAGCTACAGCGCCCCGGTCAAGGACATGCTGTTTGTGGTGAAGGAACTGGCGGATATCGACAGCATCGCCGCGCTGCCCGGTTACGAGGACGCGGGCTTCGATACGGCGCAGGCCGTCGTCGAGGAAGCCGCGCGCTTTTGCGGCGAAGTCATCGCGCCGCTGAATGTGGCGGGCGACCGCAATCCGAGCGCGTGGGCGAACGGCGAAGTCACGACGACGCCCGGCTTCAAGGACGCGTTCCGTCAGTTCGCGGAAGGCGGCTGGCAAGGCGTCGTGCATCCGGCGGACTTCGGCGGTCAGGGCTTGCCGAAACTTATCGCGACGCCATGCATCGAAGCGCTCAACGCGGCGAATCTCTCCTTCGCATTGTGTCCGTTGCTCACCGACGGCGCGATCGAGGCGCTCCTCACCGCCGGCAGCGACGCGCAGAAGGCGCGCTATCTCCCGAAGTTCATTTCCGGCGAGTGGACCGGCACGATGAACCTCACCGAGCCGCAGGCCGGCTCCGATCTCGCGCTCGTACGCACGCGCGCCGAGCCGCAGGGCGATGGCAGCTACAAAGTGTTCGGCACGAAGATTTTCATCACCTACGGCGAGCACGACATGGCGAAGAACATCGTGCATCTCGTGCTCGCGCGCACGCCTGACGCGCCCGAAGGCGTCAAAGGCATCTCGCTCTTCCTGGTGCCGAAGTTCCTCGTCAACGACGACGGCTCGCTCGGCGCGCGCAACGACGTGCACTGCGTGTCGATCGAGCACAAGCTCGGCATCAAGGCGAGCCCGACGGCCGTGCTGCAATACGGCGATCATGGCGGCGCGATCGGCTATCTGATCGGCGAGGAGAATCGCGGGCTCGAATACATGTTCATCATGATGAACGCGGCGCGCTTCGCCGTGGGCATGCAGGGTGTCGCGATTGCCGAGCGTGCGTATCAGCAAGCGGTCGCGTATGCGAAAGAGCGCGTGCAGAGCCGCCCCGTCGACGGCAGCGCGAAGGAGCCGGTCACGATCATCCATCATCCCGACGTGCGCCGCATGCTCTCCACGATGCGCGCCTACACCGAAGGCGCTCGCGCGCTCGCGTATGTCGCGGCGGCGCACAGCGACTTCGCGCACGGCCATGCGGACGCGGATGCGCGCAAGAGCCATCAGACAATCTACGAATACCTCGTGCCGATCGTGAAGGGCTTCAGCACGGAGATGTCCGTCGATGTCGCGAGTCTCGGCGTGCAGGTGCACGGCGGCATGGGCTTCATCGAGGAGACGGGCGCGGCGCAGCACTATCGCGATGCGCGCATCCTGCCGATCTACGAGGGCACGACAGCGATCCAGGCGAACGACCTGATCGGCCGCAAGACCGTGCGCGATGGCGGCGCGGCGGCGCAGGCGCTGCTTGCGCAGGTCGACCAGACCATCGCGGCGCTCGCCGATGTGGACGGTCAGCCGTTCAGGTCGATGCATCGGCATTTGAGCGCGGGAAGCCTGTCGCTCGCGCGCGCGATCGAATTCATCGTCGCGAAGTTCAGGAGCGATCCGAACGCGGTGTTCGCGGGCAGTGTGCCGTATCTGCGGCTCGCGGGCATCGTGTTCTCGGGTTGGCAGATGGCGCGCGCGATGCTCGTCGCGCACGCCAAACGCGCGGAAGACGAGCGTTTCCATGTTGCGAAAATCGCGACGGCGCAGTTCTTCGCGGAACACATTCTGTCTCAGGCGCCAGGGATCGAGGCGTCGATCATCAGCGCGAACGGCAAGGAAGGCGTGCTCGCGTTGAGCGAAGATCAGTTCTAAAAGAACAAAGGCGCCTCGCGGCGCCTTTGTCGTTCAAGCGATAGAAGTCATCACGCGTTCGCGTATCCCGGACGCGTCTGCACGCCGACATCGCCAGAGTAGCGATGTACCGACAGATCGTCCGAGCGGATCGCGGGCTGCTTGCCCGACATCAGATCCGCCAGCAACTGACCGGAGCCGCACGACATCGTCCAGCCGAGCGTGCCGTGGCCGGTGTTCAGGAACAGGTTCGGCACGCGAGTGCGGCCGACGATCGGCGTGCCGTCCGGCGTCATCGGACGCAGGCCGGTCCAGAACTTGGCGCTCGCGGTATCGCCGCCGCCGGGGAACAGATCGTTCACGCACATTTCGAGCGTCTCGCGGCGAGCCTGCTTCAGCTTCCTGTCGTAACCGACGATTTCCGCCATGCCGCCCACGCGGATGCGGTCGTCGAAGCGCGTGATCGCGATCTTGTAGGTTTCGTCGAGCACGGTAGAGACCGGCGCGCGGTTCGCATCGACGATAGGCGCGGTGATCGAATAGCCCTTCAGCGGATAAACCGGAATCTTCACGAGATCGCCGAGCAGCTTCGGCGAATACGAGCCCAGCGCGACGACGTACGAATCCGCCGTCACCAGTTCCTTGCCGCACTGCACACCGGCGATGCGGCCGTTGCTGACGGCGAGCGCGTCGATCGGCGTGTTGTAGCGGAACTTGACGCCGAGCGCTTCGGCCATCGCGGCGAGGCGCGTGGTGAACATCTGGCAGTCGCCGGTTTCATCGTTCGGCAGACGCAGGCCGCCCGTCAGCTTGTGCGACACGGCGGCGAGTGCGGGCTCGGCATTTTTGAGTTCATCGGCGGTGAGCAGTTCGAACGGGACGTTGGCGTCCTTGAGCACGGCGATATCCTTGCCCGCGCCATCGAATTGCTGTTGCGTGCGGAACAGTTGCAGCGTGCCGCCCGTGCGGCCTTCGTAATGGATGCCGGTGTCGGCGCGCAGGGCCTGCAGGCAGTCGCGGCTGTACTCGGCGAGACGGACCATGCGGCCCTTGTTGACCGTGTAGCGGTCCTGCGTGCAGTTGCGCAGCATCTGCCACATCCATTGCAGCTGGTTCATCGTGCCGTCGAGGCGGATGGCGAGCGGCGCGTGCTTTTCGAACATCCACTTCACGGCCTTGAGCGGAACGCCCGGCGCGGCCCACGGCGATGCATAGCCCGGGGAGATCTGTCCGGCATTGGCGAAACTCGTTTCGAGGGCGGGGCCCGCTTCGCGGTCGATGACCGTGACTTCGTGGCCGGCGCGAGCGAGGTAATACGCGCTGGTCACGCCGACGACGCCGCTTCCGAGAATAACGATTCGCATGTGATCTCCATCCAGATTCGATGAAAACTTCCGAATGCGCGTACGTTAAGGTGATCGACGCGGCAAACTGAAGCTCATATAGTGTTATCGACTATGGTATGGACTTCGAGGCAGTTTTAGTTATTGTATTTGATCGATTTTCAGGAAAAACCCATGCGAACACAGCGAAATCCGGTCCGCACGCTCGACAAGCTCGACCACAAGATTCTGAACATTCTTCAGGAGGACGGCCGCGTTGCGATGAAGGACCTGGCCGAGCGGGTCGGGCTGTCAGTTACGCCGTGCATCGAGCGGGTGAAACGCATGGAGCGTGATGGCGTCATCATGGGTTACTACGCGCGCGTGAACCCGACCGAGTTGGGCGCTGCGCTGCTCGTATTCGTCGAGATCACGCTCGATCACAAGAGCGGCAACATGTTCGAGCAATTCCGGCGCGAAGTGCAGAAGATCCCGGAAGTGCTCGAGTGTCACCTCGTCTCGGGCGACTTCGACTATCTGATCAAGGCGCGCATCGGCGAAATGGCGGACTATCGCAAGCTGCTCGGGGACATCCTGTTGCAATTGCCGGGCGCGGTGCAATCGAAGAGTTACGTGGTGATGGAGGAGATCAAGGAGACGCTCAAGATTCTCGTCGAGACGTGATTTTCCGCTTGCGGCGATGCGACGATACTGTATATTTATACAGCATCAATCGCTGGATTTTGTCGCAAATGTCATCGCCCGATCGTGAATATCCCGTCGCGCCGCCCGCTCCGCTGAAGGGGCGCGGCGCGGTCACGAATATCCAGGGGCGCTATGAGAAAGACGAGCGCGAACGCGTCGACGACGGCTGGCTGCATGCCGCCGCTCCCGAGGACGAAGGCACGCCGCCGTTGCGCACGCAGATTTTCGAAGAGCGCGCGAAAAGCATTCTCACGCGCAACAGTTCGCCGGACATTCCGTTCTCCGTTTCACTGAATCCCTACCGCGGCTGCGAACACGGCTGCATCTATTGCTTCGCGCGTCCGACGCACAGCTATCTCGGGCTCTCGCCGGGACTCGATTTCGAAAGCCGTATTTACGCGAAGATCAACGCGCCCGAATTGCTCGCGCGCGAGCTGGCGAAGCCGAATTACGAACCCGAGCCGATCGCGCTCGGCGTCAACACGGACGCCTATCAGCCGGTCGAGCGCGATCTGCAACTCACGCGGCGTGTGATCCAGGTGCTGCACGACTGCGGCCATCCGTTTGCGGCGATCACGAAGAGTTCGCTGATCGAACGCGATATCGACCTGCTGGCGCCGATGGCCGAGCGCGGCCAGGTCATGGCGGCGATCACCGTCACGACGCTCGACGCCGATATCGCGCGCACGCTGGAGCCACGCGCAGCCACGCCTTCGCGACGCCTGCGCACCATCCGCACGCTCGCCGAGGCGGGCATTCCGGTGGGCGTGAGCATCGCGCCGGTCATTCCGTTCGTGACGGAGCCGGACATGGAGCGTGTGCTGGAAGCGTGCGCGGAGGCGGGCGCGACGAGCGCGAGCTACATCGTGCTGCGCCTGCCTTGGGAAGTCGCGCCGCTGTTCAAGGATTGGCTGGCCGCGCATTTCCCCGATCGCGCGGATCGCGTGATGAGCCGTGTGCGCGACATGCGCGGCGGCAAGGATTACGACTCGAATTTTTCGACGCGCATGAAAGGCGAGGGCCTGTGGGCCGACATGCTCAAGCAGCGCTTTCAGAAGGCGACGAAGCGCCTCGGTCTGAACGCGAGGCAGCGCGGCATTCTCGACATGTCAGAGTTTCAGCGGCCCGCGAAGCGAGCGGCGGGACCGTCCAGCCCGCAGTTCGATCTGTTCTGACGTTTCATTGCGACAGGGTTTTCGCCGCTTCGACCTGACTCTCGAAATACGTCTGGAACGTGAGCGCGAGACCGGTCATCAGCAGAAACGCGCCGAACAGCAGCGAAAAGATCACGACGAAGATGACCGTCCAGCCGGAGCGGCTTTCGCGGCCGGTGTGCGCGTTGAACTGCGCGTCCCACTTCGCGTCCGGACGCAGACCGTAGACGAGGGCCGAAAGAAACGCGGCGAGCAGCGAGATCGCGCCCGGGAAAACCAGCACCCAGCCGAGCAGGGACGTGCGCTCCGACTGCGCGAGCATCAGATAACCGAACGCGCCCAGCACGATGCCGACGATATGCGCCCAGCCGTACTTGTCGCGCATTCCATACAGATAGAAGCGGTGCAGGCCGATGGAGCCGAACAGAAACGCGAGCGCGGCGGTCAGCGTTTTCGAGCGGAAGTAAGGCGGGACCGGCTTGCCGGCTGGCTTCGGGCCGGATTGCGTGGCGACGGACGAGGAGGTCATCAGCGAAAGCGGTGGTGGAAAGAGGCGAGCGGCGCTTGAGGCCGACGCAGGTCTGCCATTTTACGCCCACGAGCAGCGACGTCACCAATGCCACGTTGCCGCATCGGCGTGATTTCCGGTATCGGCAAGCGCAGCGAATCGGCACCGAACCGCGCGCCGAATCCAAAAAAAGCGTTAAGTGTTTGTTCGAGCTTCTGATTCCAGCTATAATCGCCTGTTCTCGTTGTTCCGAACCCCCGGTTTTCAAGGATTTCAGCATGGTCATCATCCGCTTGGCTCGTGGCGGCTCGAAGAAGCGCCCGTTCTACAACATCGTTGCAACTGACTCGCGTAGCCGCCGTGACGGCCGCTTCATCGAGCGCGTGGGTTTCTACAACCCGGTCGCGACCAAAGGCGAATCACTGCGCATCGCTCAGGATCGCCTGACGTACTGGCAAGGCGTTGGCGCGCAACTGTCGCCGACCGTCGAGCGCCTCGTCAAGCAAGCTCAGCAAGCCCAGCCGGCTGCTTAAGCTCGCTGCGTAACTGTAACAACCGCTCGAAGCCTGCCCAAAGGTTCGCCGATGCCCGTGCGCGATTCTGAATCCGGCCGCGCGTCGGAAAACGTCGGCCGACCGAAGCCGGGGCAAGATGAAGGTGCCGCCACGTTTGGCGCGTTCGTCCGCAAGCCGGGCGCGCGCCGCGTGGCGGTCGACGTTTCGAGCGCGCCGGAAAGCGCAATCGAGCCGGTCGAGGCTTTGCCGGAAGACGCCGTCGAAGTCGGTTTCATCGCCGATGCCTACGGTCTCAAAGGCTGGGTCAAGATCGTCCCGCACGCGAACGGCAAGCAGGGCGGCGACGCGCTGCTGAGCGCGAAACGCTGGTGGCTCGTCAAGGGCCGCGAACTCAAGTCCGCGCGCTGTCTGCAGTCGAAAGTGCATGCCGATACCATCGTCGCGCGCTTCGCTGGCTGTGACGACCGCGACACGGCGCTTGCGCTGAAGGGCCACACGGTGAACATCACGCGCAGTGATTTCCCGAAGCTCGACAGCGAAGACGAATTCTACTGGGTCGATCTGATCGGCCTGGATGTCGAAAACGAAGCGGGCGTGGCGCTGGGCCGCGTCGCGGATCTGATCGACAACGGCGCGCATTCCATCCTGCGGATCGAGTATCCGGAGACCGACAAGGATGGCAAGGCCGTCACCGGCGAGCGGCTGATTCCGTTCGTCGGCGTATATGTAAAGACGGTGGACCGGGCGGCGAAGCGTATCGTCGTCGACTGGGACGCTGACTATTGAACATCGGCACGTTACGGAGAGAGCGATGCAGTTCGATGTCGTGACGCTCTTTCCCGAGATGTTTCGCGCGCTGACCGACTGGGGCATCACCAGCCGGGCGGTGAAGCAGGAGCGGTTCGGTCTGCGCACGTGGAATCCGCGCGATTTCACCACGGACAACTACCGCACCGTCGATGATCGCCCGTACGGCGGCGGCCCCGGCATGGTCATGCTGGCGCGTCCGCTGGAAGACGCGATTCACGCGGCGAAGACTGCGCAGCGCGAGCAGGGCATCGCGTCCACACGTGTGGTGATGATGTCGCCGCAAGGCACGCGGCTGGATCACGACCGTGTGATGCGGTTCGCGCAGGAACCCGGACTGGTGTTGCTGTGCGGCCGTTACGAAGCGATCGATCAACGCCTGATCGACCGCGAAGTGGACGAAGAAGTGAGCCTCGGCGACTTCGTGCTGTCCGGCGGAGAACTTCCCGCGATGGCCTTGATGGACGCTGTCGTGCGTCAGTTGCCCGGCGTGCTGAACGACGCGCAATCGGCGGTTCAGGACAGCTTCGTCGACGTGCTGCTCGATTGTCCGCACTACACGCGGCCGGAAGAGTACGAAGGCGTGCGCGTTCCCGATGTGCTGCTCGGCGGCCATCACAAGGAAATCGACGCCTGGCGCAGGCGCGAAGCATTGCGCAACACATTCAACAAGCGGCCCGATCTGATCGCACGGGCGCGCGGAAGCAAGATGTTGAGCCGTGCCGACGAGGCGTGGCTCGCAGAACTCGCAAAGGGCGCGTCGAAATCTGCATAGATTTCGGGCGGACGAGCGGGAAAATGGGGGCGTCGAGTCATATCGGCGTCTGAAGCAAACCCATCCTCTACCGGGGCCTTCATCCAGGGCACACAACTCCGGCAAGATGGCACAAGGAGTCAGTAATGAATCTGATTGAGCAACTCGAGAAGGAAGAGATCGCACGCGTTCTGGGCGAGAAGAGCATCCCCGACTTCGCGCCGGGCGATACCGTCGTCGTCAACGTGAACGTGGTCGAAGGCACGCGTAAGCGTGTCCAGGCTTACGAAGGCGTCGTCATCGCGAAGCGCAACCGTGGCCTGAACTCGAACTTCATCGTCCGCAAGATTTCGTCGGGCGAAGGCGTCGAGCGTACGTTCCAGACCTACTCGCCGCTGCTCGCGAGCATCGTCGTGAAGCGTCGTGGCGATGTTCGCCGCGCGAAGCTCTACTACCTGCGCGAGCGTTCGGGCAAGTCGGCTCGAATCAAGGAAAAGCTGGTGTTCAAGGACAAGTCTGCTTCCGCAGAGTAAGTCGCTGGCCAGACGCAGTACGGAAAAAGCACCCCTTGCGGGTGCTTTTTTCTTTGGTGTGTTCAAATTGAGTCTTCGACAGCCCCGTTCCCGACCCGTGTCCACCGGAAAGACTTCGACTCCCCGCATCCTCGAACCCGAAAAGATGCCCGTCTTCTCGACGGGTGAGACACTCCCGCCGGTTCCGCCCGAGCGCCTCACGCCGGAAGGCCTGCGCGCGCGTTTCGCAATGGATCTCGACTGGACGCAGGAAGAGCGCGAGCAGCGCATCAAGGCGATCGGCGGCGATCCGCGCGTGGCCTCCGTGCTGGTGCCGCTCGTCGTGCGCGAGGGCGGCCTGACCGTGCTGCTGACGCAGCGCGCCGATCATCTGTCGGATCACGCCGGGCAGATCAGCTTCCCGGGCGGCCGACGCGAGCCCGAAGATGCCGATGCCGCCGCCACCGCGCTGCGCGAGGCGGAGGAAGAGGTGGCGTTGAGCGCGGAACACTGCGAAGTCATCGGCGCGCTGCCCGAATATCTGACGGGCACGGGATTCAAGGTGACGCCGGTCGTCGCGCTGGTGCATCCGCCGTTCACGCTGAAAGCCGATACCTGCGAAGTCGCCGATATCTTCGAAGTGCCGCTCGCGTGGCTCATGAATCCGGCGAATCACGAAGTGCGCGTATTTCGCTGGGAAGGGGGCGAGCGTCGTTTTTTTGCCATGCCCTATATTCCGGGCGAAAGAAAGGCTCCTTATTTCATCTGGGGCGCAACGGCCGGCATGTTGCGCAATTTCTACCGCTTCCTCGCGGCTCGCGCGTGACGGCGCAAAAAGCCCGCGCGCCCGCCGCGCCTCGCGCAAATACTCAGCGCGCTAAAGGCATCAGGCGCTGTGCTATCGTTACGCGAAACTCGAACTAATCCGACCGTTTCGGCGCTTCGCATGACTTTTTTCTCCGTATTGCTGGCTCTCATCATTGAGCAGATGCGCGCGTTATCGCCGCATAATCCGATTTCGGCGTTGCTTCACTATCATGCGGAATCCACCGCGCATGGTTTCGATGCAGGCAAGGAGAAGCACGGCATCGTCGCGTGGCTGGTCGTCGTGCTGCCCTGGACGCTCGCCGTCGGACTCATCTATTACGTGCTGTACCGGATCAACTTCGTTCTGGCGTTTTTGTGGAACGTGGTGATCGTGTATTTCACGCTCGGCTTCCGGCAGTTCAGCCACTATTTCACCGACATCCATCTCGCGCTCAACAACGACGACGTGCCCCGTGCGCGCGAAGTGCTGCGTGAATGGACCGGCATGGACACGCTCGACATGCCCGTGAGCGAAATCGTGCGGCATACGCTCGTGCATGCCGTGGTGGCGTCGCACCGGCATGTGTTCGGCGTGTTCTTCTGGTTCCTGATTCCGATCGGCCCGGCCGGCGCGGTGCTGTATCGCATCGCCGAGTATCTGGCGCGCGCGTGGTCGAAGCCGGATCCGGAGCGCACCGCCGAGTTTTCGTCGTTCGCGCAGCGCGCGTTTTTCGTCATCGATTGGGTGCCTGCGCGCCTGACCGCACTCGGCTTTGCGATCGTCGGAAATTTCGAGGATGCGATCTACGCGTGGCGCAATCACGCGCGCCAATGGCCGGATGCGAACGAAGGCGTATTGCTCGCGGCGGGCAGCGGCGCGCTGGGCGCGCGTCTGGCGGGGCCGCTCGCCGAGCCGCTTTCGGTCGAGGCGCTCGCCGTAGGCGAAGCGAGTCCGTTGCCCGTCGGCGACGATTGCACGCCGCGTACGCTGCAATCGGCGGTTGGCCTCGTGTGGCGCGCGGTGATCCTGTGGATGCTGCTTCTGCTGATGCTGACCATCGCCGTGTGGCTGGCCTGATCGGTCAGTCGTCGAGAGGATTACGCTCCGTCTGACACTTCCAGCAGACGGTGAACTGCGGCTCCAGCCATTCGCCGCACTGCCTGCATCGCCAGGGCCGGGCGTTCGCGTCCGGTCCCTTTCTCGCGCTTTCGATCATTCGCATCGCCAGCGCTTCGTCGCGGTCATCGACGATCCATATCTCCGGCGCGCACTGATCCGCTGGAATCTCCCCCATCGCGCCATTCAGATAACGGTTGTGCAACTCGCACGGCACGCCCGCCGTCGCCAGCACGTTCACCCAATGCTGCGCGGTGATGAGATTGGGCGCGCGCGTGAGTCGCTTCATCGAACGATCTGGCTTGCTTCGTGGACAAGCTGCGCGTAAAGCGCGTGGCGCTCGGGGCGAATCTTGCCGGCTTCGACGGCTTCGAGCACCGCGCACCCCGGTTCGTGCAGATGATGGCAGTTATAGAAGCGGCAGTGGCCGAGATACGGCCGGAAGTCCGCGAACGCACGCTCCAGCATGCCTTCCGACAGGTGATGCAGGCCGAACTCCTGAAAACCCGGCGAATCGATGAGCGCGCCGCCGCCTGGCAAGTCGTACAGGCGCGTGAACGTGGTCGTGTGACGGCCGCTATTGAGCGCCGATGAAATTTCGCGCGTGGCCGCGTCGGCATCGGGGATGAGCAGGTTCACGAGCGTCGATTTGCCCATGCCCGACTGGCCGAGCAGGATCGTCGAGCGGCCTTTCAGGCGGGCGTCGAGTTGCGGGTGGACATCGCCGGGCGCCATCTTCGCGGACAGTTCGATCACCGTATAACCAAGCGCCCGATACGGCGCGAGACGCTCGCGCGCAAGCGGCAGCGCGCCTTCGACATCGATCTTGTTCAGCACGATCAGCGACTCCAGCCCATGCGCTTCCGCTGCGATCAGCGCGCGCCCAAGCAAGTCCTCACTGAAGTGCGGCTCGGTCGCGAGCACGATCAGCAGTTGATCGAGATTCGCGGCAAAGAGCTTCGACTTGAACTGATCCGAGCGATACAGCAGATTGCGCCGTTCGCCGATCTCGACGATCACGCCCTGATCCGCCGACGACTGTTCGTAGATCACGCGATCGCCGACCGCCACTTCGCTTTTCTTGCCGCGCGGGAAGCACTGGAACATCGGTCCGCCGTCTGCCGGCGAGACCAGGTAGTGACGTCCGTGCGCCGCG
Organism: Caballeronia sp. NK8; assembly: GCF_018408855.1. Classification (GTDB taxonomy): domain Bacteria; phylum Pseudomonadota; class Gammaproteobacteria; order Burkholderiales; family Burkholderiaceae; genus Caballeronia. The sequence goes on along the minus strand of NZ_AP024322.1, from coordinate 2,150,462 downwards.
ATAACCGTGCCTTCGAGGCGCATCGAGCCGCGCGTCATGCGGCGTGCTGCATCAGGCGGTCGATGCGTTGTGAAGCGGGTGGATGCGAGTAATAAAACGCGGTGTAGATGGGATCGGGCGTGAGCGTCGATGCGTTGTCCTCGTAGAGCTTCACGAGCGCGTTCACGAGATCCTTCGGATCGGTCTGGCTGGCGGCGAAGGCATCGGCTTCGAACTCGTTCTTGCGCGAAGTCAGGCTGCCGAGCGGCGTGATGAAGAACATGAACACGGGCAGCACGAGCATGAAGAGCACGAGCGCGAGCCCGTTGTTGCTGCCGACGAGCGACGGCCGCACGCCGAGGCCCTCATAGAACCACGTCGTCTGAATGAGCCAGCCGAGCAGCGCGAGCATCGCGAGGCTGATGCCGAACATGACGACCATCAGCTTCAGCACATGACGCCGCTTGAAGTGGCCGAGTTCGTGCGCGAGCACGGCCTCGATCTCGCTGCCTGACAGACGCGCGAGCAGGGTGTCGAAGAACACGATGCGCTTCGCCGCGCCGAAGCCCGTGAAGTACGCGTTGCCGTGCGCGGAGCGGCGGCTGCCGTCCATCACGAACAGGCCCTTGGCCGCAAAACCCGTGCGCGACATCAGATTCGTGATGCGCGCGACGAGCGCCTCGTCCTTGAGCGGCTCGAATTTGTTGAAGAGCGGGGCGATGAAGGTCGGATAGATGATCATCGCGAGGAGCTGGAACGCGACCCACACCATCCACGTCCACAGCCACCAGAACGTGCCGGCGCGATCCATCAGCCAGAGCGTGAGCAACAGGAGCGGCGCGCCGATCACGATGCCGAGCGCCGTGCCTTTCACGAGATCGGCGAAAAAGAGCTTCTTCGACATGCGGTTGAAGCCGAACTTTTCCTCGATCACGAAGTGACGGATGTAGTCGAACGGCAGGTCGATGACGCTCGTGATCGCGATGACCGACGCCACCAGCGCGATCTGTCCGAGATAGCCGCGGCCGAGCCAGTCGGAGATGGCGAGATCGAGCGCCTGCACGCCGCCGAGCAGCGTCAGCGCGACGAGCACGACCGCGCTCGTGACGACTTCGATCATCGTGAGGCGCGTGCGTTCTACGGTGTAATCCGCGGCGCGCTGATGCGCGGTGAGCGGAATCGTGCCGGAGAATTGCGCCGGCACGCCGTTGCGATGCGCGGCGACGTAGCGGATCTGGCGCGACGCGAGCCAGAGCTTGGTCGCAACCATCGCGACCAGGGCGACGACGAACACCGTCGAGAAAGCAAGAGTGAGGTTGGTCATCCGGAATTCCGATTGAACTATGCGAGAATTATAGGTTCTAGGCCGTGCCGGCGCGCAGCGGCTTTCCCATCTCTCAGGCCGCTTCTCATGACCGACATCTCCGCCACTCCCGAATCAGACGAAAATGTGCTCGTGCGCAGCGACATGAACCTCGTGTGGCTCGACATGGAGATGACCGGTCTCGATCCGGACAACGACCGCATCATCGAGATCGCGGTGGTCGTGACGAATTCGACGCTCGACAAGCTGGTGGAAGGGCCGGTGCTCGCGATTCATCAGACGGACGAGGCGCTCGGCCGCATGGATGAATGGAACCGCAACACGCACGGCCGCTCGGGACTGACGGAGCGCGTGAAGGTGTCGACCGTCGATGAAGCCGAGGCCACACGTCAGATCCGCGATTTTCTCGGTCAGTACGTGCCGCCCGGCAAGTCGCCGATGTGCGGCAACTCGATCTGCCAGGACCGCCGTTTCATGGCGCGCTGGATGCCGGAACTGGAGACGTTTTTCCACTACCGCAATCTCGATGTCAGCACCTTGAAGGAACTGTGCCGCCGCTGGCAGCCGGCGATCTACAAGGGCTTCCAGAAGCGCGCGATGCACACCGCGCTCGCGGATATCCACGAGTCCATCGACGAACTCAAGTACTACCGCGAGCACTTCCTGATTCCGTCGGCGCCTGCCGCCGCGTCTTAAGCCTTCGGCGGGCGTAGCGCGCTTTTCGGGCGGAACGCGGCGACCACATCGGTCCGCGTTTCGATATAC